>NZ_JAAHHC010000050.1:0-45087 GCF_010672265.1 Moorena sp. SIO3A2
ACAGTCACAGAAGGTAATGGTATGCCCATGGCTTACAGCACCACACCAGCTAATGGGAGTGAACCGGAGCAGGTGATACCATTACTAGATAGCATCGCGCTTTGTTACAGGTAAACGGGGTCGTCCCAAGAAAAGATTCCGAGTAATAGCCGCTGACAAGGGTTACGACTCATTAGAGAAACGTTCACTGCTCAGAAAAAGGGGTATTAGACCCCAGTTCCCTAAAAGAGTTGATCAGTCCTTGGTGCATCGAGGTAGACCAATCAAAGATGATACACCACGATTTCAACAAGAACGAAGATTCACTTGGTATCAAAGGAAGTACCGACGTTTGGTGGTTCGTTGGGAACGCGGCTTGTGTTGTGTTCGATGCTTTCCTTGCCAAGCGCGACTATTCATATGTGGATTACTAAAATTATATTAGTGGGATAGGTTCATGAGTTGTTGCCTGAAACATCAGAGACATTCATTTACCTGGCCTAGATACGGATCATGGTTCGCCGCTTGGCCTAAAATTTGACCTCTCATCACTTTTCAAACATCCTCTAAGGATACCTAGGAGCCGTATGAGGGGAAACCTTCACGTACGGTATGACAGGAGAGGTGCTCCGGGTAATATCGGACATCGACTCTAATCAACGGCAAAAATTAGTTATATTACATATCTTTGTTTTTGTCAAGTACAATTTATACCAAACAAAATGCGATTACCCTGGTTTTACCCTAGCCAAAATCAAGTGTAACGTTTAGTTAACTAAATGCTCGTTGTTGAAAAATAGTTGCTAGCCTAAATAAGGTTTGATTTAAAAAAGCCTGTTTTAAAAGGTGCTCAGGTAAAGTTGAGATGAGAGGCAAAAATAGAGCCGAACAACAAAAAACAAAAAAAAGCTCGTGTTTTAAAAGGTGCTCAGGTAAAGTTGAGAGGAAGAAATAGAGTCGAACAACCGGAAAATTAGCCAACCATTAAAGAGTGTGAAGGATAGCCAAGCCTAAAAACAAAAGGCTAAAAAGGCGAATTCACCAAAACCGGCAATGCTAAACCTGGTATTCGGGATAGCTATGCTAGAGAAGATAACCAACAGAGGAAGAATAATGAAATTAGGAAAAGAATTCCTGTCTTTTTGCTTGGCAGGGGTTGTCATGCTAGGAATAGTACTTGGCTTTCCTACTAAAGCCCATGCACAACAGGCAAGCTTCACCAATATTCTCGTTGCGATTGATGCCCAAGAGATACTAGAAGACTACTGCAGGCCAACAGTGAACGGGGGTGTTATAGAATGGGTTGATTGTAAGGGCACACAAGCTCGTCCCCAGATGGTTAACACTGACTTCATTCACATGCTAGTGAAGCAAGATCGGGCTGTATCTTCGCAAGGCGGAGCAGAACTAACAATATCAGCAGCTCCAAGCGATGTAATTCGCTGGTCTAGTACATCATTTTCTAACAATTCTGCGTACACTGTTCCTTTGTATAAATTTCGCAAAATTGGAGGGGCGAGTGACCTGTTGAACAACCCTCAACACCTGGTTACAGAAAACTGTTCCGCAATCCCCAAGAGTGAGGGTAGGCAGGACATTCCAGCTTGTGGTCGAACTGGAGATGTAACTTACGGGGGTATAGAATTCAGGCGGCAACGTCAAGATGGGGATTTTTGGCAGGCCACTGTACTTGCAACCGGTCGGCAAACATACACTTTTGATTTCACTGTGTTGGATCAAAAAGGTGGAAGTCATGGCTTTTACCGATGGGATCCTTACATTATAATCAGCTACCGATGATAAATAACTTTTACTGCTGTAAAGTTATTTATCTTGAAAAATACTGAGTCTCAATATAGAGGAAGAAATAATATATTATTTCTTCCTCTTACGGCAATGCTAAGCACCTACACATAATTAATTGCCTACTCCCAATCTCTGTAACCCTTACATTGTAAGGCTTTGAGTTTTGGAAAATGTGTAATTAATTATTAATTTTGTGAACCTGCTTAAACCTGGTATTCGGAATCTAAGTACAGGACAAAAGTTTTAGAGAGTGCGAAAAGTCAGCCTGATTGTGGATAAAAGGATTTAAAACCAAATGCCGCAAGTAGTCAAATCCGTTCGCGAAATAAGCTCGCTCGCCGACGACCGTGTTTTTTAATAGTAATGGGTTGATACTGGTGTAACCACAAACCCGTTCCCATTGACCAACGAGCGTGCCAGTGTCAGCAGCGGCTTTAAGTTTGCGTAAACGCTCAGCTAATGTAAAGTGAGTAGACTCAAGGCAAAAGCGGAGGGTCAGCACCCACCCATCAGGAATCCCCATCCAGCTCACAACGATTTTGGCAATCTGGGCGTAATCCACCTCAAAGCCTCGAAAAAATCGCTCTGAGACGCAAGTAAGCTCGATTCCGGCAGTGCCCTGCCTCCAAACCCTAACGACAGCTCACAGAGATTGACGGTTTTTACCTTCAACAGAGCCAACAAGAACAGGGCATTAAGCGAGAGTCTGGCTCCATCCCAGCTCTTTATGCTCTTGGAGTAATTGCTTCAATTCGCGCTTATTGATTCATAGGGTTAAGGGCAGATTGTGGTATTTCTGATGAAACCCTATCCTGCTATTCATTTCAAGCTTTTTGTCCTGTACTTAGATTCGGAATAGCTATGCTAGAGAAGATAACCAAAAGAGGAAGAAGAATGAAATTAGGAAAAGAATTCCTGTCTTTTTGCTTGGTAGGGGTTGTCATGCTAGGAATAGTCCTTGGCTTTCCTACTAAAGTCTATGGACAAGAGCGAGTCATAACCAATGTTGTCGTTGCGATTGATGTCGAAGGGATACTAGAAGACCACTGCACGCCAACAGTGAACGGGGGTGTTATAGAATGGGTTGATTGTAAAGGCACAGAACTTAGCCCCCAGATAGTTGACAATAGATTAATTCACATGCTAGCGAATAACGGTCGGGCTTACAATTTACGAGAAGGAGCAGAACTAACAATATCAGCATTTCCAAGCGATGTAATTCGCTGGTCTAGTACATCATTTTCTAACAATGAGTTATACAATATTGTGTCGTATAAATTTAGCCCAACAAGAAGAAGAATAAGGCCGGATGTGTTGGACACTCCTAAAAAAATGGTTATAAAAAAGTGTGTCGCAGTCCCTATGAGTGAGGCTCGGCAAGACATTCCATCTTGTGGTTCAACTCCAGTAGTAAATTACGGGGGTATAGATTACACGCTGCAACGTCAAGATGGTGATTTTTGGGAGGCCACTGTACTCGCATTCGGTCGGCAAAAATACACTTTTGATTTCACTGTGTTGGATCGAAAAGGTGAAACTCATGGCTTTTACCGATTGTGTAATATAATTACAAATAGGCGTTTCTGGATTAAGCTATGAAACGCTAGGTAACCAGGGTAAGCGCAAGAATCAATAAGCTGTAGCTTATTGAGAAAAAAAGGGGATAATTATCAACAATTAAACTCTATTGAGAATAAAGTTCTACGAGATTATAGGGGTTTCGAGGCACGATCAACCGATATCCAGCCAATGCACATTATGGGCAATTTTTTCTTGCGCTTACCCTGGCTAGGGAACTGGAAGCTCATGGACTGAAGTTCACCTGTACAAATGTACTATCATAGCCCAAAAGTTATGCCAATCAAGGCTTTGAGTGCTGTAGAACAATAGTACTACTGGGTACAACCAGTTTGATAAAATGCTTGTACCTATTGCTATGATTAGATTACAGCGTACTAGACTAGTGTGGCGCGTACGCTTAGGCTATTCATTATAGCACAACTTAGTATCCCTAGGCCAGAAAACCCCGTAGCCATGTGAAGGTTTGTTTTTGAAATGTGTACGCTCTATAATAAAAAATTAATAGATGAGCGCCAAAATCAGCACTACATCAGGCGATGAATCGATTGGTACCCAGTAGTACATTAGTCCTACCTGTCAAAATGTAGGCACCGTAAGAGTTGAGGGATTCATAGTACACGTGTATGGGGGAACTTCAGTCTAAGGCTTTTTGGTCAGAAGCTGAGGAGGTAATAATTTGCCAGGCTGGGTCAGTAATAAAACGGTCGTATCGTTCTTGGTGAATTACTTCTGGCGAGGTTAATAAATCCCTAGTATTCGACCAACGGAAAGCACCAGCAAAACAGCAGTCGAGGATACCCAAGAAATGACGACAGGGTAATTGACTTAAAGCATCGTGTAACTTCGTCATGGGCAGATAACTATTAGTATCCCCCAGTTTGGCATCTTGAGGAATTAGGTAACCAGCCGGGCCATCATCGCCATTGAGAGCGACTCCATGACCAGCAAAGTAAAATAATAAGCGGTCATTTTCAGTAACTTGTTCGGGTAAGGTATGGGATAAAAATTTGTTAAACTTAGACAGAGTTGCCACTTCGTCTAGGCATTCCCAGACTTCGTAATCATGCTTCTCGCGGAGAATTTCTGCTAGTTGTTTAGCATCGTTGACGGCGGTGTTCAGGGTGGAAATGCCGTTTGTATAGTTATTAATACCGATGATAAATGCGAGGTTGCGGGAGAACATATAGCAGTTGGCGATTTTCTTAAATGCCAAATTATGGTTTTTTATGAAACAGGAATAACCCCTTATTAAGGGGCAGGTATATTTCAATATTCCTAAGCATTTAGCTAAGGCACTACCTGCTGAATGCTGAGTGCTAATAGCCGATTTTTAAGTGTCTATAAACTTATCTGGCTAACCCCCAAAAATTATGCAGCAAATTTTCAAGGGTGGCTCTCCCACAGGACTTACCCACGAACACTCTTAAGTCCCCATCTTTCCCCTATCGCAACACTCTTGCCCCTGTTAACTAGGCAACACTTCTGCCTATTACCAATTACCAGGCTTCATTGATAAATTGAACAAAATTGTTGGCTTCTCTAGGGCTAATGCTAACAAAAATAACCAGATAAATAATTAACATTAGGCTTAATGTATTGAACTCTCTCATTTCTAATTTCCTCAGAATAGTTAGGGATGAAATTACTGATTAACTTAGTAATTGAAGGTATAATAGTAAGGATTAGTAAGTATTCAGCTATCAACAGCTGATAGCTGATAAGGGTAGCTTTTCAACTAGCCCGTTAGCCCTAGACTGAATCCTGACATAGCTGTCGTTTAGAACTCTCCAATTAACAAGCTTTAATCAACTTCCTCTAGTTTCGTGCCTTTTTTCAGGTTTTGACAGTACCCTTGTGGGTACTCTTAATCCTGGAACTATTAGCTTTAGGACTGTAATTACTTAAAATAGCTATCTCTACAGAAGTTTTTCCCGATTCCCGATTCCCGATTCCCGATTCCCGATTCCCGATTCCCGATTGCTGATTCCCGATTGCTGATTCCCGATTGCTGATTCCCGATTCCCGATTCCCAATTCCCGAACCCAATTGAGAACTGTTATATTGGGTGGCATGGGTGCCTACAGCATTGAACTCCCTATCTGCCTAGCTTATAACTCCCTTTGATTGTGCGGTCGTTTTCTTTTGTCTGTTAGTCTTCAGATGCAACCCGTGGCGAATTTAATAATTAGATGCGGAAAGCCCACCTAATTGCCTTTTTCTCTGTTCACAAATTTTTCACTCTACCCTGATAGGATGTCGTACTGGTAGTTAATTGTAATAGAGGTTATTACCTCTATTGTTATTCAGGTGTTATTCAGGGCTGATTGACTGACAAAGCTCCTACAAACTATGGTGTCGCTGCTATCCCGCTAGGGGGTAAAACCCCTAGTTCATGTAGGGTGGGCAGTGCACCAGACAGATAATCAAGCTTGCAAAGGGCGTTGGTAGGCACTGCCCACCCTAGGATTAATGACTAGCTAGTTCATGTAGGGTGGGCAGTGCACCAGACAGATAATCAAGCTTGCAAAGCGCGTTGGTAGGCACTGCCCACCCTAGGATTAATAACTACCTAATAACTCAAGTCTGTTAAAACGGACTAGAGATAAAGGGTTGTAGTCGGTTGAAACCGACCTTAGCTATGAGCTGTGGACTTAAATCCATGGCAGGTTTGATGGCAAAGCCCAACATTGTTGAGTAAACCAGTATTCAAAGACAGACTAGGCAAGACTGAAACCTAATCTTTATATTCCCAAAAACCGGGATTTTAGGGATTGGTCAATAACATCTAAATCGGTAGCTCCTGAGTAGTTTGTAGCTACCTACTAATTGAAGTAGCAATAGGTAAGCCAATGGAAATTTTTAAGCAACGTCAGCAGCCAAAAGAAACTAATTCTCAAAGTGCTAATTTTTACTACTTTAGAGGAATTAGCCATCTAGTGGTGGGCAAATTTCAAGCAGCCATTCTGGAATTGAATGAAGCCATTGAGATTGACCCCAACCATGCTGCTGCCTATGACAACCGTGGCATATGCCTTCGAGAATTAGGTAAGCATCAAGAAGCCCTAGCAAATTTTCAAAAATCAGCTGCAATTTACCAAAAAAAGGGTAAAACGGATGATTATCAAAAGATAATAGCCAAAATTCACCACCTTTACTCACGGTGATTCGCTTAAGCCTGTGTAGTGAATGGTATAGGGCTAGGGGCAATGGCATTGGCAATAGGCAAGAGACAAGAGGCAAAAGTTAACTACAGGTGCGCTTTCCGCTTCAGGACTGACACAAAACTGGGCACTAAACGCTACAAGTAGTAGGTTACGTTAATAACGCACCCTACAGATAGTGTTACTACGGAAGTCCTGAATTCTTACTCTCGCCTTTTTCATAAATTTTCACAAAGCGCGTGATTAACTAGTGGGTTGTTCAAAGACTATGCACTATTGGTGAGGCTCGCCAACGGCATCTATTGATTAACTCATTTAACAATCATTTGTCAAATGTCATTAGTCAATTTCCAATTAACTTTGGAAATTGGAAATTGACTAATGACCAATGTTCGATTATTACTTGAAACAAAAGCACCCAGTCATGCAACTTGGTAAAATTCTGATTCGTAAACGAATTATTTCTACAAATCAACTCAATAAAGCCCTGGAAATCCAGTCTTTAACAGGAATCAAATTGGGAGAAATTTTGGTAACTAAAGGATTGATTGAATCTCAGGATTTGGAGCAAGCACTTTTGGAACAATATTGGCGAATAAATGGGTTTTGGGTGATTGACTAGTCCCACTGGATATAATTCAAAATTCAAACGCCAAAATTCAAACGTATTCCATCGTTATTATCTAAAGGTTTTGATAGCTTTGAATGGTATCTTCGGATTAGCTTTAGGGATTAGATATTAGAAACAATAGGAGCAATTGATCGCCTCCGTTTAATCACCCATCACACCCCATTTGTTACATCAAGTACGGCATCCGTTACTACATCCGTTACTACATACTTTACTACATCCGTTACTATAGCAATTGCTGAATTCACTGCTCCAAAGTCCCTAAAATCCAGAGATTTATAGCTGACCGAATTGAAAACCGCTGTAATTATTTAAATCCTCATCATTCATAAGATAAAACTGGAAATGAGAGTAATATTTTGCGATAGCGTCTTTGACCATAAACTGATAGAACCTGATTACGAAGAAGAGATTAAAGCTGCCAAATTAGCTGGCTTCATAACTTCCCTATTCAGCTTTGAAGACTTGACTGATGGCAAGGTAGCTCGTTCATTAAGGTATGTGGAAAATGCGGAAGTGGAGGAATTGGCTATTTATCGTGGATGGATGTTAACTCCTTTATCCTATGGGTTACTTTATCATGGACTTTTAAACAAGAAGATCAAACTGATTAATACTCCAGCAGAATTTAAATATTGTCACTATTTACCTGAGTATTATCCAAAAATCAATGCTTTAACTCCAAAATCGAATTGGACAGTGGGTCAGGAAATGAATAATTGGGAAGTGATTAATTCCCTGACCGATGAGTTTGGAAATTATCCTATTATTGTCAAGGATTATGTAAAATCAGAAAAACATAACTGGCAGGAAGCTTGCTTTATTCCAGATGCATCCAATAAAGACAACGTGAAGAAGATAGTAGAAAGGTTTATAGAGCTGCGAGGTTCGGCCTTGAATGAAGGGCTGGTGTTCCGAAAATTTGAAGAGCTGGAATTTTTAACGGAACATTCTAAAAGTGGTATGCCATTGACAAAAGAGTACAGACTATTATTCGTTTTTGGTAAATTGGTAAAACTGTTTAATTATTGGGATGAAGGTGACTATGGTGATACAATACTAGACCTCACGCCTTTTCTTGATGTTGCCCAAAAAATAGATAGTAATTTTTTCACGATGGATATTGCTAAGAAGACTAATGATGATTGGATGATTATAGAGCTTGGTGATGGGCAAACAGCTGGGCTCCCGGATAATGGAAACAAAGGGGAATTTTATATGGAATTAAACAAAAATATAGGGCAGCATGTTTAATGTAAGCAGTCAGCAGTCAGCAGTCAGCAGTCAGCAGTCAGTCTTTGGCCTTGGCCGTTGGCCACGCTACGGGAATGGCTGATAGCCGAATGCTTACAATTACGCGAAGGCATTTACTGATAAATTCCCCTAACGCTATCTCAATCAATAACTTGAAGCTGAATATGGCAGCAGCAAAGCCGGTGCTCACCCTTACCGGAGGCTGGGCGACAGCAATGTCTTTCGCCCTAGGTGGGGTAACCCTAGCCATGTCGGGAAACTGTATTTTGGCCGACTATGCCTTGGCCGACATGGTTCCGGATGGGACATTGGGTAATGAATCGTCAGTGGTGATACCTAATACCACTGTCCGAGGAGAAATCGGGGATGTGATCGAAGGTGGCGCAACACGAGGTGCTAACTTATTTCACAGTTTCCAGGAATTTAATGTCGGAGAACTGCAACGGGTTTATTTTGCTAATCCCTCTGGGATCGAGAATATTCTAACCCGGGTAACCGGGGGGAATCTATCCAATATTCTAGGCACTTTGGGAGTAGATGGATCCGCTAATCTGTTTTTGCTCAATCCCAATGGTATTGTGTTTGGATCCCAGGCAAAATTAGATGTCGCTGGTTCCTTTTTTGCGTCTACTGCTAATAGCTTGGTATTTGGTGATGGGCTGGAGTTTAGTGCCACATCCCCACAAGCCCCACCACTCTTAACGATTAATATTACCCCAGGATTGCAGTATGGCAAATATGACCCCAGGACAACAATTACAAATGCTGGCAATTTAGCTGCTGGAAAAGACTTGACCCTAGCCGCAGGCCATCTGGATTTACAGGGTCAACTAAAAGCTGGTCGGAATTTGACTCTGTTGGCAGAAGATACAGTCAACATTAGCGATAGTGTAGCGCAACCGTTTATCGCCAATGCAGGTGGTTTGTTCGTAATTCAGGGTAATCAGTCGATTACTATTGCAGCAAAGAACCATTCCGATAGCGGTTTATTTGTTGGTTCCGATTTACGGTTGCGATCGCCGGGTCCGATCACAGGAGATACTAACTATACCGTTGGCGGAAATATCAGCATCGAGCAGGCAGTTGGATGGTAACCCAGGGAATTTCATCAGTCCCAATGATCCCATTATTCTAGCTAATGGAGATGTTAGTTTAGGAAACTATACCGGAGCATCACTGCATATTTTGGCAGGAGGAAGTGTTACCGTTGGGGACATCGAAATTAACTCTACCGATACCGGAGATAATGCCATTAGCCCTAATAATTCCAATCCGTTCTTGGCTAGTCTGGCTAATGTGACCTTGTCCGATGAAGCGAGAACTTCTGTAGTGATTGATGGCAGTAAGCGACCTACCCTCGATATTCGTGCTGGTATAGATTGGACATTACTGGGAGGTTTTCCAGGAAATACCGATAGTGGTAACCTTGCTCCTAATTTTGGGACTGCTGCTACTAGTGCAAATATCGAAATTGGCAACATTGAGATTAAAGCACCGAATGGACTGGTATTGTTAACCAATCAGTATCAAGCTAACCCATCCTTAGTTAGTGACAAGCTTACAATTAGTTCACTTCTGACTGGTGACGGTACCGTAGCTAACCTAGTCAATGATAAGTTTACGAAGTTTGAGATAGATAGTAGTAAGCAGAGGTTTTCAGGGAATGGTGGCTCGGTCTTTATTAGACCTCTTGCATAAGTCTCATAAACCTTGGTCAACACAAGGCAAAAGGCAAAAGGCAAAAGGCAAAAGGGCTAGATTTTGATTTCATATTTATTTTTGCAAGAGGTCTAGTGTGGGGAGTGTGGGGAGTGTGGGGAGTGGGGGAGAATTGAGGTAAATTATAAATTCAATGTTCGCAACTCTGACTTCCGACTCCCGATTCCCTACTCCCGATTCCCTACTCCCGATTCCCTACTCCCTACTCCCTACTCCCTACTCCCTAGATTTTAGTAATAATAAGGATTTTCCGGTTCAGGAATTTTCTTAATCCCACTGGCTTCAATCACCAGCTGGCGTTTATCATCGAGGGTTTCTGTAATCATGTTACCTTCAACTTCGATCCAGGTATCGGACGGATAATCATTACGGTTTTCAGTAAGTTTAACTGGCAAACCTAAAGGATAAGCGTCAGCAGCACAACAAGTAATCACAAACCGGGAAATTAAGATATGGTCTAGAGGGAGATTAGGATGAATCACTACAAAACCATCTACTTTTACCTTTTGACCGGTATAGGCATCTGGTTCAGGATAAACATTCAAAAGCTTGATCCATTCAATTAGGCTGCGCTTTTCAGGATTGCTAGCACTGCGGAAGGATTGCGGTTGCGATCGCGTTATGGTGGCGGAGTCGGCAATACCCCGGTGTAGGGCGGTTTGGCTAGTAAATGCTTTGGGTGTCACGATTAAACCAACCATTGCCGTAGCGATCAGGAAGCCACTACTCCAACTAGGGGGAAATAAGGTTGTATGTTGAGCAGCTGGCCTAGTTACTCCCTTACCTAACCGGTGTTGACGCTCTAACTTCAGCAGTTGGGATAACCTCAAGCCTGATATTAACAATAAAATTACACCAGTGATAATTACCAAGCTAAAGTAATTGGGATGAATTAATAAGCTTAACTGACCACTTAGCCAGTATTTCAACAATAAAACTCCCCATAACGCTAAAGAAATTACTTCTAAAAGAGGAATTGACCAGTTTCTCCTGTAGGAACTTTTTCTGGACAAACGTCCTGAATGCTTAGATGGATTCATGATTAACAAGCCAATGGATTGTAGGAGGATTTAAAATTTTATAACTCCCTACTCCCTAACTAACATACAAATTAATAAACAAAGTCAATAAAAATGTTAACTGCCCTGCTATGAGAAATAGGTAAATGATTGACTTGGTTTTAAATACCGATAACAGTAAGCCGATGGCTTTGATGTCAATCATTGGTCCGAAGACTAGAAATGCTAACAACGAGCCACTAGTAAAGGTTGAGGCAAAGGCGAGGGCAAAAAATGCATCGACGGTGGAACAGATGGATACTACAGCGGCCAATAGCATCATGGCCAAAATAGACATCACTGGTCCTTGACCGAGGCTGATGATAATATCACGGGGGATAACGACTTGAATTATGGCTGCGATCGCACTACCTAAAACTAGGATTGAGCCTAGCTCCCGAAACTCTTGTATAGCATTTTCGATAAATAGCTGTAGTCGGTCAGGCAAGGGTTTGCTTTGTATGTCCTGGCTAGGGGGTGTGTTTAAGACATTAGCGTCTAAGGCCAAGGGTGTACCAGATTGACCGAGTAAATATGAGCCTGATTGTAGTAATGCTGGCTTATCCTCAGCAAATTTCCTTGGTCTAGAGCGAAACACTGCTCGTTGCAGTAGGGGGCCTAAGTCTTTCTGAGTACTGAAGACACAGCCGATAAAAATGGAAATACTTAAGGAAAATAAAATTCGCAATACCCAGATTTCCGGCTGGTCTCGAAAGGCTACCCAGGTTGACCAAATTACTACAGGATTGATGGTTGGGGCTGCGAGCAAAAACCCAATTGCAACTGGTGCTGGTGCTCCCTGGCTCAGCAGCCGCCTAGCCACTGGCACATTACCACACTCACACACTGGGAACAAAAAGCCGACACAACTACCAAAAACTGCTCCTAGAAAGGGGTGGCGAGGCATACTAGCAATCAGCTTGCGCTCATCCACAAAAAACAGCAGTAAGCTGGAGAGAATCACCCCCAGTAGCAAAAAAGGTGTTGCTTCAACCAACAAACTCAAGAATAGGGTGAAGGCGTTGTTGAGCTGATTCATGCATTTCCTATTTATGCTTGAGCAACGTTATAAGCAAGACAAAAATCAAAGGTCAAAAGTCAAACACTAGTCTGTGGTAAGGCTTTTGGATACCACCGATAGGGAAATTTAATCGGGAAAACCTTACCTGATATCAGACGATTGTTTTGTGACATAGAGGCCAGATCTTTCCCCGTAGGGTGGCGCTTAGCTACACTTCGTGAGAGCGTTTGGAATAGTTGACTACTCCCCCGCATAAATGACGGGGGATTCTAATAAGGAGGTTTCGTGACTGGATGAATCCACGTCACTCCACGCTGTTTTCTTATTAGCTGACCACAGGAATACCCTGTGGGGACGAGTCAAAACGCCCCTACCCAGTCGGTCTAGGCTAATACCTAGCGTTCTGCTTACTTTGCGGATTATATTGGCAGCACCATTACAATCCGCATTGACATACCAATTCATTGCCGTTCGGTATAAACCGCGCTTCGTTCTTCTCCCTGACGGCTTCCAATCCTTGGGTTTTTCACCATATTTTGGCAGATAGTCACCATCTAAGAACGATGTTTTACTGGTATAGCTTTCTTCTGTTTCTATAAACTCGATTCCATACTGTTGACAAAGCTGAGCAATTCTTTCTTTGAGTCTAGCTGTAGGAATTGGCACAAACTCCGAGTTAATCTTTTTGCCTAGTCTTATCTCATGCTTGCCTCCTTTATTCCAACCAAAAATCACTCGACCAATTTGATTTTCCAAGCAATGATGGATAACTAGTCTCGCGGCTTTGTTAATTCCATCGCGCATCTGACGGTTACGTTTTTCAGTTATCGCCGCTATATCTTTAGACCAAAATCCTTTTAGGTGCGCTTGACCTTGTTTGATTGTTGATATTTGTTTGTTATACCAACGATTCATCGATTTGATGTGCTTGCCATCAATAATAAAGCTAGTTCCTACATTAGAAACACAGGTTAGCCAGTTATCCAATCCTGGGTCAATTCCAAGTACATTCTCGGGTTCACCACTTGGCGTTTCTATTTCTTTTTTATAAACCAACTCAACATAGAAACATCTATTCCTTGGCAGTATTCTTAATTCTCTGATTTCATCAAATTCAATATTGCTAGGAAGAGGCAATCTAAAACTATCAATGCCAAACCAGCACTTTACTTGGCTGCCCAATGGTATTCTTATGTTTCCATCTATTAATCTTAAGGCTTGCTTTGGATAACTGACCAATGCCAAACCTCCTTTTTTTCTATACTTGGGCAGTCTTGGTATATTCTCAATCTTCCCTTTTCGGTATGCTTTAATCAATTCTTTGTAGGATTTAAAGGACTCGTATACCGATCGAAGTATTTGTTGGGCTGCTTGGGAGTGAAGTGCCTTATAGTGAATATTGGGCTTGTATTCTTTTTCTAGCTCAAACTTACTTATGTAGCGATTGGCTTTAAAGTAGATTTGACGAGCAAAGTAGATTCCCATATTTGTCAATCTATGAGATTGTATGCATAAAAAGTTGAGAATTGCCGACAATTCGCGATCTGGACTTAATAAAACTTGCTGACAGCCGTACACTTGAATCACCTCCTCGCGAATTACTCATTATACCATAAACAGGACACATAAATGTGTCTGCGGACGAAGGCTCGCTCGGTTTCATCCCCTGGTTAAAACACAGGGGCTTTCACCATCGCTTCTTGGTAAGAGTTTTACTATCCTTGTTACTATCCGTTGGAAGGTTAAGCCAATGTCTGACCTAAATAAAATAGTATACCCTACTCTTGACCTATTCCTCTACGATCTACGGGAAGGTCTAGGGCAAGACCCGGAAATTATTGATTATAACCGTGAACGATTCTGGCAAAGAATCTATGGTCATCCCGAGGGTGATGAATCAGACCTGATCCTAGAGCCGACGTTACTGGCTAAGCTCAAACAGGCAGAACGCTCAGAATCTAGGTTGGTGGAACTATTGGGTGCTGATGTGGTCAAGCATTTCGAGCGTCCTTTGGAAGGCTACTACTACCCTATCCAAATTGGTAACACTTACGCCCTTCAGGTAAACTGTTCCGGAGTCTATGCTGATGGGATCAGACAATCAAACCATTCACCCCAACCCATTACAAATATTAAGAAAATCCAAGGGGAAATTCTTGCCCACATCAATCATCAACCTGGAGCAATTGGTCAAACTTGGATCATGTGGGGTCAACTGTGTGACCGTGATCAAGACCCTACACAAATTGCCCTAGAATGCTACAAGCAACTGGTGTCTAAACCCGACTGGTCAAGAGACTTTCAAGCCCAAGGCAAAGTGCTAGGGGGTACTTTATTTGAATTTTGGCGTCCTCCCGCTGATTGGTCAGAGCCAGAAGCGATCAAAAACAACCATCATCTTTTAATTTGGTTGTTTCCCAAAAAGCGTTCTATTGATTCTATCATCGATAGCATTACTGGTATTTATATAGACTTAATTTACTTATTGTATTATCGTAACAAAATTCTTTGGGCTTATGGTGAAATTAACCGACCACTAGCAGAACTTAAAGCTGATCTAGTCTCAGTTAAAACTAGTATTGCTCAGATCAGCATGTTACCCCAAAATACATTAAAATTAAGGGAAATACTAAGCAATAATCTCAACCTATTGTCTCGTTATGCTACTAATTTAGGGATGCTGGATTCCCAAACCCAAACCATTAAAACCAATATCGAAGATTACCAACAACGATTGACTAAATTAAAACAGGTTTATCAACGGAGTGATTGGCACATTCTGAGAGAGTTTAGGGATTTAGCAGCTAGCCAATATCTGCAACAAGTGGAGATGGATCATGGGAGATTTAAGTCTGGTTTAACCTTACTAGAAAATCTAATTCGGACAGTAGATGGCATGACCCAAACTTACCAAACCCAGAGTAATCGTAGCTTACACCAAAGCATTGCTCTGGCTGGTGTGGGAGTAGCAACCAGTAGCATTACCGCTACTGTCCTAGTTAAACAACAACCCCCTGATAACAATACTATCTTTATCTTGACACCAGCTTTTGCCTGGAGTCTTCTCACTGGTGCGATCGCTACTTTGCTAATGTGGATAATTTTAAGGTTATTTGGTCGTTAAGGGAGTCGGGAGTCGGGAGCGGTGCGACCCGTGGCGAATTTAATTCGCCTACGGAAAGCGCACCGAGGGAGTCGGGAGCGGTGCGACCCGTGGCGAATTTAATTCGCCTACGGAAAGCGCACCGAGGGAGTCGGGAATAAAAATTATCACAATTTATTGACGATAGTATAATTTTTTTCGCATATCTTTCCAAGTTTATACGATTTAACGCGATTTACTTTTTCCGTATATCTCAATAAAATTACTCTTAAAAACAAACGAAATTTAATTGAAGATATTATATTTTTTTCCGATTCCTGATTCCCAATTCTTAATTCTTAATTCTTAATTCCCAATTCTAAATTCTTAATTCCCGATTCCCGATTCCCGATTCCCGATTCCCAGATCCGCTGTTCCCTGCTCCCTACTCCCTCAAAACCGATTATGTACTTAAAAAAATCCCAAACCCCTTTATTACTGCTGCTGTGGATTACGATTGGGACCTTGCTCCGCTTTGCTAGTCTAGGGGTTTTACCTCCTTGGACTGATGAATGTGCCACAACAGTATTTAGCTTGGGTAACAGTTTTTACTCGTTACCTCTGAATCAGTTTATGGGAGTAGAAACCCTATTAAGCCCACTACAACCGTCTCCTGAAGCTGGCATTAGTGATGTTATTCATTATTTATTAACGGAAAGTACCCATCCCCCAGTTTATTTTGCTCTGACTCATCTGTGGCTGAAACTATTCCGATTAGAGGATGGTATGGTTTCGATTTGGGCAGTGCGATCGCTTTCTGCTTTATTGGGAGTAATCTCGATTCCTGCTATCTTTTGCCTAGGTCGGCTGGCCTTTCGCTCACTATTGGTAGGTCACATAGCAGCAGCAATGATGGCTGTTTCCCCTTTCGGGATTTTTCTAGCTCAACAGGCTCGTCATTATACTCTGGCTATTTTGCTGGTGATAGTATCTCTGGGTTGCTTGGTGAAAGCGGTAGAGTTAATCCACCGTGGTGAAGGGTTGCCCAGTTGGCTAGGGTTAGGGTGGGTGGGAGTGAATAGTCTGGGGATTGCTACCCATTATTTCTTTATCTTGACTTTAGGTGCGGAAGCGATCGCATTATTGGGACAAGCTTGGCGAGAAACTCAGCAAGACCGACTAGCTTTGCTCAAACCTTACTGGTGGCGGATTTATGGAGTAGCTATGGGTTCGGTAGCCGGATGTTTAGTGTGGATACCGGCCTTACAAGCCATTCATGATAGTCCCCCTACCCAATGGATTTATAGTCAAAATGCGATCGCACGATGGATTGAACCCATAGGACGATTCCTACTATGGCTGTTCAGTATGGTGTTACTGCTACCCTCTTCTTTCTATGACCTATCCCTAGGAATTATTATTGTTTCCGGTATAGTTACGTTAATCCTAGTGGTTTGGATAGTATCCCATCTCCGCTATGGACTGAAATTGCAGCAACTCGATCACCATAACCGTTCCGTTATCACCATCCTAAGGGAGTATGTCTTGGCAGCAATTGGGTTATGTTTAGTCTTGACCTGGGGTTTCGGTATAGATTTAAGCACAGCCCCTCGTTTTCACTTCGTCTACTTTCCAGCAGTGATCCTCTTGGTGGCAGCAAGCTTAGGTGGTTGTTGGAATCAGATAGTGGGGAATAGGGAACAGGGAATAGGGAACAGGGAACAGGGAGCAGCGATGCAGCGCGGTCTTGGGGGTTTCCACGGGGCTTACAAGGTGCGGACGCAGGTTCCGCACACAGCCCCTCCCCATGAGCGACTGCATCAAGACGGGAGCAGGGAGCAGGGAAATGGAAGAAAATCCGATATACCTGATCGGGATGAAAACAGCTATAAGTCTTACTTTGGCAAAAGGATAGTTGTAGCGGTATGGTTGATTGGGCTGTTGGGTGGATTAGTGACAGTCTCGAATTTTGGTTATCTTCAAAACGAACGCCCGGATCTACTAGTGTCTATTGTTAAGGAAGCAAGTGAAGCGCCGGTTGCGATCGCAACGACCTACAAACACCATGGACAGACCGGGCGCATGATGGGATTAGCTTGGGGATTGAAAGATATAGCTGTTGCTAATGGTTCTAATGATAATTCCAGGGATTTTCCCCAATTTTTCTTAGTAGGTCGTGACCGGAATAGTTCCAGTTATGAAGATGCTGTCCAACAATTACAACAACAATTAAAGGAATTGCCACGACCACTAGACTTATGGTTAGTCAATTTCCGTACCAAAATTGACCTAGAATCTCAGCAATGCTTTCGAGAAAAGCGCTCTCGAAAGTGGGCTGGTCAGTATAACTATAAGCTTTATCGATGTGTTAAGAATTAAGCAGTCAGCCGTCAGCCGTCAGTGGTCAGCCGTCAGCTTCGTGGCACAGGCTTCCAGCCTGTGACTTCACTCAGTAAAAAATTTGCGTAGGGTGCGTTAGGGACGGGCTCGCCTTCATTTTATCGGTATCCAGTGTTGAGAAAGTCCGTCCCGTAACGCACCACCAGGTCAAACTGATAGCTAAGAACTGATAGCTGACTGCTGACCGCTGACTGCTGATTGCTTAAATAAAAAGATAAAACCTAGTCAAACTACCATGGATAAAGATACTAAATTTGCTTTACTAGTGATTGCTATTCCCCTATGTGGCTTAATTTATTGTGGCTCAGCAATAGCAGTGATGGTTTACAGCGAATACGTCAGAGAACATCCCTTGACATTTGGTACCCTTTTCCTACTAATTCCATTTGCTACCGGAGCATTCATTTGGCTGAGAGCTTCCGCTAAAGCTTATCAAGAAAATGGAACAGGGAGTAGGGAATAGGGAGTAGGGAGTAGGGAGTAGGGAGTAGGGAGTAGGGAAATGGCATCAACAATTCTCACAATTCCTAAACTGATTACTATACCCTACTGAAAGACCAAGGGTAAACAACCTTAAACCTTAAACATCCTAACCTTAAACCTTAAACATCCTAACCTTAAACCTTAAACATCCTAACCTTAAACCTTAAACATCCTAACCTTAAACCTTAAACATCCTAACCTTAAACCTTAAACATCCTAACCTTAAACCTTAAACATCCTAACCTTCAACCTTCAACCTCATAACCTTAAACCTTAAACATCCTAACCTTCAACCTTAAACATCCTAACCTTAAACCTTCAACCTCATAACCTTAAACCTTAAACATCCTAACCTTCAACCTTCAACATCCTAACCTTCAACCTTCAACATCCTAACCTTCAACCTTCAACATCCTAACCTTCAACTCCACAAAAAAATAGCCGCAGAAATACTTTCCACGGCTATAGGTTTTGATGATGACTACAATTTTTTAACCAAACCTAAACACAATCCCATGTCATGAGACCTTATGTCTTGGCCAGGGGGGTTGCCCCCCCTAAACTAGTTTAATCGATAATCAGGTACTTGGTCATCATCGTGATAAATTCGCCTGGGATTCCCGTCGGCTGAAGGGGGCTCCACTCCGAGATTTCCGCGTAACGCAGTGCATATAGGGTATGCATGGTCTTGATTATGGCCTTACGTGAGCCTTTCAAAATGTGCTTAACTGGGTATTTTTTTGGAGAAGGTTCCTGAGGAGTATTAGCGGGAGTAATCTCTTCAGGATTGTTGTTTTCGTTTGGGATAAACTCTTCAGTCATCGTTAAAACCTTTGTTTGAAGTTTATATTATAATCATAATGATTATAAATTATTTTGTCAAGGGGTTTTAGAAAATATTTTTTGAGGGAGTATTGAAAGAAAATGTACGGAAATGAAATAGAATATTGTTTTTTTTAAGGAAAAAGGGAATAGTTGTGTAGGGTGCGTTAGGGGTGGACTTGCCCTAATTGTTTGCTCAAGCGCCAGCCTTAGTATAGTCCGCCCCGTAACGCACCACCAGGTCAAACAGCCAAAGTAAAATTAACCAAAAAAACTGTTAGCCTTCGCGTAGCGTCTCTTTCAGAGAATCGCATTTTTTTGATAAGTAATTTTATCGAGAGTATCGGTAATAGTAAATCGAAAAAGTAATTAATTTTGATAATTTTTTCCCGATTCCCGATTCCCGATTCCCGATTCCCGATTCCCGATTCCCTACTCCCTATATTTCCCTGTGTTAAACTATATATAGATTGGGTTTCAAGCATCTACTAGTTAATGCTATATAGTAAACTGGAGGCTAATCCTTGACTAAATTAACCGGCTTGATGGAAATCTCAAGCCATCAGGACTCATTGCCCAGTGCGGATGTCGTATTTGTTCACGGGCTGGGAGGGGATGCTAGAAGCACGTGGCATCCCGAGGGAAAACGGGATGATGATGACTTCTGGCCAGTTTGGTTAGGAAACGATCAGCTAGGTCTTAATATCTGGTCTTTTGGGTATGACGCTGAAGGGACAAACTGGAAAAACAACAGCAGTATGCCTCTGTTCGATCAAGCCAGTAATTTATTAGATTGGTTAGATATCCACGATCTTGGCAAGCGTCCATTAGTATTTATTACTCACAGTATGGGCGGTCTTTTAGTCAAAAAAATGCTTAACAGTGCCTTGACGTTTCAAAAGCAAGCTATTCTTGAGCAGACTAAAGGGATTGTATTCCTGGCTACTCCCCACACTGGTGCTCATCTCGCTAATTTAATTGATAATATTGGCGTTCTGGCACAAACCACCGTAAGTGTAAAGGAACTAAAAGCTCATCACCCTCAGTTACGAGAATTGAATGAATGGTATCGAGAAAATGTTCGGAGTTTAGGAATTGCCACAAAGGTCTATTATGAAACCCAGCCTGTAAAAGGAATTTTGGTGGTAGACCCAGATAGTGCTAACCCAGGGATTGAAAAAGTGAAGCCGGTTGCTCTGGCAAATAACCACATTGACCTATGCAAACCAGAGTCTCAAAACAGTCAGGTCTATCTTGGTGTCAAGAAATTTATCAAGGAATGCCTCAAGACTACTGTACGGCTAAAAGATGACAGCAACGGAACAGTTTATGTTGGCGAGATTCCTATTCATGAGCATTAGCTGAAGTCGTCCGACCGGGAACGGACAAAGTCAAATCCCCCTACTAACATTACTAATCGTGGCACTCCTCACTTTGTGGGGAGACAAGATCAACTTGAGCAGCTCCATCGGGAACTTCAACAGACCGATAAACTAGCAATTTGTGCCATTGCCGGAATGGGGGGTGTGGGCAAAACCGAATTAGCTCTACAATATGCTCTGAAATATCAGGAAAACTACCCTGGTGGTAGGTGCTGGTTATCGGTGCGCGGTGGAGATCTCGGAACTCAACTTGTCAGTTTCGGGCGTAGGGAATTAGGATTAACGATTCCAGATGAACTAGAGTTCAACGACCAGGTAAGATACTGCTGGAGAAATTGGCCAGAAGGAACAGTATTGATCGTGCTGGATGATGTCCCTTCTTTCGGCAAGGACTACAAACAAAGAATTCAGCCCTACTTACCTCCAGCCCAATCCCGCTTTAAGGTGCTGATCACCAGCCGTCAGCGTCCAGGAGCTTCTTACCGACGGATTGACCTGGATGTACTTTCCCCTGAAGCAGCATTGGAATTATTGCGTACCCTTGTTGGACAAGAGCGCATTGATAAGGAATTAAATGCAGCAGAAGCTTTATGTAAATGGTTAGGGTATTTGCCCTTAGGTTTGGAGTTAGTAGGACGATATTTAGATATACATCCGAATTTAACCATTGCTAAAGTTCAGAAACGTTTAGAGAAAAAGAAATTAGCAGCTAAGGCGTTACTTTATCCAACAGAAGAAGGGGAAATGACAGCTCAGTTGGGAGTAGCAGCAGCATTTGAATTATCCTGGCAGGAGTTGCCATCAGAAGCCCAGCAGTTAGGATCTCGTTTGAGTCTGTTTGCTCAAGCTCCTTTTGAGTGGTTCCTGGTAGAGAATTGTGTTATCGAAACTGAAGATGAAGATGACTCGGAAGAAGAACAAGAAGAATTAGAAGAATTACGCGTTCGCGTAGCGTGGCCTACGGCCAATCGCTTTCTGGTAAATCGTAATCTGTTGCAACTGACAGAATATAAAACCTATCGACTTCATCAACTAATTCGATAATTTTTCCAGACCAAGCTGGCTGAATTACCAGAGGCCAATAGCTACAAGCAAAGCTTTTGTAAGGCAATGGTGGCTATAGCAGAAAAAATTCCAAAAATTCCTTATACACCAACTAAAGAAATCACTGCAGTAGTTAGCCCCCTCATCCGTCATTTAGCCGAAACTGCTACTGTCCTAACTGACTGGATCAGGGATGAAGATATAATAAAGCCCTTTGCTAGCTTAGGGAAATTATATCACGGTCAAGGTATCTATGACCAGGCTGAACTGTGGTATCAGCAATGTCTAAAGATAACTAGAAGCCGCTTGGGTCACCACCATCCCCATGTGGCCGAAAGTCTCAACAACCTGGCTGGACTTTACTATGATCAGGGGCGGTATGATCAAGCCGAACCCCTCTATAAACGGGCATTGGATATGATAAAGCGGCTGCTGGGTGAAGACCATCCCGATGTGGCCGACAGTCTCAACAACCTGGCATTACTCTACTATGCTCAGGGGCGGTATGATCAAGCCGAAACCCTCTATATCGATGCTTTGGAGCTGTTGAAGAAGCTGCTGGGTGAAGACCATCCCGATGTGGCCGACAGTCTCAACAACCTGGCATTACTCTACCATGCTCAGGGGCGGTATGATCAAGCCGAAACCCTCTATAAACGGGCATTGGATATGATAAAGCGGCTGCTGGGTGAAGACCATCCCCATGTGGCCAAAACTCTCAACAACCTGGCTGGACTTTACGATGATCAGGGGCGGTATGATCAAGCCGAACCCCTCTATAAACGGGCATTGGATATGAGAAAGCAGCTGCTGGTGCTGTGTGAAAACCATCCCGATGTGGCCGACAGTCTCAACAATCTGGCTGCACTGTACTATGCTCAGAGGCGGTATGATGAGGCCGAACCCCTCTCTAAACAGGCATTGGAGATGAGAAAACAGCGGCTGGGTCACTACCATCCCGATGTCGCCCAAAGTCTCAACAATCTGGCTGCACTGTACTATGATCAGAGGCGGTATGATGAGGCCGAACCCCTCCATCAACAGGCATTGGAGATGAGAAAGCAGCTGCTGGGTGAAGATCATCCTGATATAGCCCAAAGTCTCAACAACCTGGCAACACTCTACCAAGCTCAGGGGCGGTACGATGAGGCGGAACCCCTTTTTGTCCAAGCATTGGAGATTGCCGAACGGAAGTTAGGCTTAAACCATCCTAACACGGTAACCTTTGGTGATAATTTGAAAAGGTTGCGCGATATCCTTAATAATACTTAATTTTTGAGGTATTTTCAGAATAAATTGGCTATTTGGTGCGATGTATTCATAACAATGACTAGTTATCAAAAGAAATTGTAATTCACCCTACAGGATTGACCTTTGGTCACGCTAAGCGATGCTCCTTTGGAGCCGCTAAAAGCGAACGCATTCTCAACCCAACAACCAAAGAATAGCTCTCTTTACCAAATTCCTATCAAAAGCGCTATAATATAAAATTACTCTATCTTATTACCACACCCCACACCCCACACCCTACACCCCACACCTGAGGTCTTTGTCAAAAAACCTACCCTGATCAGCACTCCCCACCCGCTATTTCACCTAACTCCAAAATATTCTTCGGCCAACACTTGACATTTTTCAGTAAAGTGTAAGTATATAGACCCCAAAAGCAATTAGTGAAATTACTAGAACCATGAGTTTATCCCTAAAGCAGCTGACCGTTTATCTGACATTGCTGGGCTTGGGCGGAGGTGCAGGGGTTTTGGGTAGTCGCTATCTCATGGCAGAGCAAGAGGTAATCAGACGCCCACAAATCGTTCCAGCAGTATTACAACCATTCACGCCACAACGACCAAAGGTTGCACCCCAGAAAAACCTGAACTTCATTGCTAAAGCGGTAGAAAAAGTAGGCCCAGCAGTGGTGAGAATCGATGCAGCCCGTCAGGTATCACGGGATATCCCACAACCGTTCCACAATCCCTTCTTTAGGCGCTTTTTTGGGGAAGACCTGCCTATGCCAAAACAGCGCATCGAGCAAGGCACCGGCTCTGGGTTTATCCTCAGCTCCGATGGACGCTTGATTACCAATGCCCACGTTGTAGAAGGCACAGAAGAAGTTAAAGTCACCCTAAAAGACGGTCGCAGCTTTGACGGTCAAGTCGTGGGCACTGACCCAGTCACCGATGTAGCGGTAGTCAAAATTGAAGCCACGGACTTGCCCACAGTCAACTTGGGTAAAGCTGAGAATTTGACCCCAGGAGAATGGGCGATCGCTATTGGTAATCCCCTCGGTTTAGATAATACTGTAACGGTCGGTATCATCAGTGCCTTAGGGCGCTCCAGTTCCCAGGTCGGGGTTCCTGAAAAACGGGTCAGCTTTATCCAAACTGATGCCGCCATTAACCCTGGTAATTCTGGTGGTCCGTTGTTGAATGCCACTGGTGAAGTAGTTGGGATTAACACCGCTATTCGAGCCAATGCCCAAGGCTTAGGGTTTGCTATCCCCGTGGAAACTGCGGAACGGATTGCCAATCAACTATTTTCTAAAGGTAAAGTTGAGCATCCTTACCTAGGCATTCAGATGGTGACCTTGACCCCAGAGTTGAGAGAAAAAATTAATCAAGACCAAGACTTTGACCTGAAAGTCACTCAAGATCATGGGGTTTTAATCGTCCGGGTTGTCCCAGGCTCCCCCGCCCAGAGAGCTGGTTTTAAATCAGGAGATATCATTAAAACCGTTGCGTCGAAACCAGTTAAAAATGCCACTGAGGTTCAGCAGGGTGTGGAAGCCTCTGAAGTTGGCTCCCAGTTAGAGGTGGAAGTGCTTCGTAACGGTAAGACCAAACTAATCGTGGTGCGACCAGGGGCTTTTCCCATGGAAAATCGATGATCATATAGGGAGTAGGGAATCGGGAATCGGGAATCGGGAATCGGGAATCGGGAATCGGGAATCGGGAGTTCGTAGGGTGGGTTAGGCGCGGTCAGGGATTTTGAGGGATTACCAATCAGTGTTGCTGCGCGCCGTAACCCACCGTGTTCAAATTTAGATCGCAAGTGTGGGCAGTAACTAGGTGGGTAGTAGCTAGCTACAGAATTAGCTGTCCTGCAAAAGAAGCCCCACACCTCAATGCGTAGCATGAGTGTGGGATGAATTTTGCACCGGGTCTCTTGGAATAGGGAAACGAGCTATAGCGATCCTAAATAGGTTGTGGCAATTTTCAAAAATGAGATCCTTGCTATACCTGGTTTTCAAGCTTATCACCTGTCACAACTCAAATAGGATTGCTATATCAAGCTTCTTATCAATTCTGACTGAGTCATTCCACGTCGCTGCGCCTCTTGTATTAACTGCCTTTTTTCAAATTCGGTAATCCTAATTATCAGTTTTTTGTTTTTAATTTTGGGTTACTACCTGTGTACACACCTGTTATAATTATAGTAGGTTGCTAAATAGAATGACAAGCAATGCGGATCGCCTATCAATACAGATTAAAGCCAACAAAAGAGCAAAAAAACAAAATAGACAATTGGCTATCAATGCTTTGTGCTCAGTACAACTATTTGTTGGCAGATAGGTTTACCTGGTACGAGCATAATCGTTGTTCTGTCAATGCTTGTCCTCTTGTTTGTCACCTTCCGGAATTAAGGAACAATCCTGACTATTACAGTCAGAAGAAAACCTTACCAAACCTGAAAAAGACTCATCCTTGGTACAAAGAAATTCATTCTCAAGTGCTTCAGGATGTAGTGAAAAGAGTCAAACTAGCCTTTGACCGATTCATAAAGGGTGACAGTAATGGAAAACGAAGTGGCAAGCCTAGATTCAAAAAACGGCACCGCTACCGTACCTTTACTTACCCTCAGATGAAGGAAAAATGTCTAGAAGGTAATCTGATCAATCTACCAAAAATAGGAAAAGTAAAGATTGTCCTACATCGCCCTATTCCTGTTCGCGAAGCGTCGGCTACGCCGAATGGATTCAATATCAAAACAGCTTCGATCACCAAAAAGTGTGATGGTTACTATTTGGTTCTGTCTTTAGAAGACAAGACTGTTCCTGAAATTAAACCCGATATTAATCCAGGCTCAATAGTTGGTATTGATGTTGGCCTCAAAGATTTTCTGACAACATCTGAGGGTGAAACTATAGAGATTCCCCAGTACTATAGGAAGTCGCAAAAAAGACTAAAGGTTATTCAAAAACGGGTATCTCGACGGAAAAAGGGAAGCAGTAACAGGCTCAAGGCTATTAAGCAGCTTAGAAAGCAGCACAAAAAAGTAGCGGACAAACGAAAAGACTTCCATTTCAAGACAACTAATTACTTGCTGTCAAAGTATGATGTAGTCGCTCACGAAAAGTTAAACGTCAAAGGACTTGTCTTATCCAGATTGGCTAAATCTGTGTTGGACGCCGGGTGGTCAAGCTTTCTGACAATCCTGACAAACAAAGCCGTTCGCGTAGCGTGGCCTACGGCCTTAAATGCTGGTTTGTTAGTGATTCCAGTAAGCGCCCAAAATACTTCGCAGAATTGTTCCAGTTGTGGAAAGAAAGTTCCTAAAAAGCTGCATGTACGGTGGCACGATTGTCCCCATTGTGGATGTAATCTTGACCGTGACCATAATGCAGCGATCAACATTAAAAACAGAGCGGCAGGGCAGTCCGCTCTTAAAGCCCAGCGCCTCCTAAGGGATGCCCGGATTGGCTGGGAAGCCTACACTGAACCTGTAAGGTCAGTGTAGGAGCTGTCACCAAGCTGAGTTAATCGCTCTGTGTAGTGCCCATCCTACATCTACATCTCTTCACGACTCCCGACTCCCGACTCCCGACTCCCGACTCCCCACTTCCTCTGCTTGTAAAAAATCAATAAACTGTCGTGCTGTTCTACCAGAGAAACCATTGGCTCGGATCGCCCACTGTAAGGCACGACGTCTGATTTCACTAGGCTCAAGGGGGATTTGGGCTAGGGTAGCTAGATGTTGGACAATCTTCAAGTAGGTTTTCTGGTCAGCTTTCTCAAAGGTTAAGGTTAAGCCAAAGCGATCGCTAAACGAAAGTTTCTCGTGAACCGTATCCCAACCATGAACCTCTTCATTGCTAGGACGGGGACGGTCTTCAAAGAATTCTCGAATCAAGTGTCGTCGATTAGAGGTCGCGTAAACCACAACATTGTCAGGTCGTGCTGTTAAATTCCCTTCCAACATTACCTTTAAAGCTTTGTAGGAATCATTATCCTCTTCAAAGGATAAATCATCGATAAAGATAATAAATTTTTGAGGCTGGTCTCGCAATTGCTCGGTAATCACCGGTAAATCGATCATCTCTGATTTCGGGACTTCAATAATTCGCAATCCCCGCTCACCGTATTCATTTAACAACGCCTTGACCAAAGAAGACTTACCTGAACCGCGACTACCGTAAAGTAATACATTCAGGGCTCGGTAGCCTTTCAGCAGAAACTCTGTATTCTTGAGCAATTGCGTCCGCGCCAATTCATAGCCCACCAGCTCACTGAGTCTAATCGGATCTGGATTAGCAATACCAAACAACTGACCTGATTGCCAACGAAACCCCTGATAGTCAGCAAAAAGTCCAGTGCCAAACTCTCGATAGTATGCCGCGATCGCCTCCAAGCCATCAGCCCAATTGTCTAAATTATTTAGTTTAGCTTGTAGATCAGCTTGCCATCGACTACGTTTATCACTCTGGTCAGACCCAGACCTGGATTGACTTGACTCACAATTCCAAGGCACCAGTTCAACTGGTAAAACAGATGCTCTTTTGACCCACTTACAAAGTTGTTTAGTGCTGCACTTATAGATATTTTGTAAAGCTTGTAAGTCATGACGAGCCGCCTCTACCAATGCTGGCGGTAATGTTTCTAATTCAGAACCTTGCACTTGCCTGGTAAAGGAATTATCAGCCCTAAGGATTTGCCTAAACAGATAATATTGCCAACTTTCGTTTTTGCTAGCTAACCCTTGAAACCAGTCACCATAAGCTTTTAAACAACGGATGTCATCCACATCCCTGTTCACTATAGCTTCTAATAGTTTCAAAAAAGCTAAACCTACCCCTTCACTCAATACTGATTGATAAACTAGCAAAGATGCAGCTTGGTAGCGGAGGTTTTGAATTGAATCAATCGTTTGTTTATCCACAATAGGGTTTTCAGTTGGTTAGGGAATCGGGAATCGGGAATCGGGAATCGGGAATCGGGAATTCAGAAGAGGCAATAGGCAATAGGCAAAAGTTGATTTTAGTTTGATGTTTTGATGTTTTAAAAATGTCACCGATAAACTACTTTAAGGATTTACTTTTTTTGCTAAAAATACTGATATCCTCTATTATTAATCAACTTTACTAAGTGACGACTATTGCCTCTAGCATGAATGCCTTTTGTCTAGACTTTAGGTACTAATTTATCATATAGCAATCCGTGTCGTAATTGTGATAATTTTTTCCCTACTTCCGATTCCCGATTCCCTACTCCCTACTCCCTAAAATCCAATAAACAAAAGGTTGATGAGCATTGTATCACTCATCAACCTTGATTAGACTTTGGACAGGGATCAACTAAGGGTTAGGATTCTCTGCCATTAGCTATTAGCCATCTAAGTATTCAGCTATCAGCTATTAGCTATCAGCTATCAGTTATCAGTTATCAGTTTATGAATAAAACAGGTAACCATTTTTTTGATCTGAGTTACGGGACGCTGACCGCTGACCGCTGACCGCTGACCGCACCTCAAGTAGCGTGCGCGTAGCGCATATGCTTACCCAAACCTCTACTTGCTTTCAGAAAACTCAGCGTCAATGACATCATCACCACCAGAGCTACCAGAAGCACCAGCATCAGAGCCTGGTGCGCCAGCAGGATCGGTGGCCTCAGCAGCCCCCTCAGCTTGCTGATAGAGGTTAGCACTAACACTGTACAGAGCTTGTTGTAACTCAGTGGTCAGAGTCTTGATTTTCTCATCATCCTCTTGGGTAATTGCCTCTCGCAGGTCTTTGATCAACCCTTCGATCTTCTCCTTATCAGCTGCTGGCAATTTATCATCGAGTTCTTTAATCTGTTTCTCGGCCTGGTAGGTAAGAGAATCAGCTTGGTTCTTACGGTCAATCTTCTCACGACGCTCTTGGTCAGCCTCTGCATTAGCTTCAGCATCTTTCACCATCCGGTCTACTTCCTGATCGGATAGGGTGGATGCACCAGTAATGTTGATCGACTGTTCCTTACCAGTGCCCTTGTCCTTAGCGGTAACATTCAGGATACCGTTGGCATCAATGTCAAAGGTTACCTCAATCTGAGGGACGCCACGGGGTGCAGGGGGAATACCATCCAATCTGAAGGTTCCCAAGCTCTTGTTGTCAGAGGACATTTCCCGCTCACCCTGAAGAACATGGATTTCTACGTTGGTCTGACCATCCACAGCAGTAGAGAAGGTTTCTGACTTCTTGGTGGGGACAGTGGTGTTGCGGGGAATCAGTTTCGTCATCACGCCACCGAGAGTTTCCACACCCAAGGACAAGGGGGTGACATCCAACAGTAGGATATCCTTGACTTCACCAGCCAATACACCACCTTGGATAGCAGCACCTACCGCTACCACTTCATCGGGGTTAACGGTTTGGTTAGGATCCTTGCCAAGTACCTTCTTGACCACCTGTTGCACTGCAGGGATCCGAGTGGAACCACCAACCAAGACCACCTCATCAATGGCACTCTTGTCGAGTTTGGCATCCTTGATGGCATTCTCCACCGGAATGCGGCAACGGTCGATTAAGTCAGAGCAAATATCTTCAAACTGACCCCTAGTTAAGGTCATATCCAGGTGCTTAGGCCCTTCTTGGGTAGCCGTGATGAAAGGCAAGTTAATGTCAGCTTGCATAACGCTAGACAACTCAATCTTGGCTTTCTCGGCGGCTTCAGTCAGACGTTGTAGAGCTTGCTTGTCCTTACGTAGGTCAATCCCTTCTGCGCTTTGGAACTCTTTGGCTAGATGATCAACAATTTTCTTATCGAAGTCATCACCACCGAGGTGAGTGTCACCGGAGGTAGCTAACACTTCAAACACCCCGTCACCTACTTCTAAAATAGAGACGTCAAAGGTACCACCACCCAAGTCAAACACCAGGATAGTTTCGTTGCTCTTCTTGTCTAAACCATAAGCCAGAGACGCTGCGGTCGGTTCGTTGATAATCCGCAGCACTTCAACACCAGCAATTTTACCCGCTGCCTTAGTAGCTTGACGCTGGGAGTCATTGAAGTAAGCTGGTACAGTAATTACGGCTTGGGTAACGGTTTCCCCAAGGTACTTGCTAGCATCATCAACCAGCTTGCGTAGCACCTGAGCTGATATCTCTTCTGGCGCAAATTGCTTTCCTTGAGCTGGGCAATCTAGCTTGACATTATCACCAACCTTGAGAGTTTTGTAAGATACTTCCGTAGCCTCGTTGGTGACTTCACTGTATCTACGTCCAATGAAGCGTTTGACTGAATAGAAAGTGTTTTCGGGGTTCATCACCGCCTGACGCTTAGCGATTTGACCGACTAAGCGATCGCCATTTTTGGCATAAGCTACGACTGAAGGGGTTGTCCGAAAACCTTCTGCATTAGCAATAACCGTGGGTTTACCACCTTCCATTACTGCTACACAGGAGTTTGTTGTACCTAAGTCAATTCCAACAACTTTTGCCATAAGAGTGTTCCGGGTGCCTATAACTACAAATACTGGTAGGGTAGGAGAGGATTAGAGAATTATCCGTGCCTTTTGGTTCAAGGAATAACCGTTGCCAGTTTTTATACCATCGGTTGGATTACCATTATTTATACTGAACTTTATTTGCCAGTCTAATGAAGGGTGGTTTCCCGAACCTAAGATCGGACGGTTCTCTATTGATTGAACCTCCCCAACCGTCTTGGATGGGGATTCCCAGGCACAACCAACTAAGTGGCTGTTAACTCCATGGGCGTAACTTTCCCTCGTTCCGGGGGTAGCCGGGTAGGATCGATACCCAGTTTTTTCGTTTATTAACGCCATTGAGGGGAAAAGAATACCCCGTCCTCTTAGGTCGGGGATGAATTTTCCCCTCAAACTCCCCTCTTCGATAACCGATTATCTACTGATTGTCTCGGTCAGGGGGCAGCAAGAAAGAAAAAAGTTATGGGTAATCAGCGCCATTCTCGATTAGGTGTGAGAGTCCGAAAATAGGGAATATCACCGAAGTTGGGGAAGAATCCACCAAGAGTTCTGATTTCCGTCACGTTTGAATTAGGACTGCTATGGTCAAAACCCATGTATGTTTTTTTCCTGACCCCTTTTTGTTGCCTTGCCTGTGTCTAATTTACGAAAATTAACGGCTGTTGGGATTGGTGTGAACCGTAACAAATCAGTTGTGTTTGCCGTCTTGAGAGTAGTTGCGGAAACTGCTTACGGGTAGGTTAGGGAGTAGGGAATCGGGAATCGGGAATCGGGAGTCGGGAATCGGGAATCGGGAATCGGGAGTCGGGAGCTGTGGGGAGATCGGGAGTGATAATTAAGAACTGCTATAAGTATGATCAGCTAAGTATGATCAGCGCTATATCTGTGTTCTGTCATTCTCGGAGATTGCGATCGCGCTTTCAGGTTACAGTCACAGAGTTGTTGAGATTTAGCTCTATTTTCTGATTCTTATTAGAAAATAGATAAGCGATTGGCCTACGGCCACGCTACGCGATCGCCGTTTGTACAAAAGTTACAGAACTTAGGAATCACAAAAGTTTTCCCAGACTGATGAAAAAGATATATAGCTTTTTTTTATACTAATGAGGTGCATTTTTATTAGCTATTCCCTGTTACCCATTCCCTGTTTACTATTAAATCATTATCCCTGCTCCCGTCTTGATGCAGTCGCTCATGGGGGGGACCCCCAAGACCGCGCTGCATCGCTGCTCCCTGCTCCCTGCTCCCTAAAACAATAAAATGTACCTCACCTAATGAAAAAATGCTATTAGGTGATCACGACGGAAACAACACCATTACCCATGGCAGTTCTATCTCCACAATTACAGCAACGGTTAGCATCACCCCTTAAAATTGGGTCGGTTGAGGTCAACAGCAGGGTGTTACAGTCACCCCTGTCTGGAGTAACCGACTTGGTGTTTCGTCGCCTAGTGCGTCGCTACGCCACTGAGTCGATGATGTATACCGAAATGGTTCATGCTAGCCAGTTAAAGTATCTCCGAGAATTGCCCAAGGTTATGGAGGTAGACCCATTAGAAAAACCGATCAGTATCCAATTATTCGACTGTCGCCCGGAATTTCTGGCTCAAGCGGCACAAAGGGCAGTGGCAGAAGGGGCAGATACTGTGGATATCAATATGGGTTGCCCTGTTAATAAAATTACTAAAAATGGTGGCGGGTCTGCTTTACTGCGAGATCCAGAAACGGCAGAAGCAATTGTACGATCAGTAGTGAAGGCGGTGGAGGTACCTGTAACCGTAAAAACCCGTATTGGCTGGACTGATCAGGAGATCAATGCAGTAGAATTTGCCCAACGTATGGAAGATGCCGGGGCTCAGATGTTGACCCTCCATGGCCGTACTCGTGACCAGGGGTATAATGGCTCCGCTCGCTGGGAATGGATTAAGCGGGTAAAAGATGTGCTGTCTATCCCAGTGATTGCTAATGGGGATATTTTGTCCGTCGATGCAGCAGTGCGCTGCTTGGAAGAAACCGGTGCTGATGGGGTAATGTGTTCTCGGGGAACCCTGGGCTATCCCTTTCTAGTCGGAGAAATAGACTATTTCCTGAAAACCGGACAAGTGTTACCCCCAACCACACCAGTACAACTGCTTGAATGTGCTAAGGAGCATTTACAAGGTCTATGGCACTATAAGGGGGAGCGGGGTATTTATCAATCCCGGAAACACATGGCTTGGTACGCGAAAGGGTTTCCCGGAGCAGGGGAATTGCGTAAGAAACTTAGTAGAATAGAGACGGTTGACCAAGGAGTTGAGTTGATTGAAAATGCGATCGCTAAACTTCAGCCGTCAGCCGTGAGCTAAAAGCTCACGCGTGCGCGTTCAGCCGTTAGCCGTTAGCCGTCAGCTTATTTTATTCAAAACCACCTCAAGTAGGGTGGCACAGGCTAAAAGCCTGTGACCTAACCCATAAACTGTTCGCGTGGCATGCCCACAGGCTTTTAGCTGATTGATTATAGCTGATTGATTATAGCTGATTGATTATAGCTGATTGATTATAGCTGATTGATTATAGCTTACCTTTATCCTGATCAACTCCAAGTTTTGATGAAATAGTCTTTTTTTCCAGTATTTGACGGTATAATCACCCAGGCAGATTCTTTCGGCTATTGACCCTGCTGGGTAATATCTTATGACGTCTTGTTATCAGCAATCTTGCTAGATAGTATAATTGTATGATAAGATCGGTAGAATTTTTTGTTAAAATTTAGGAGGATTAATTTAGTATGACCCAAGTGGTTGTCGGTGAAAATGAAGGCATTGAGTCAGCCCTGCGTAGATTTAAGCGACAAGTATCAAAAGCAGGAATTTTTGCTGATATGAAGCGTCTACGTCATTTTGAGACTCCCATTGAAAAGAAAAAGCGCAAAGCGATCGCTCGCAGACGCAAGCGTCGGTACCGCTAAACCTTCAAATCACTGTTGCCACTCCCCGGTCATCAGACGCGGGGATGCTTGGTTAACTGACTCGCTATCACCTGACCGGTTTAACCAACCAAGGTAAGGGAATCGGGAATCGGGAATCGGGAATCAGGAATCGGGAATCGGGAATCGGGAATCGGGAATCGGGAAAATAGATTTGTTTGGGATACGTTCAGTTAAAGCAACTCCAACAACTGGGATTCAGTTAATTGGGTAATTCCTAATTCTTGAGCCTTTTTTAACTTAGAACCAGCATCTTCCCCAACCACCAAATAATCAGTTTTGGCACTAACGGCACTAGTAACCTTACCACCAGCGTTTTGAATCAAGTCTTTCGCTTCACTACGCTTAAGGGTAGGCAAGGTGCCAGTAATCACAAAGGTTTTTCCGGTTAATGGTTGGATTTTATCTAGCGCTATAGTGTTCTGGGAGGCTTCTAACTGTAGACCTGCTTCTCGCAATCGAGTAATCAAGGTTTGGTTGCTGGAAATCTGAAACCAATCCCAGACAGACTGAGCAATTTCTGATCCAATGCCGTAGATTCCCTCAATATCGGGGATTGTTGCTTGAGCCAACTGCTCAATGGTAGAAAAAGTCTGGACAAGGGTTTGAGCATTGACACTACCCACATGACGAATCCTTAACCCATAAAGGACTCGTGACCAAGGTTGAGTTTTGGATTTTGCGATCGCATTTAGCAACTTTTGGGCTAACTTATGCCCAATACCATTCAATGACACCAGCTGCTCTAGGGTTAAATTATAAAGGTCAGCAACAGATGTCACCAAGCCTTGGTCTACCAATTGTTCTACAATCTTTTTCCCCAAACCATTAATATCAAGAGCATAACGACTTGCCCAGTGGGTCAGAGGTCTCTTGTCAATCGACTGTAAACCTGCCTCTCGCAATCGATCAATCAAGGTCTGGTTGCTGGAATTCTGAAACCAATCCCGGACAGACTTAGCAATTTTTGGTCCAATGCTGTAGATTCCCTCAATATCGGGGATTGTTGCTTGAGCCAACTGCTCAATGTTACGGAATTTCTTGGCAAGGGTTTTAGCCTTGTCACTACCCACATGACGAATCCCTAAGCCATAAAGGACTCGTGACCAAGGTTGGGTTTTGGATTTTGCGATCGCATTTAGCAACTTCTGGGCTAACTTATACCCAATACCCTTCAATGACACCAGCTGCTCTAGGGTTAAATCATAAAGGTCAGCAACAGATGTTACCAAGCCTTGGTCTACCAATTGTTCTATAATCTTTTTTCCCAAACCATTAATATCAAGAGCATTACGACTTGCCCAGTGGGTGAGAGCCCGTTGTTGTACTTTTGTCCCTGCCAATTGCACTGTGGGAGCTTCTTCAGTAGCAGGAAACTTCTGGGATTTTACTAATAGCTGGGATTCAGTTAATTGGGTAATTCCTAATTTTTGAGCCTTTTCTAACTTAGAACCGGCATCTTCCCCAACCACCAAATAATCAGTTTTGGCACTAACGGCACTAGTAACCTTACCACCAGCGTTTTGAATCAAGTCTTTCGCGTCACTACGCTTAAGGGTAGGCAAAGTGCCAGTAATCACAAAGGTTTTTCCGGTTAAGGGTTGGGTTTGGTCTAGCGCTATAGTTTTAGTAGAAGCTTCTAACTGTAAACCCGCTTCTCGCAATCGAGCAATCAAGGTCTGGTTGCTGGAAATCTGAAACCAACCCCAGACAGACTGAGCAATTTCTGGTCCAATGCCATAGATTCCCTCAATATCAGTGACGGTTGCTTGAGCCAACTGCTCAATGGTAGGAAAAGTCTGGACAAGGGTTTGAGCATTGACACTACCCACATGACGAATCCCTAACCCATAAAGGACTCGTGACCAAGGTTGAGTTTTGGATTTTGCGATCGCATTTAGCAACTTCTCGGCTAACTTATGCCCCATACGCTCCAATGACACCAACTGGTCTAGGGTTAAATCATAAAGGTCAGCAACAGATGTCACCAAGCCTTGGTCTACCAATTGTTCTACAATCTTTTCCCCTAAACCATTAATATCAAGAGCATTACGACTTGCCCAGTGGGTGAGAGTGCCCTTAACAATGGCAGGACAAGATGAATTAATACAGCGAGTCACTGCTTCACCCTTAGGACGCACCAGTGGTTGATTACAAACAGGGCAATGGGTAGGCATCTCGAAGGGTTTAGCATGGTCAGGACGTAACTCTGGTAAGACACGTACCACCTCCGGGATAATCTCCCCCGCTTTCCGTACAATCACCGTATCCCCAACTCGCAAATCTAATTGGGCAACATAATCACCATTGTGTAGGGCAGCCCGTTGTACTGTTGTGCCTGCCAATTGCACTGGTTCTAAAATAGCCAAGGGTGTCACTGCACCCGTCCGTCCCACATTAACTGTAATTGCTTCCACACGACTGGGAGCTTCTTCAGCCGGATATTTCAGAGCAATCGCCCAACGAGGAAACTTCTGGGTAAACCCCAATTGTTGTTGTATCGGGAAAGCATTAATTTTCACCACTACCCCATCGGTCAGGTAAGGTAAATCTTGCCGTTTCTCATCCCAGTGATTGTAATAATCCTGAACATCCTGTAGAGAAGCACAACATTGGCGATGGGGATTCACCGGAAAACCCAGCTTTTGCAGCAATTCTAGAGCATCCCATTGGGAATTGGGCATTGGGATAGTGTACTTCTCACTACTATCCTGATTCGGAATATGTAAGGTATAAGCAAAGAAAGCCAATTGCCGTTTAGCAACAATTCGAGGTTCTAATTGGCGCAAGGTACCAGCAGCGGCATTACGAGGATTAGCAAATAATGCCTCACCTGCTTGTTCTCGTTCCTGATTAATCCTCTCAAATACATCCAGAGGTAAGAATGCCTCACCACGCACTTCTACTAAAGCTGGCAGTTGGTCTAGATTTTGGTCTAGATTAACTTCCTCTAGATTGAGCCGCAAAGGAATGGAGCGAATAGTGCGGACATTCTGAGTAATATCTTCTCCTGTGGACCCATCACCCCTGGTCACTCCCCTGACCAAAATCCCATTTTCATAGGTCAGTGCTAATGCTGAACCGTCAATTTTGAGTTCACAAACGTATTCAGTATTGACTTCTGAGTCTTGGGAAATATCACCAGAAATATGACGCTGCCATCGTTCTTGCCATTGGCTAAATTCCTCAAGGTTAAAGGCATTATCCAGACTATAGAGGGGGATATTGTGGCGCACGGAAACAAAACCAGTAGCTGGTTTTTCTCCTACCCGCTGGGTTGGACTATCAGAGGTTACTAACTCAGGATACTCTGTTTCCAGCTCTTGCAGTTCCCGGTAGAGTTGATCGTAGATGGCATCTGCCATGATGGGATTGTCCAGGACGTAGTAGGCATAACTAGCGTTTTGCAACAGTCGGCGCAGTTCCTGAACTCGCTGGTTTACGTCGGGGGTTACTGGTGCCACAGGGGGGATTATCCTTGATGGAGATTGACTCTAGTTTATCGGTCAGATTAACCAGATTAACTATAGCCCTGCTTGAGGTGAAAGAGAAAACTTTGGCAAAGTCTAGTCACAAGTTCAGTATTTCTACTAATTCCGTTTGCGGTCACTAATGTCATCTTGGTATTAACTAAGGTACTTTTCCAAGAGACAACAACAATGGGTCTGTTTGATAAAATTTCAATTAGTCGTCAACACAGCCAAACAACACTCGGACCAGCTGAAGCATTTGCTGCGATCGCATTAATTGCTGTTGCTGCTGACGGATTCGCAGCTAGTTCAGAAGTGCAAGCCATTATTACTGCCTTATCTCGAATGCAGCTGTTTAGGAGCTACTCAGCTGATGTAATGGCAAGAATGTTTGAACGACTTTTGATGCTCCTGCAGCGGCAAGGTTCTGAGCCTCTTCTTAGTGCAGCCCTGAAATCACTCCCCTATGAACTACAAGCAACCGCCTTTGCAATCGCCACTGATCTTACTTTAGCAGATGGGGAAGTTACCGATGAGGAAGAAGAATTTTTGAAGGAGCTTTATCATGCTTTAGAGATATCAGAAGAAACTGCTATCAAAATTATAGACGTAATGTTAATTAAAAATCAAGGATAATAGGCTTTTTAGTTGAATTAACAATTACTAACTTAATTAAGTTTGACAAAACTGGCTAAATCTATTTAGTTGAGGGTTCACTGTTGAAAGTGAACCCTCAACTGTTAATTGTGATCTGATCTAAATTGTGATCATCTGGCACTTTATAGAATTACTAACAGATTCACTTTCTAGTATCCCAACTGTACTTCACAAGAACCAGTCAACGCACTGTATTTGGTTCCCTAGGATTGCCACAGCGATTGATGTCACGAGTACAGGGCACACCAATATCAGCCGGATCTAGTACACAAGGGCCAATGGGTTGTGCGATCGCAGGGGGTGCGCTACTTATAGCAGAAGTCATTTGTCAGAAGTCATTTGTCAGAAGTCAAACTCTTGCGCTTACAAAGGGTGTGAGACTTTTGTCATGTCCTAACTGCCCTGGCGACTGCTATAAAAACAGTTGTGCCGCTACCAACAAAGCGCACAGGACTTTCAACGCTTGGTCGAATTTGAAGTCCATGCCGTTTTTGAGAACCTTTAAGATTTTCATAACCTAACTTATCTCTAATGTTGAGTTAAACACATCCTTCTACCCATGCTACTTCCGGTAGTTTACCAGCGCGGAAAGTAGTTACCTTACCCTCTGGATTGGTTTCAAAAATCAATCGATAATTTTTATCTGAACTATCCGTTGGTACGAAGGTTGCATATTTACCACCCGGTACATATTGATGGGGTTCAAGTTCTATTTTGTTACCATATACAGACATGACTTTCTCTAATTTATCCCCCACTTTGATACCGCTAATGGTGCTAATCTGGGGAGAACGTGTGTCTACCCTGGCAATTTTTCCTTCTATTGCCATAAACCACAGATTTTCTATGCCTTCTGGCTGAGATATTAAGCAACCATAGTCTCTTCGACTACTAGCGTCTTCTGGCAGTAGTTTAACTTGGCCAGCCTGGGATGCTTCTTCCAGCGTCATGCCCACGGTGATGGGGCCAATGCCATTAATTGCTATTTTAGATTTAGTAGAAAGTCTTTCTCCCTTGCTCCCAGTCTTCAAACAGAGGTTTTCACCACTTAAGTCCCCAAAACAATTGCCGTCTTTGTTGAGGATAACTACCGATTTGATAGTTGAGAACTGTTTGAGGGTAGATTCAATAGCACTGGTAGCTCTGGCATCATAGCCTACCCCAGGGGAAGGAATGGCACGGCAAAACTTGAGGGTGGCGGTTTCTGCTGCAATAGAGAGGGTAAAATCTTTGCCACAGTTGGATTGACCCTTAAGTTGTAGTGCTTCGGTGAAACCAATTTTAGTTTCTGCTTTGGTCGGACCAATAATCAACTGTTCAATGGCAAAAGTAGCCACTGCACGACTAGTGGTGCTTCTGACTACAGGTTCCACATACCTAAAATCCTGATTACTTTGAGGTTGCTTGGGAAAAAAAACCTTAACGTTTTTTTGCTTAGGAGTAGTTTGAGTTTGGGTAGGAGTTGGGGATATTTCTACTTCTGTTATAGGAGATGGAGAGGAAGTGGATGTATCTGGTGGCGGTGTCTGTTGTTCATTACAAGCATTGAGACTCAAGTATGCCAAGAGTATGCTACTCAAGAGTATAGTTTTAGATTTGTGTAGATCCATTGCGCACCTCGACGTTATCCTTGTTAAAGTTAATATAGCGTTTTTTATCCTAATGAGGTGCAAATAATTTTTACCTTCTTACCTGTTCCCTGTTCCCTAAAATCCATGAATTGTGTACCTCATAGCACTGACATGCTCCCTACGGACTATATAGCAATTCTATATCCCATAAGGTACCTATTATCCCCCTAAATCCCCCTTAATAAGGGGGACTTTGAAGTTGATAAGCGTACCTCATAACTGCAAGAAACGCTATACCTTACTTATTAAATAAATGCTATAGTTATAGCAAAGTAGCTTTCCCCTTGATTATGTATCAAGTTACCCTATCTGTTCCAGAAGAAACCGCACAGGCTTTAAACCTAACACCAGAACAACTAGGACAAGAATTATGTTTAAGTGCTGCGATGAAACTTTATGAATTAGGTAAACTTTCCTCTGGTGCTGCTGCTCAACTAGCTGGTATTGAGCGAGTAGTTTTTTTATCTAAGTTGAGTGACTATGGTATCAACACTTTCAGATTAACAGAAGCGGAATTAACAGAGGATTTAGCGAATGCCTAATGTGATTGCTGATACCTCACCAATTCAATATCTCTATCAAACAAATTTACTGGATTTACTACCACAACTTTATGGATCGGTTATTGTACCTCAAGCTGTGGCGAATGAATTAGCTGCTGGAGTAGCTTTGAAAATTTCCCTACCTGATTTAACTTCCTTATCTTGGCTCAAGGTAAAAACAACAATAGTGGATTCAGCTTTACAGGAAATAAATGGATTAGGTGCGGGAGAGAAAGAGGCGTTTGCTTTAGCTTTGGAGATAGAAGACCCCCTGGTGATTGTGGATGATGGGTTGGCTAGGTATTACGCCAAACAACTGAATATTAAATTTACAGGGACATTAGGAATTTTACTCAAAGCAAAACAGCGAGGGGAGTTGACTATTGTAGCTCCGATTTTAGACAAATTAGATGCTCTAGGATTTCGTCTTGATTACTCCACACGAATGGCTGTTTTGAAACTTGCTGGTGAATTATAGCAATTATTATACCCATGAGGTACAGATTTATGGGTTTTAGGGAGCAGGGAGCAGGGAGCAAAGAGGTAAGAGCAAAGAGGGGAATAATGTGTACCTCATAGCTACGATAAACGCTATATCTGGGTAACCCTATTTCTGTCTTAACCCTCAATCCGCAAAATCGCTTCTTTCACTTCCACCTCTGATTCAATTACTGCCATAATTCCTGGTAAATATTCATCCATTGTCATGACGTTAGCGTAAACGATTGGTTTAATTAAAGCAAAACTAAGATTGTCCTCTTTTACATCAATGCTGGTTTTGTAGCGGATTTCTCCATCGTCGAAATCGAATTCAAAATTACCCATAATCATGCCATAGTTGGCGCGAGTGATAAATTCTGTGATGGCTAAGCGCTTGTTTTCTGGAGCCTTAACGGGGCAAATTGAATAAAATACAAATTGTCTGTGTTCTTCTCTGGCTTGGGCGTAGCAAGTCCATTGTCCGTTTTCACCCCGAAATAAAAGACGCAAGGCTGATGTTTCTGGTATCTTGACAAATTGCCATTGGTCTGATTCAAAAAAGTTAACTATTGCGGTAAAGATTGATTGGTTTGTGGTGGTATCTTCTTCTGTGTCGGAGAATGTTTCATCAACTAATTCGTTGAAAATGCTGCTAATTCCCTCAAGAAATTCAGAGGTAGCGTTTTGGGTAGCTTCAGCTAAGTTGGCTTGGGTCCATTCTTGGAAAAAGTTAACAATTCCTGCGGAAAGTTCTTCGCTGGTCGCTTCTGGGTGGTTAATGGTGGAAGGATTAAGGTAGTTCCAGAAGGTGTTATAACCCACTTCACCGTTGGGTTGTTGCTGTTTTACGGATAAGCATAGCCAGCTTTCGGTGCTGAGTAGTTTGTTTGTTAAGGGGTTTTCGGGTTGTTGACAAAGCTGAAGCAGGTAGTTAGCAGCTTCTTCTGCGGTGGAAGCTTTTTCTAATAGCTGTGGCAGTAAATCCGGTTGGAGAGTGGTTTCAATTTGGATATCACCACTGGGGAGAAAGTTACCACCACTCATGGGTGCCCGTACTTCTGGTTTGAGGTTGAATAGTTTTTCGGTGTCGATGCGGTGGTAAAGTTCGGGGGTTACCTGGAAGGTAAGACGACATTCGATGATTTGGTGGTTTTGTTTGGTGAGGGATAGGGAAGTTGTGGTAATGGTTAAGGGATTGGAGGAGTCATTTAAGGTTAACTCTTTGTCTAAAGGGAAGTTTTCAGTATAATCATTCATTTTTTTGATAAATTAAAGTAAAGCCAGTTGTCGTTAATCGCAGTCCTGGTTTTAGTTCCAGTACTTTTTTTCGGTGTAAATTTTGAGGAAATTATCGAATGGAAACCACCAATCAACGTTTAGAACAATGGCGTGAAACCCTAGAAAATATTTTAAAGTATTACGCCAATCTTCCTGACCGCTATGGTGATGTGACAACCTCTGTAATTATCAGTGGCGAACGCAATCATTTTCTGCTAGTCCATGAAGGCTGGGAAAATCATCGCCGTGTATATGGTACGATTGTTCATGGTGAAATCCGCGATGGTAAAATCTGGATTCACTACGACGGTATTGAAGATGGTATCACGGATGAATTGGTTGCTTCAGGAGTACCGAAGGATAGGATTGTTCTTGCTTTTCATCCCCCCGAGATTCGTGAACATAGTGGGTATGCGATCGCATAGCATTGGCTTTGGTGGGTTACGCTGTCGAAGGGCGCACCCTACAATATCATGGGATTAGCCCAAAGGGCTACGCTTCGCGATACTCCAAAAGAGCCGCTAAAAGCGATTGGCCGTAGGCCACGCTACGCGAAGGCACTCAGCCACTCCTTTTTTTTTTGATGAGGATACGCTCTAAAATAAAAAAAATATAAGCCAAAATCTTTGCTAAATAAGGCTTTGAGAGATTTATACCCAAGAGTGAATTTGTTCTCCATGTCAAAAAGCAAGCACAGTAAGCTTTGATGTATTGATAGTACACGTGTATGGGTGACTTCAGTTATAATGGTATTGCCTGGAAAATAATTTCATTATTTATAAAAAAAAATGACTATAAAGCTTCAATTTAAACCAGAAGTAGAGGCTCGTATAATTGCTAAAGCTGCTGCCAAAGGTGTATCAGTACAAACCTATCTTGAATCTGTGATTGAAGATAGTTTGATGAACCAAGAACAAACATGTTTCTATGAAACAGTAACCGATAAAGAATGGAACTCGGAATTAATGGATTTAATCAATAGTCCAGCTTTTACTGTAGCACCGCCACTTGCCGATACAGCAGTTGTCCGAGAAAGTATATACACAAGAGAAGAAGAAATGTTATGAGCTATTTGGTGGATACAAATGTTTTGCTGCGTTTGGTGCAGAAGAATAGCCCGATGCATCCCGATGCTCGAAAAGCGATTTTTATGCTTAGAAGACAAGGTGTGTCTTTATGTATTATTCCACAGAATCTTATCGAGTTTTGGGCTGTTGCCACACGACCAATTAGCAATAATGGTTTAGGTTTATCTATTGATGAAGCTTCACAAGCAACAGATAAAATCAAGAGAATATTTTTAGTATATCCTGATACTCCTGGGATTTTGGCTGAGTGGGAAAGTATTGTTATTAAACATCAGGTTAAGGGAAAACAAGTACATGATGCTCGTTTAGTTGCTGCGATGGTAACTCATAAAATTACACATTTACTTACATTTAACATTGATGACTTCAAACGTTTTACTGAGATTATAAGTGTTAATCCCCAAAGTGTTGCTTCACAGGCTTAGATATATTCGGTGATGTGACAATTCATATGATTATCAGTGGCGATTGACCTATGGTCACGCGGGGCGCGTTCGCAACCATTTTCTGCTGGTCCATGAAGGCTGGGAAAATCATCGCCGTGTATATGGTACGATTGTTCATGGTGAAATCCGCGATGGTAAAATTTGGATTCACTACGACGGTATGGAAGATGGGATCACGGATGAATTGGTTGCTTCAGGAGTACCGAAGGATAGGATTGTTCTTGCTTTTCATCCCCCCGAGATTCGTGAACATACTGGGTATGCGATCGCATAGTGTTTGCTGATAAGTTCTATGACAGTCAATTTACCTCTCAAATTATAAAAACTGCCGATAAATTTACTCTAATTCACTGCGAAGTCAGTATATTGACGTACAGCAGGTTCTTGAAATGCTAGTACAATATCAGTCTTTGGTACTCCCAATTTGACGAGTTCGTTGGCAAAACCAATTTCAGTTCCATCATGATGTATCCAAATTTTGGCATTTTTGATGCTGAAATGTAGAACACAACCATACATGGGTTGGCGGTTTTTCCAACCAGTGTAAACAACTTGATAATGGTCGTGGTCTGAGTCAAAAATTAAGGCAGCTTCAACATCTTGATCAGATGGACTTTTACTGGCATAATCACTCAGAAGTTGTTTAATGTATTGGCGATACTGGATTATTTTTTCCATTCTAAAATCACCTCTTCAGATAAGCAATCTATGCAAATCTTGATACAAAACCATTATACAATAATCAACTTCTTTTAGAGTTCTAAGTTATTGTGGGTTAGATCGGCGATTGACCGTAGGTCACGCTACGCGATGAAGCGTTTCGGCAAAGCCGACGCTACGCGAACGCAAAGCGTGGCCTACGGCCTCAGCTTCCGCGCTTGTGCGATTGACCGTAGGTCACGCTACGCGATCGCGTATAGCCCTAGGCCAATAAGTTAGGACATAAGATTCAGGGAGCGGTCAGGATTCCGCCTTGAAAAATGTCCTAAGCTGAACGCCTCTTACCATACTATATGAGGTATGTCTAGAGTGTGTCATGGGCTTGTTTGCTTGAGGTAAGAGACATTTGGCTCTTTTGCGCCGTAACCCACCAATAATCTTTTGATTTTCTCTTTTATCTCAGTGTCTGCATTCTTCGGCAGCCTTTCTATTGGTTTTCGGTAATCGTTATCAATTACTTCCGGATCGGCATCTCGATCGAGAAGCGTTTTAATTATAGGAATATTCAGCTTACTTACCGCGATCCCTAATGCATTCATTCCACTAAATCCGCCAGCTTCATTGATTGTGTCTTTTGCTCCGTGATTGAGGAGCAGTTTAACCATTTCTATATTTTCTTCCTCTACACTCCATCTCAGAGGAGAATTGCCTTCATTATCCTTGACATTAGGATTAGCTCCCGCTTTCAATAGTAAGCTTACTATCTCTTTGTGGCCGCCCCACATAGCCATGAGTAATGGATTAGAATCCCGGTCTAGATTCCAAGCATTGACATCAGCTCCGGCTTTTATCAAAAGTTTTACAATTTCTATTTTTCCTCCATAATCAACTTCATCTATCGCTTCTTGTAAGGGAGTCCAGAAAGGGGGATTAGGCATGTAAAAATTAACGTCGAGACCTTGTTCAATCATCTTCGCAAGATTACTATCATCATGGTATCGAATTATCTCAAAAATATCTTTATTGTTCATTTTAATTAACAAAAATAAGATGAGGATAAACTACTTTAAACTCAATCCTTGAGATTACTAGTAACGTTCAAGGCTTGAGCTAAAAATATTCTTTATATATAATCTCCATAATTGTCTAATAGCTCTTGGCAGTTTTCCAGTGCATTCCTCATTTGATTGAGAGCATCTGTGTGTCTTTGATCCGGTTTTCCACCAAAGCATTCATCTTGTATTTGTTGTCTTTGATCAATACATTCTTGTAGAATTTTAATTCTGTTAATAACATGGTTTTTCGTTATTCCTTTGACTGATCTTCCTTTGAGTTTTTTCCCGGCTTTTAGCTTATCCAAAGCTGGCTTACACCCAGGCAGTGGTATAGAACCACAAATTGCATCTTTTTCCCCTTGGAGTCTCTCAAGGACTTCATCTTCACAGGTCTGATTTGAATGTTTTCTATCTCTTTCCGCTTTTTTTTTGCCATCTTCACTTTTACTTCTTCGACTTGTATAATCATAATCCCAATCTTTTCCCCCATCAATAACTGTGATAGAGCTGAAGATAGGATGTTTATTCTTGGTAAGATTGGCAGCTTTTATTGCATTAGCTTTAGGTAAGCATTCAGCTATCAGCCAAAGGCCTTTGGCCACGCTTTCGGCAAAGCCGACGCTTCGCGAACGCGAACAGCTATCAGCCAAAGGCCTTTGGCCACTGGGCATAGCCCACGCTACTTGATGTGC
>NZ_JAAHHC010000051.1:0-5590 GCF_010672265.1 Moorena sp. SIO3A2
CACCGCCATCCTGATGAATAGTTATAACCTTTGGGATGTTATTCCGCGAGTTACCTGAGTCATAACCTACTCTACTACGAGTTGCTCCTACTCAGAACAAGCCGCACGCTGCAGAGGAGTCCACTCGATAATTTCCGCATAACCAACTACATAGAGGCTATGCATGGTGTTGATTATGCCCTTGCGGGAGCCCTTCAAAATATGCTGAACCGGATATTTTTTGGGAAACGATTCTTGAGGTGCGACCCGTGGCGAATTTAATTCGCCAACGGAAAGCGCACCTGAGGATTATTACTAGGAGTTATATCCTCAGGATTAGTCTCTGGGTTTGGGCGAAATTCGGAATCCATAATGGTCACCTTTTGCTTGTTGTTTTATATTATAATCATAATGATTATAATATAATTTGTCAAGGGTTTTTAGAAATTTTTTTTGACAGCAAATTTCGCGCACCGCAAAGTTGAGTTAAAGTCCCCCAGAATTGGGGGATTTAGGGGGATTTCAGCTTTTAAAGTCCCCCAGAATTGGGGGATTTAGGGGGATTTCAGCTTTCAAAGTCCCCCAGAATTGGGGGATTTAGGGGGCAAATTCGTAAGTCCTAAAAATTAGAGACGCTCTATTGAACGTCTCTAAAAAGCTACTCTGTCTTGATGCAGTCGCTCATGGGGGAAACCCCCAAGACCGCGCTGCATCGCTTTTGGCGTTGCTTAATAATGGAATGATTTTAATACTTTTGTAGAATGGGCATCAAGCGTGGAATGGGCATCTTGGTAGAACTGGCATCTTGGTAGAACTGGCATCTTGGTAGAACTGGCATCTTGGTAGAACTGGCATCTTGGTAGAACTGGCATCTTGGTAGAACTGGCATCTTGGTAGAACTGGCATCTTGCCAGTTTCATGCTTATTGTCGAGCGGGCAGGATGCCCACTCTACTCCTATTCATTCCAAGACTGACGCAACGCCAATAATCCTAATCTATGCCTTCAATTTTATCTTCAACCTCCTGATACAACTCGCGCAACAGCTGTAAATTACTCTCACTAGTTTCCCAATAGCCACGTCCATTAACTTCTAATAACGTAGACACTACTTTACGGAAGGAATTGGGATTCAAATTCATTAACCGCTGACGCATTTCTTCATCCTGGATAAAGGTAGTATTCACATCTTCATAAACCCAGTTATCCACTGCATCAGCCGTTGCACTCCAACCCATAGTATTCACTAAGCGTTTGGAAAGTTCACGGACCCCTTCATAGCCATGATTCAACATGCCTTCGTACCACTTGGGATTAAGTAACTTAGTCCGGGCATCTAAACGAACGGTTTCTGATAGGGTGCGAACCTGAGCATTAGCAGTAGTAGTATCAGCTATGTAAGCGGTTGGTTTCTTACCATCGTTCCGCAAGTTGGCTACTACCTTAGTGGGGTCAGAATCAAAGTAATGAGAAACATCAGTAAGGCTAATTTCCGATGAATCAAGATTCTGGAAGGTAACATCAGCAGTTTTCAAGGCAGACTCAAAAATCTTCTGACTCTGTTCCATGGTGCCTGGGTTATCGGAAGAGAAAGCAAAGGACTTGCGACTGAGATACATATTCTGTAACTCGGCTTCTTCTTCCCAGGTGCTGTTTTCGACAGCTAAATTAACATTGGAGGCATAGGAACCAGACGCATTGGAGAACACCCGAGTCGCAGCTTGCCGTAGATTAACCCCCATCTCTTGAGCTTGTTGCAAACTGTGTTTCCGCACAAAATTCATTTCCAGGGGTTCATCGGCTTCTGCGGCCATTTTCACCCCTTGGTCTAGTAAGTTCATCTGATTGATGAACAAATCCCGGAAGACACCGGAACAGTTTACTACCACATCAATCCGAGGACGACCTAACTCTTCTAAGGGAATTAGTTCTAATTTATTCACCCGTCCCAAAGCATCGGGCACTGGCTTAACCCCGACCATCCACAGAATTTGGGCTAGGGATTCCCCGTAGGTCTTAATATTATCGGTACCCCATAGTACACACGCAATGGTTTCTGGCCAAGCCCCATCATTATCTCGCTTTTGCCGTGCCAACAGTCGGTCTACTACAATTTTGGCAGATTTCACCGCTGCTAGGGTGGGAATGGATTGGGGGTCGAGGGCGTGAATATTCTTACCGGTCGGTAGCACATCGGGATTTCGGATCGGGTCACCACCAGGACCTGGCAGCACATATTCCCCATCTAAGGCTTGGAGCATTGCTCCTAGTTCGTTGTCTGCTACTATCTGCTCTAAACAGAATTCGAGATAGTCAAACAGAGGCTTGATCGCTTCGGAATCTACTTTGGTGTATCCTAAATTGTGCAAGGCTTCTACCCAGGGTTCTTTTTTACCAATATTGAGGAAGTTGAGTTTAGAGACTTTAGAGACTCGTCCATCGGTGTCGGTTTGAGCTTGAACCATAGCACTAACAGCAGCACGGGTAGCTTGGGTGATATCTTGCAACAATTCCACATCAGCTAAGATGCCTTGGTCATTGTTGCTGTAAATTTCATCAATATCTCGCTCAATACTGTTAGCAATAATCCGGGGTAAACCGATGATTTCGTCTTCGCTACGGTCTAAGTTAGCAATATTGACTAGCGTTGCGATCGCTTCTTCTGCGGTTGGTGGCTTACCAATCACATGCAACCCACAGGGTAACAACCTTGATTCAATTTCCATCAAGCGGCGGTACACCTGACCGACCAAAGTATCCCGTTCTTCGGCACTCAGCTCCTTGGCATCTTGCTCGGGCAAGGCAATATCTTGGTCAAGATTCACCAAGCGGCACTTATCCATAATGGTGTTAACAATGGGAACACCGCGCCCAGTATCTTTGAGAGTTTGATAAGACCCAATTAACTCACTGAGTTCCTTTAAGCCTTTATATAATCCAGCATTTTCTGCCGGTGGAGTCAGATAGGATATGGTTTCAGCGTAGCTGCGGCGCTTAGCAATAGTTGCTTCACTAGGATTATTGGCAGCATAGTAGTACAGATTGGGAATAGAACCAATTAAATTATCTGGATAACAGTCTCCAGACATCCCCATCTGTTTCCCTGGCATAAATTCTAGAGACCCGTGGGTGCCGAAGTGCAGCACCGCATCGGCTTGCCAGATTTGTTCTAAATAGGTGTAATAGGCAGCAAAGCCATGGTGAGGACTTGCGGAACGGGAGAACAACAGTAGCATTGGGTCTCCTTCATACCCAAAGGTAGGTTGTACTCCGATGAATACATTCCCAAATTGCTTGCCGTAGATTAACAAGTTTTGTCCATCACTATTAAGATGTCCTGGTGGTGGTCCCCAGTTTTCCTCTAAGCGACTGGAGTAGGGAGTAAACCGTTCATACTCCATCACCGACATCCGGTGAGCAATATTCAATTCTGGACTAGCGTACTGAGCTTGGGCATCATGGATCACCTCTTGCATCAGTGCCTCAGCGGATTCCGGCAAGTCTTGGACATCATAACCATTGTTGTTCAGGGCTTCCATCACTTTATAGATGGAACCAAATACATCAAGATAGGCCGCTGTTCCAACATTGCCTTTATCTGGGGGGAAGCTAAAGACTGTGATGGCAATTTTCTTATCAAGCTTGGGCTTACGGCGCAAATTCGCCCACTTCATGGCCCGTCGGGCTACTGATTCAATCCGGTCCTGTAACGCAATGGATTTTCCAGTTGCGCCATCCCGTCCGGATAGAATAATTGGTTCAATGGCACCATCCAGCTCTGGAATGGCAATTTGCAATGCTACTTGAATCGGGTGCAGTCCCAAGTCACTATTTTCCCATTCTTCCGTAGTTTGGAAGACTAAGGGAAGTGTAACCATATAGGGGCGATTGAGGCGTTTTAAGGATTCAATCGCTTTGGGATGGTCTTGCCGTGCTGGACCTCCTACTAGAGCAAAGCCGGTTAGAGATACCACAGCATCCACTAAAGGTACTACGGTTTTGCCATGTTCCTCAGAAAAATAGGTATCTACAGGTTTAGAGAAATCCAGACCACCAGCAAAGATGGGAATCACCCTTGCTCCCATCGCTTCGATTTCCTGCACCATCGCTACATAATGGGCATCATCCCCAGTAACTAAGTGAGTGCGTTGCAGGACTAAACCAATACAGGGAGCAAGAGGGTCTTTTAAGTCTGTTGAGATATCCTGACGGCTACTATACCAGTTCAGGTATTCCTTGACATCTTCAAACATTTGCGGTGCTAGAGGATGCCAAACCCCCATATCTGGGTAAACCACTGGGTCTTTGAATTGGACAGAGGTTTCGCTATTTTTCTTCTGTGTCTTAAATACATACTTATCTGCTAGCATCAGCAGGAAGTTTTCCAGGTTATCAGAAGACCCCCCGAGCCAATACTGGAAACTGAGCATGAAGTTGCGAGCATCCTGAGCTTTGTCCATGGGCATATACTTCAGGACTTTCGGTAAGGTCTGCAACAGCTTGAGCATACTGTCTTGGAAGGAAGACCCAGATTTTTTCTTGCGCTTACGCATGAATTGTGCGATCGCACTCTTGGATTGTCCCAAATTCGCCATGGAGAAGCTACCTAATTTATTCAGGCGCATCACTTTCGGCATTGATGGAAATACTACTGCGGCATCCAAGCGATCGCGATGGGGTTGTACAGCGGTGACTACCTTCTCGGCCAAGTCTTCTATAAAGATTAGTGAAGCGATAAAGATATTCGCTTCTGCTATATCCCGTTTAAAGTCTTCATAGTTTTCTGGGTCACGCAGCTCTTCAATGAGGTAGCCGCTGATTTCAATAGCGATATCCGGTTGATTTTGATTGATTGAGCGAACAGCAGCTGATAATGCACTCTGGTACTGCGGTTCTAGCACGACATAGACCACCTTCAGCAAATGACGCCCATTCAAGGCTTCTGGGGTGATGTGTCTAATGGTGGACTTGACGTGAGTGAACATGTGGCTAGATCTCCTTCCTGATTATTCGTTATCTGTGCCTTAGCTTGAGTGGCGGTAAGCGGCTGATCACCTTTGATGGTTTTGATCGTATTTAGATTTTATGTAGAGATGTGCTCTTGAACGTCTCTACCAGTGACCACTCACTCTTGGTTGGGATGGTTTTGTTTTGCCAACTAAAGAGTTTCTATCAAAAAACGTATACTTTCAGGGAGTTACAGCCGTTATCTGATACAATTCGATATAAAAATTGCCAGTTTTTGTAAAATTACTTAACAATTACTGAAGTAGTAAATCTGTTGCCCTTAACAAAAATACACAAAAAAAATCCTTGACAAAGGTAACCTTAGTTGTATATATAAGGATATTTTATCGATTTATAAAACTATTACTTATCGTTCCTCCTTAATTATTGCTTAAGATTTTGTGGTCAGTGGTCAGCAGTCAGTGGTCAGCAGTCAGCAGTCAGCAGTCAGCAGTCAGTGGTCAGCAGTCAGTGGTCAGCAGTCAGCAGTCAGCAGTCAGCAGTCAGCAGTCAGCAGTCAGCAGTCAGCAGTCAGCAGTCAGCAGTCAGCAGTCAGCAGTCAGCAGTCAGCAGTCAGCAGTCAGCAGTCAGCAGTCAGCAGTCAG
>NZ_JAAHHC010000051.1:5600-42802 GCF_010672265.1 Moorena sp. SIO3A2
GCAGTCAGCAGTCAGCAGTCAGCAGTCAGCAGTCAGCAGTCAGCAGTCAGCAGTCAGCAGTCAGCAGTCAGCAGTCAGCAGTCAGCAGTCAGCAGTCAGCAGTCAGCAGTCAGCAGTCAGCAGTCAGACCTTGACCTTGGCCGTTGGCCACGCACTCGCGTTTGGCTGAAAGCACCTCAAGTAGCGTGCGGGTAGCACATAAGCTGATAACTGATAGCTGAAAGCTGAAAGCTGAAAGCTGAAAGCTGAAAGCTGAAAGCTGAAAGCTGAAAGCTGATAGCTGATAACTGATAACTGATAACTGATAGCAAGCCAAATCGTGATAATCAGGAGTGGGGAATAGTGCCAGCAGCAGATATTTTAGTTATGTCCAATGGCCCAGGAGAGGTGACCACCTGGGTGCGACCAGTGGTTAAGGCATTGCGGGAAACTCTAGGCAATGACCGTTCATTACTCCGGATATCGGTAGTGCTATCTCCTTGCCCTCATGCCACGGGCAAAGAAGATGCGATCGCAAAATCCTACCCAGAAGTAGACCGGGTTCAAGCAGCAGAGGATTTTTTGCCATTCTTGTTGTGGGGCAAGACAGCTCAAAACTGGGACTGGCATCCACAAGGGGTTGTTCTATTCCTAGGGGGAGACCAATTTTTTCCAGTAGTGATTAGTAAGCGCTTAGGGTATCGCAGTGTTGTCTATGCCGAGTGGGATGCTCGTTGGTACCCCTGGATTGACCACTTTGGCGTGATGAAACCTGATATTATCGCTCAAGTGCCTAAGAAATATGCCCACAAATTCACCCTAGTAGGGGATTTAATGGCAGAGATTAGGGGATTACCCCTTACCGGTTCTCAGGTTAATCAGGAGTTACAGGTTACTCAAGGGTTACAGGTTGCAGGTTCTCAGGTTACTCAGGAGTTACAGGTTACTCAGGGGTTACAGGTTACTCAGGGGTTGAAGGTTGCAGGTTCTCAGGTTACAGGTTCAACCCAAGAAGATAACCTTGGCCAAAAGGCCACGCTACGCGAACAACATTCAACCCAACCACCTTGGCCAAAAGGCCACGCTACGCGAACAACCCAAGAAGATAACCTTGGCCAAAAGGCCACGCTACGCGAACAACCTTCAACCAAACAACCTTCAACTAAACAACCTTCAACTAAACAACCTTGGCCAAAAGGCCACGCTTCGCGAACAACCGAAGATAACCTTCAACATTCCACTGAAGTGATCGGACTATTACCGGGGTCAAAACCAGCCAAACTAGCTCAGGGAGTACCTTTATCTTTAGCGATCGCTGAACACATCCATAGGGCTAGACCCCAAACTCGCTTTGTGATTCCGGTTGCTCCTACCATAGATCTAAAAACATTAGCCAAATTTGCCAATCGAGATCACAATCCCATTATTAACAAGACAGGATGGTCAGAGGCACAACTTATATATAAAGTTGATAACGACTCGGTGATTAATCCAGGGTTACAAGTTAAGGGGTTACAGGTTAAGGGGTTACAAGTTAACGGGTTACAGGTTAAGGGGTTACAAGTTAAGGGGTTACAAGTTAAGGGGTTACAAGTTACAGGTTCAAACTCCGATAACCTACCCTACGGCAACGCCAAAGGCGAACAACCAAATACCCTTCAACCAAATACCCTTCAACCAAATACCCTTCAACCAAATACCCTTCAACCAAATACCCTTCAACCAAATACCCTTCAACCAAATACCCTTCAACCAAATACCCTTCAACCAAATACCCCGCCCCCGCAACTATTCCTCAAAACCCCCAGTGGCTTGTGTGTAGAACTCTGGGAGTCCTTTCCTACCTATGAATTGTTATCGCAATGTTGTCTTTGCTTAACCACAGTGGGAGCGAATACCGCTGAGTTGGGGTCTCTGGCCGTGCCAATGATTGTGCTGTTGCCGACGCAACAGTTAGATGCCATGCGGGCTTGGGATGGCTTACCCGGTCTATTGGTCAAGTTACCAGGAGTAGGCTCTAGCGTAGCGAAAGTGATTAACTGGTTGGTGCTAGGGCAAAAGCGTATGTTTGCATGGCCCAATATTTGGGCAAAAAGGGAAATTGTGCCAGAATTGGTAGGAAAGCTTGAGCCGGTTGAGGTTGCCCAACTTGCTCTAGACTATCTGGAGCATCCAGAGAAGTTGTCGGAAATGCGATCGCATCTCAAGAGCGTTCGCGGAAAACCAGGAGCTGCCCAAACCTTAGCTCAACTGGTTAAACAAGAACTTCACAAAGACATGATATAGCTTACCTAAATCAATTCTGATAATTTTTGATTACCTACTCCCGATTCCCTACTCCCGATTCCCGATTCCCGATTCCCTACTCCCGATTCCCTACTCCCCACTTGAGCTTGACTTTCCGAGTTAGATGGGATTACAATACTATTCCGCAATAGTATTTTAATTATGATTGTCGGTACAACACAAGCTGCATCTCTGCTGGGTATATCATCTCAACGACTGCGGATGCTATTAAGTAAAGATCGCATCAAAGGAGCCAAAAAAGTTGGTCGGTTTTGGCAGATTCCATTATATGATGGTGTGCCAGTGGTCACCGAAGGTCGTAGGGGACCAAAAGGTACATGGAATCAGGAGAAGCATGTCGGAGCTACCTATATCCACGTTAATGAGGAAGCGTTAAAGAGCAATCACAAGAACCAGACATCTTTGCCAGTGTTTACTGTTAAACGGGGTGAGCGGACTCATTACTGTCATGAGGTAGAAATAGCAGGAGCCTGCCGACTGGTTTATCGACCATTACAAGCTGAGTCTATGAGTGATTCGGTGTGGCTCCAAGTTGAGCCTAATGTTCTAGTGACTACTAAAGTGTTTACTGGTAGTGAGAACCTCGACGATAAATTAGAGGAGTCTCAAGATAGCCTTGACGCAACAGTTTAATTAGTTAGTTAGATTAAGGCCATTGCTGAATCTTAGAATCAATAGGAGTAGAGTGGGCATCCTGCCCGCCCGAAAACATCCCCGAACGGGCAAGATGCCCATTCCACAAAACTATTAAAATCATTCCATTATTAAGCAAAGCCAAATTAAGAGCTATTTTTCAATAACTCTTGCTACCTATACCTTTAAGGTCAAGCTTGCATTAAAAAGCAACCGCCAAGATTCAACAAACCTGTAATCAAACCACCAATAATCACTCCTTTCATCAATTCCCATCGTCCTAGCAATCTTAGCACAACTAAGACTGGGATAACATAGACTAACTGAGCGATACCAATCATAGACAATATAATAAAATAAAACAGACCATCATAACCTGTAGAAAAGTGTAGATAAATACTTAAACAAATAATACCTATTACTAGATTGATCAAAATAACGACTAAACTGCCGATTACAATAGGATTTGCCTGATTACTGTTGCGCATATCACAAACCTCAAGAATGGTTTAGAGCAAGTCCGGTTAATCATTACTCATTAATAAGTTCTCAAATAGTACCAGGTTTTTGGTAATGGTTAATGGGTATAGCAGTACCCGATTGAGAACGGGTGTATCTCACTTTTGTAAATGTTGTATAGGGTGCGTGATAAGACGGGCTCGCCCTCATTTTCCCGGTCGCCAGTGTTGGGACAGCCCGACTGGGAATGAAACGGGCAAGATGCCCGTTCCACCAAGATGCCCGTTCCACCAAGATGCCCGTTCCACCAAGATGCCCGTTCCACCAAGATGCCCGTTCCACCAAGATGCCCGTTCCACCAAGATGCCCGTTCCACCAAGATGCCCGTTCCACCCACCAGGTCAAACAGCTTTTAGGAGATGCACCCGGCATAAGGGACAAGAGTTTCAGTTTTTTTTTCTGATTTAATAATATGTCGTTTAAATGCGCGACAGCTTAAACACTTCTGCCGTTTACCCTGTCACCGAAACGTATTGTAAGTTTTCTTTTCTCACTCTTAATACTGAATGTTTAACTGAGGCTAGTAAATAGTGGTGTATTAATCAAAAAGTTTAAATGCACCCACTATTAACTCTCTGTGTAATCAGTTTTTCCCTCAGCCTTCTTAGCGTCGCTCTAATTAAACAAAGCTTAAGTCAACAACTTATTGACATCCCCAACGAACGCAGTTCCCATAGTCAACCCACACCCAGAGGGGGTGGGTTAGGTTTTATTATTGCCTTTGCTATTGCCATCATTGCCAGCCAATTTCTTGGTCTTAACCTGATTGATTCCGGACAAAATACGCTTTGGTTCGCCCTCATTCCCTTGGTAATTATTGGCATTATCGACGATTCGCGAGGAGTTCCTGCCAGCGTTCGCTATCTAGTACAATTCTCGGTTGCTACCGTCGTGGTCGCCTCCTGTGGTGCTTTTCCCTTTCCTGGGCTAGCTCACCTAGGTATAGCAGGCGAGCTTATTGCTACTCTACTCACCATCATTGGCATGACCGCCCTGATTAATTTCTATAACTTCATGGACGGTTTAGATGGCTTAGTAGGCGGAGTAACTGCTGTACAGTTAGGATTTTTTGCCCTCTGGTTGAATCAGCCCCTTCTCTGGCTATTGGTAGCAGCTTTAGCAGGATTTCTCTATTGGAACTGGTCACCGGCCAAGATTTTTATGGGGGACGTCGGTAGTACTGTGTTAGGTGCTGTGGTGGCGATAACCCTCCTAAGTCAGAATCATAATCCGACTTCTGCTTGGTCAGCACTGGTATTGACTTTACCTCTAATCGGCGATGGGATCTATACCCTCTGTCGGCGGCTGCTGCGTGGTGAAAATATCTTCAAAGCTCACCGTAGTCATCTGTACCAGAGGCTCCAGCAATCAGGCTGCTCCCATAGTCAAGTGGCGATTACCTATATTTGCATAACTCTTCTGATGGCCTTTAGTATTGATTTCCTAGGAACCATAGGAGCTTGGAGTAGTTTAGCTGCCCTAATTGTGGCGATCGCCTGCGCAGAAACTTACCTACGGACGCGTATGCTGTCGTCTACTTAGGCGTTCCTGAATTGAAGTATGAATTTAGATTGTCTGGTTTTGAGAAAGCCCCCGTTGGTTCCCAGGGCTGTTTCATTCTCAAGAAAATAGAAGATAATCAAAGATAATTACTCTTAAGTGCCAAAAGTCAGGATATAGCTCAGATTATAGCTCATTGTATTGATCCAGCGCGGTAAAACCGCGCTGGATCGCTTTTATACATTGATATTTAGTCTTTTATTCGTAACCATAAGAAGTTTTAAACTCTAAAAATTGACGACAAAATTCGTGAATTTATATCTTGATTTTCCTCTGTGATGACCATATTTATGAGTTTTGTAGCTATGACATGCGCGGGCATTTTAAGTCGGGTTTGAGGAAACCATGCCATCCCCGTATATTGGGAACTTCTTGGTAAAAAATGAAATAGCAGTTTCGGCCAACAAAAAAAAGTAATTGCACCAGTATTACCCTTACTGCGTCCTTATCCAGTTGTCTTGTTAGGAGACCTTGGCCTTTCGGCCACGCTACGCGAACGGTGCGTAATTTCAGAGCGTGAAGCTAGCCAAGTGGCGCGAATTTCTGGGGGATAGACTTGGCATTACGTCAGAGGGGACATGCTTATAGCAATCCTATCTGATTCGTGAAAGAAATGGGCTGCTTTAAGGCAGAAGGCAGAAGGAACCCACCCCTAACTCCTCCCAGGAGGGGAATGGCAGAAGGGACAGGAGTTGGAGCTAGTTTTTAAGAAGTCCAGTGATTTTACAAGCGATGCAGAGGTGCGACCCGTGGCGAATTTAATTCGCCTACGGAAAACGCACCATTACGGTCTTGGGGGTTTCCCCCACTCGCGCTTTGCATCAAGACAATGATTTAGGATTGCTAAGCACCTACACAGAATTAATTGCCTACTCCCAATCTCTGTAACCCTTACCCTGCAAGGCTTTGAGTTTTGTAAAATGTGTAATTAATTTTGTGTACCTGCTTATATCTGATGACGAGCAAATTTATATGGCTCTAAAAAATTTAGTAATTAAACCGGGAATGTTGCGAGTTTATCAAGACATTTATTATACAAATAAAACATAATTTATTAAATTTTAATTTGGCGGCATATTGGAAGCGTAACTATCGAAGCAAGAGTCCTAAATAACCTTGGTATATCCTGAAAAGTATCCAGATTATATCAGGTTCGGATAATTAGTTATAAAAAATCATTACCCTTGAAAGCTTACTTCTTTACTTCTGCCTTCTGCCTTCTGCCTTCTGCCTTCTGCCTTGCTTTCGGCGCTTAGTATAAGTATTCAAACGGACATGATATTAGTCAACTTACTTTATCATTTTAGGCGGCTCGTTGGGGTATTGATACAATGTTCAGATATTACAAAACTGGAGGCGAAAATCGGGTAAACACGATAGTTAATATTCAGGGTTAACTTGGTATTATATTGCTCATTAATATCGCTTATTTTAATTGATATAAGTTTCCTTATAATATTTACAAAAAATGAGAGTGGATGAGTATATTTTTCACCCGAATGAAGAGAAACGTTCTGTGAAAAGGCACAGTGAGTTTTGGATATAATTATATGGATCTATCTGGGTTGAATCGATGGAACTTTGGTCAGACCTAGCTACTGATCTGATGAATCTCAAACCTCATAAACACCTCAATTTTATCAAAGACATGAAAGCTCTATCCCTTATAAAGTCTATAGTGTAGCCATATTTTCACCCCTTAAGAGGGACTATTTGGGTTGGGAAGTGATTAACCGGAGATGAGATTATATCATGTCCGGTGCTTTCGGTAGTCTTCATAGTTTTCTGAAAAATTTTTCTGCAAATAATTTCACCATTTGTTCATTTTAGAGTAATTCACAAACTATTCACAAACTAGTGTTATCTCTTTCTAAATATAGTAGCTATTCATTTTTTTTTACTATCCGGATTTAGAGTTGATACGGTGTATTAATAATCGGGATACTTCATGGTTTAATTCCAAAATTATGATGCTTGTTAATTGAGTTATTAACATTTTTTTATTGTATTATGATGACCACCGAATAATTCTTTTAGTGAAAAAAAATATTTTTATCCTAGATTAGGGATGTTAATCAATGCCATCCACCTATTATCTATAGGGTTCAAGGGGAACGATTCCAACAATACTACTTAGTTGGTGAACACACTATGGTTAACTCTATAAATTCTCAGGACGAGTGAGGACAAAGCTTATGCTTTTAAGGCAGAAGGCAGAAGGCAGAGGGCAGAATTAATAAGGTCTTAAAGGCAATCAGCGCCAATCAAAACTGTACCTCATAGCTATGAGAAACGCTATATATAGCATTTCCAAATAGCTCATAAAACCCAAGACTGATTTATCAGCACACCAAAAAATCCTCGGATCGTCTTGATGCATCCCTCTTTCATACTGATCCGAAGTTCCCTGATCCGAAGTTACCTTGTTCTATCACTTCTATGTTTACATCTCAAATAGAAATGCTATGGGGAATCATCGCCAGAATCAGCACTGCCTCTACTTAAGTGCCAATTGCACTTTTTCCCACAGTATCCCTATCTCGGTCTTACCCCAATCTCCCCCCAATCTGGGTCGAAAATCCCGTTGTTTGGAGGTCGTCGCTACAGATAGGGGCGGATCTAGCTCTAGTCAGCGCTGTCGTGCCACTGGTGGGGCAGAGAATCATTAATCTAGGGTTCCAGTGACCCTAAATCGCACAAGCAATAACCTTCTGAATTCGTTATCTTTATGAAATCCTATATTAACTACCTGCTGATTAAGCTTTATGGTGGCTATAACTCAATCTCCAGACGGCAGAAGCGCCAGTTCCTCGTTGCTCTAGATGCATTTTTATTTTGCCTTGCTATTTATCTAGCTTTTTGGCTCCGCTTCGACGAAACACTTCCCCTCTCAGGAATTGTTCAGTATGCTTGGCTAATTATCCTGTTAATTGTGGTCAAACTTATAGGCTTCCAAGTCTGTGGCATTTATCGTCCTATTCTGCGCTACACAAGCCTAGAGTTTATTACCACAGCACTCCAAGCTGTTTTCTACAGTTCCGGAGTTTTAGTGATCCTCGCTTACTTAAACGGTTCTTGGCCTCTTCCTCCCTCAGTTCTGATTATTGATGCCTTCCTTACTCTATTTCTCCTGATTGGGTTACGACTGCTAATTCGCAGCTCAACTCATAATCTAGCCTATTACGCCCATAGCAATTTACCTCCAGAAGGGCTACTGATCTATGGTGCAGGGGCAGCAGGTTATCAGCTTGCTGCTGCTTTAGCGAATCACCGAACTTACCGACTAATTGCCTTTATCGATGACAACTCTGATTTGCAACACCATGTAGTCATACAGGGACTCAAGGTTTACTCTCCTGCTGAGTTGCCGTTACTTTGGCGACAAAAAGCTTTTGATACGGTAATTTTGGCAATGCCTTCGGTAACAAAAGAAAGAAAACGCTGTATTCTAGAACGCCTACAGAGTCTTTCAATTCCTGTTAAAACCGTACCCTCCTTAAATGAAATGCTCTCTGGTGGAGTTTCTATTGAGAAACTTCGCAAGATTGATATTGCTGACCTCCTCGGACGAGAAGAAGCTGCACCTGATATTGAACTACTAGAAATGCAGGTGACAGGAAAAGTAGTGCTGGTGACTGGTGCAGGAGGCTCCATTGGTTCAGAACTGTGTCGCCAAATTGCTAAGCAGCAGCCCCAGTGTCTAGTACTTTACGAACTCAGTGAATTTGCTCTCTACAATATTGACCTCGAACTAGCAGAAACTTATCCTCAATTGCAGCGCTTTGCTTACCTAGGCAATGTCACCGATAAGGATCATCTCAGTACTGTTTTAAGGGATCATCAAGTCGAGACAGTTTACCATGCAGCAGCCTACAAGCACGTTCCTCTGGTAGAAGTAAATGCAGCGCGAGGCATTGAGAACAACGTTTTAGGAACCTGGACTACGGTCCGCTGTGCCATTGAGTGCGCTGTGAAAAACTTTGTCTTGATTTCCACTGACAAAGCGGTACGTCCTACCAATATTATGGGCGCTAGTAAACGGGTAGCAGAGTTGGTAGTACAGGCATTAGCAGCTCAACCAGGACATTCTACCCGCTTTGCCATTGTCAGATTTGGCAACGTCCTTAATAGTAGTGGTTCGGTTGTGCCTCGCTTCTCCCGACAAATTGCCCAAGGTCAACCCATTACCGTTACCGATCGGGAAATTACTCGCTATTTCATGACCATTCCTGAAGCGGCTCGCTTAGTGATGCAAGCAGGGGCAATGGCAAGTGGAGGAGAGGTATTCTTGCTGGATATGGGAGAACCAATTCGCATTTACGATCTCGCTTTGCAAATGATTCGTTTGAGTGGGCTTATTCCCCAACAGGACATTGAAATCAAAATAACGGGATTGCGACCAGGGGAAAAACTCTATGAGGAGTTGCTGATATCTGGGGATAATGTCAAACCCACGCGACATCATAAAATTTTCTCTGCTCAAGAATATTTTTGGAGTTGGGAGATTTTGCAACCGCAGTTGATAGTTCTCCTTGATAAAGCTCGACTCAATGATCGTGCAGGTATTGTTACTCAACTGTGTAATCTGGTGCCAGAGTACCAGCCTTCTGGTTGTAATGTCCCCATTAATATGATGTGCGCTTGAATACTTACACGAGGCGCGAATCGAAGGCAGAAGCCAGAAGACAGAAGGCGGAAGGAAAGGAGTAAGGTTTAATCGGAGATGGTTTTTTATCACCAACAGGACTTACGCGGTTAAGTTGATTTCGCCCCCCTAGCCCCCCAATTTTGGGGGGAATGATGTCAAAGTCCCCCGCCCCCCTAACCCCCCAATTTTGGGGGGAATGATGTCAAAGTCCCCCGCCCCCCTAGCCCCCCAATTTTGGGGGGAATGATGTCAAAGTCCCCCGCCCCCCTAACCCCCCAATTTTGGGGGGAATTATCGGATGCTTCGCTGTCTTGATGCAAAGCGCGAGTGGGGGAAACCACGGCAAAGCGCGAGTGGGGGAGACCCCCAAGACCGCGCTGCCTCCCCAAGACCGCGCTGCATCGCTTTTGACAGATGGGGACCAACGGGGGCAAATGCGCAAAAATATCCCCTATCTAGCTATCTTCCCATCTCCCCATCTCCCCACACCTCCCACCCTGCCCACCCTCCCCACCCTCTCCTTAATTATGGGTATTCAACCAGACTTGATATTAATCCTTGCTCCAGGGTATAGGGTGGTTGCCAGTTGAGAGTCTGACAAAGTTTGCTACTATCAACCCATAGGGAACCATCCAATCGAGAAATCATTGAACTATTGAGGATGAAAGTTCGCCTGGTGATTAGTTCTACAGTATCTCCCAAATTACCGGCTAGCCTCAATAAGCTCAGGGGAATTGGCAAGATATGACACGGGAGTTCTAGACATTGAGCAATTTGTCTGATCAGTTGCGTTGTTGAGAGGTCTTCGCCGTCGCTGATCAGAAAAGTTTGGTTTTTAGCTTGGGGATGGGTGATAATAGTGGCGATCGCATCTACTAAGTTACCTACAAAAACCAAACTACGGCGATTATTTAAAGAGCCAAAGGGTAGGGGTAATTTTTTCTGTACTAATTTAATTAAACGTTCCATGTTGCCTGGATTTCCCTGACCATAAACTAGGGTAGGACGCAAAATAGTCCAACTCATCTTGTTGCTTGAGCTTGCTAACTCAATTAAAGCCTGTTCTGCTTTCAATTTGCTGCATCCATAGGGAGTATCAGGTTGGCAAGGAGAATTTTCGGTGAGAATCTGATCACTTAAGGTGGCCATAGCACCAATAGAGCTAATGAAGATAAAATGCTGTACACCAGCTTTAATGGCATGTTTAACTAGCTGAGTAGTACCTAAGGTATTCACTTCCAGAAATTCTGCTTCCGGATTCGGTGCGTCGTCCTGTAAGATGTGAGCCCTTGCGGCTAGGTGAATTACGGTGTCGATGCCTTCAAGAGCCTTACTCCAATCAGTATGACGATTGATATCACCTACAGCAATGGTTTTGAGGGAGATGTCTGGGGGATGGAAAAATTGGTTACGCACTGCTGCGGTGATTTGCCAACCTCGCTGATGGAGAATAGGCAAAAGATGACTAGCAATGAAGCCAGTTGCGCCAGTAACAAGAATATGTTTCATAATCGCTATGTGCTAAGTTAGAAGTGATTCAGTGATGGCTTTCAACTATCGGTACTACTAACTACACTAAAAGCTATTAGAGTCCGAATTGGATGGCTAGTTATTAAGGAGGATTATGAGTATAAACAATAGGCTATTAAAGGATTTTATGAGCTTTCCAATTGCCAAAATTAGACTCAATAATTTGTGGCTTTTTTTGCTGCCTATGGGACTGTTTTTTATTAGTATCATTCCCTTCCGTTTAGCCATTGCACGCCATCAAGCACCAGAACCCCAGGCTATTTTGGTTCTTGGTGGTAATAAAGATCGCTTCAAATTCACTGCCCAGTTTTCCCAGTCCCATCCTGAATTAGATATTTGGGTTTCTGACTACCCCAGTAATTTTGAGCATAACAGGCAGATTTTCCGAAAAGTAGGAATCTCAGACCAGCGAATTCACTATGATTTTTGTCCCACGGATACGGTGACAAATTTTACTTGCACAGTTAACTATTTTTATCGGCAGGATATTCAACATATCTACCTAGTAACCTCGGATTATCATATGGTAAGGTCTCGGGCAATAGCAACTTTTGTTTTGGGTAGTCGGGGGATTACTTTTACTCCTGTTTCTGTCCCCTCAAAAGGCTATCCAAAAGAGTCAAAAATACGAGTTATTCGAGACTGTATTCGTTCTCTCCTCTGGATTGTGACTGGAAAGAGTGGGGCAAGTTTGAATCCAGATCTTAAATCATGAGGGTTTCTGATTTAATAATTGCTGGTAAATCTGCTCAATCTGTTGCACCATTTGAGCCACATCAAAAAGCTTTCTAGTTAGCTGTTGGGCATTGTGACCAAGACGTTCCCGTTCCTGGGGATTTTGGAGTAGGTAAACTAGATGATGAGCTAATTTGGCAACATCTTTAGCCGGAAATAGTAAACCCGTTTCGCCATGATGGACAGTTTCAGGAATACCATAGATATTAGGAACAACAACAGGTTTACCTAATAGCATAGCTTCAGTCATGGCTCTACCTAAACCTTCCCAGAGGGAGGAAAGGGCAAAAATATCAGCTATTTTCAGAATTTCCGGTACATCTTCCCTGGAACCCAAGAATTTAACCTGATTTTCAATACCAAGTTGTTGAGTTTGAGTTTGTAAACGGGGTTGCAATTCTCCTTCACCAACTAGTAGTAACAGAGTTTCGGGGGAGTGTTTGAGAACTTGAGCAAAAGCTTCAATTAAGTAATAGGGTGCTTTTTGTTCATCTAAACGCCCCACCATCACAATAACTTGCCAACCATCGGGAATTTCTAGTTGCTGTCGAAGTTGTGGGAGATGACAAGGACGGTCTAATTTACTAAAGTCAATTCCACTGTAGACCGTTTGGGATTTTTCTTGACTCAGGATCCCCAGTTGGATAGCTTGTTTACGGTTAAGTTCACTAACGGTAAGAAAAAAATCTGTACAGGGGCGCATACTACGCTCTAGATTAATATAGAGTTGGCGTTTCCAACTAGGCATAAAGTCATGGAAAGCAAAGCCATGGATAGTGTGGACAACCACAGGAACTTTAGTAATGCGAGCAGCTACACGACCAAGAATTCCTGCTTTTGAGCTGTGGGTGTGCACAACATCAAATTTTTCTCTACGCAGTAATTGAACTATTTCTGTTAGAGCTTTAAGGTCATAGATAGGGTTAATCGGGTTAACTAGGTGGGGTATGGGGTGGAAGGTATCCGCACTTTGTTGAGCACGATTCAACCATTGTCCTTCTGGATTTGAGGCTAAGTGAACCTCAAATTGATTACGATCATGTTTTTCCACTGTCAGGAGGGTGTTGTCTTGCGCCCCTCCGACAGCTAAACGGGTGATGAGATGGAGAATTTTAGATTTATTTTTGAGATAGGTAGTCACTAGGTTTCACATTATTATCTACTGTTTTACTTTTGATAAACTTGCTCAAGGCAGTAATTTGTTTTGAACAATTTTTTCTAAATAAGGTTTAGCAAAGAGTTGATAGTAGCCTTTCAAATAAATTTTGTTAGTATCGTTAATTCGTTTATTATTGCGAGTAATATGTTTGAAGATATAGCGAGCAGCAAACCAATTAGCAGTTTTTCTCAAATCCTTGGATTTTTGCTGATAACAGTAACCATCTAAAAATGCATTAGCTAAGCTCTTTGGTACAGTCTTAATTCCAAATTTAGCTGTTCCCCAATAAGCTAATTCCAGCGAAGCCAAAAATCTGCCTACATCTTGTAAATGAGGTACTATCTCATGAGTTGTATTTAAATCTAGCAAATAAACATCATTTTTATTGATTAAAACATCACGAATGTCAAAATTGTTAAGCCCAATTCCAAATGATATGTTTTGGGGAGTATATGAGCCTTGCAGGATTTCTTTGTATTCAATATCTATCTGCTCTAACAAAGAGTCTGCTTGGCTTACAAATGTATATTCATATCCTTGTTTTTGATGGAATTCATATAACCATGATCCGATGGAAAATAACGTTGTTTCAATGTTTTGATAATGGAGATTTTTATAAAGCTGAAAACTGATTATTTCTTTGGTGACAATAGCATTGAATTTTGACAAATAAGTGATGGGTTCAATGGTATTTATATTTGTCAAAAAATTTAAATTTTTATTAATCCATAAAAGGGAATTATACTCATGTAATCCCTTAGATATTGAATCGTGATTTTTGATTGCTTTACTAAGACTTGATGTCTTATAATTTATAATTTTAACATAAACATTTTGTTTTTTGCTGATTTCAAAAAGCAATATAAAAGAATTATGACGAATTTCAATGTTTATTAGTCTCGTCAAATTAACACTCTCTAAACTGAATAACTTATTTAATTCGACAGTAATATCATTAATCAGTGTTTTATTGGTTTTATTAAACATAAACAAGTAAGTTTTTATCTGTTTAATAAATGTCATCACAAAACTAAGCATTTCAGTATTTATAAATTTTATAGATTTTTTTGTTTATGATTTAATAACTGGTAATATAATTCTAACCACTTTATTAATCCCTGATCAAAACTATGATTTTCTGCGATATAATACCGACTTAGCTGACCCATTTTCTGACGTTCAAATAAAGGTAATTCCATCAGATTTTGCATGGCTTTAGCTAAAGCTTCAAAGTTTTGAGGTGGTACGATAATTCCCGTTTTACCATCTAATATCACTTCCCGATTACCCCCAACATCAGTAGCTACCATAGGTAAACCAGAAGCAGATGCTTCTAAAAGTACTACTGGCATTCCTTCCCAAGCTGAGGACATCAAATAAGCATCGGCAGCACTCATCAAAGCTGGTATATCCCGGCGTACCCCTAAAAATCTTACTTGGGATTCAATGCCCAACTTTTCCGCCAAAGTTTCTTCCTTAGAACCTAAAAAACCATCTCCAGCAATCAGTAGAATTGCATTTTTATATCTTTGAGCAATTTGAGCAAAGGCTTTGAGCATATTGGGATAATCTTTTTGCTCATGGTTACGCCCTGCTGCTAACCAAACAAATTCATCTCCTAGATTTAATTCCTGGCGAATTTTGCTGCGTACTTCAGGGTGATGTTGAAATTTTTCACTGTCCACAACATTGGGTATAAATTTAATTTTATGTTTGGGTACTACCCCCACTTTGATGTAGCGTTCCAAACCGGCTTGACTCACCTGAGTGGTTAAATCACACCAAGGATCTGTGCAACGGTAGGCAACTTCTCGCCAACGTCCCCCCTCTTTAAGATTATGAGCTGTAGCCACCAAAACCTGTATGGGAGTAAAAATCCTGGCGATCCTAGCCATCAGATTAGCGTGGAACATATGACTGTGTACAATTTGCGGTTGCCATTGGCGTAAGAGATTAATTAACTCTAGTAATGCCCTGGGTTCTGGTACACCCCGTTTCATGTTTAAACTATGGACAGATAATCCTTGGGCTTGGGCTTCTAAACCCATTTGACCTATGGGAATTAGAGAAAGAATCCTTACTTGGTGACCTTTAGCTACTAAAGCATGGGCAAGATACATAACTTGTTGTTCTGCTCCCCCTACTCCTAAACCAGTGGAAAGAAGGACTATACTCAATTTATCTGTGGCATTACTCATTATCTGTGCTTAAATTCAATAGTTTTAAGTATTCAGTAGTACTCTTTTCTTGGGAGAATTCTTCTTTAGCTCTAGATTGCAACACTTCCGGGGCAATGGGATTATTCAAAGTAGCTACCATTGCTTGGGCTAAACCCTCCACATCCCCCACTGGAACTAAATTGCCGTATTTACCCCCTGCTAAGATTTCCTCTGGGCCACTTTTGCAGTTAGTTGCTACTACAGGGGTTCCCACAGCCATAGCTTCAATTAACACCGTGGGTAAACCTTCTCGATTAGAAGACAGAACAAATAAGGCTGCTTGAGCCATGTAAGCAAAAGGATTATTAACAAATCCTGGTAAACTTACCTGATCTTCTAAGCCCAATTCCTTGACTAAGGCTTCTAATTTAGGGCGTTCTTCCCCTTCCCCTAAAATCATTAATCGAGCGGAACAGTTTTGTTGAGCGATGGCAAAGGCTTTAATTAAGGTAGGGAAGTCTTTTTGCTTGGTGAGTCTACCTACTCCTAAAATTACGGGAGGCTCTCTGGGAGAAAACCAGGGATGGTCTATGGTAGCTTGAGCTTTGAGCAGTAAATTAGGGGTAACTACTGGATTATAAATAACTTTGATGTGCTTGCGGGGTAAATTAACTGTAGTTGTTAGGTTATCTGCCACACCTCCCGATACCGCTACAATGGAGTCTGCCCAAGGGTAACAGTGATGGATTAAGCCGTGAATTAAGGGGTTTTTCCATGGGGATTGATTGCCCTCAGAAGAGAGAGTGTTACGCACAGTAACAATGATGCGGGTGGGTACTCCAGCAATAAATTTACCCCACAAGCCAACTAAGTTAACATAATCCATAGCGCAGATGAGGTAAGCAGGTTTTTCCTGTTTCAGGTATCGCACTAGCTTAGGTAGGCTCAACAGCACCCGTTTGGCTTCAAGGTGAACTAGATTAACTTGGGGAGATATCTCCGAAAAATAAGCACCATCTTTTTGCGCCAGAACTAAATCTACCTTTAAACCTTGTTCCGCAAGACCATTGGCGAGTCTGAGCATATTGCGTTCTGCACCACCACCCCGGAGGGAAGCTAGGAAAATGGCTATTGTTTGAGTTGACATAACGCTTCTCATTTTACTTTGCCTTTTTTGTTAATAACTGCTAATAAAGCACAGGACATAAGAACAGGACGATAATATAAAATTCGATGATTAAAAAGGCACCACACCAAAATAAATACGGCAAAACTCCAGATTAAATATTTTTTGTTAGTACGGGTATTTTTATTAAGGGTATAGATTAGAGAAGGAATAATAAAAATACCAATAATGCCATGCTCTGCTAGTAAAGATAAATACATATTATGGCTATTTAATTCCAATTCCCATTCTTCCGTAGCTCCAATTCCATTTCCTAACAATGGTTTTTCTGAAAAATAGTCCCAGGCATACTTAGCTAGCTGGAACCTTTCTTGAGCAGCGTTATCTTCAGTAGATCCAGTAGTAAAAATTTCAATTCTTTTTTGAGCTTTTCCATGTAAAAATTCTAAATTATTAACTTGATAATTATTATCTAAAAAAAACGTTATTTGATTTCCGATTACAACAAGTAATACTCCTATAAATAGAAATGCTTTTACCAATTTATATTGTGGAATTACGTTAAATATAATCAGAGTAATAACACTAATAAGCCAACCAAGTATTCCTCCTCTGGAAAATGTAGAAAAAACCCCCAAACCAACTAAAATAACAAATAGTATACGATATTTAGGCTTGAAAAGATCGACAGTAAAAAGCATTCCTAGGGTTAATGTCCCTGCACTATCATTAGGATCTAGGTAAAAACCTGCGGAGCGTCCCACATCATCCCAGTAAAATGCTTCTGGGTAAAATATTTCATAAATATTATTAGCAATTCCTAGTAAAACAGCAAATAATATAGTCCAAATAGCACAAGCTTGTACTAAACTAGTTTGGGATAAAATTACTAGCATAATTAGCACAAAAATCATAGAGAGAACTCTAGTTTCAAGGGCTTGAAAAGCAATGCTAGATTGAGATGAAAAAAAGAAAGATCCAATTGAAATAACTAAAAAAACTCCACACCAGATGATTAAATAAGTAGACTTATAATTGATTTTTATTTTTAAGATTAACAAAAACAAGGTTGCTAAACAAAATACAGCAATAAACCAAAGAGGAATAATATTGACAATATCAGCATTGTGCAAATAGTTATCTATACCTGTAAAAAATATCGCAAATGACGCTACTGACAATAAAATATTATAGTACAGTAAAGCATTTTTTTTTTGCATAAACTTCATAAGTTTGCATCAATAATATATTTATAAAATTGTAAAAACTATCTTAAATTTAGTGATAATTGTAATATAAAAACGAGAAGATATTGCTCCATCAAGAGTGTCAGTTTTATCTCTATGCCACTTGATTACAGATCCTGGTTCTAGAAACATTAATCTGAATCGACGCTTAGAGCCAGGAAGTTTGGTCAAAATCTCTTTAATATATGGGCACATTCCCATAGCGGGTGTTTATAAAAAAGGCTTCCCAGTAATAAGTTTATCAGTATAAACATCTCCCCCAGAGGTTATTAAACCTATAGCTTTCCATCCTCCATCGTGGTGATCATGTCTAGAATGTTACTCTCCTCCAAATTCTTTGATTAGATTATAGTAATCTGTTAAAAGTATTGATTGGGAGAAGTGAAGCGGTAATTCACACTGAAGCGAAAGATTACTAAGTGCTGTCAATATTTAAAATATTTGCATATATAAAAAGCTCCAAATCCTGTTTAAATTTCTGAAATTGTGTATCGGTACTTACCAGAAGCACTTGGGTAAATTTGATCAACAAATTCAAAACTAATTTGGCATTCTTCTCCTATCGCTATTTGGCAATGATTAACTATTTCATCTAATTCTTTTTGCTCTGGCTGATAATCTTGATTTCCTTTCATGATTCTTATCACTAGTTTTGAATAATCCTTTTGAACAACTTGGAAGTTATAAATCCAGTCTTTAAAATAAAGAAGATAAGTAAAATATGATCCATATACTAGACTGCCGTCTTTACGCTTAAACATATCCGTAATTCTACCTGAAACTTCCTTGAATATCTGCCGTGAGGGTTCGTTAACTAACAAAGTGCCACTGTCACCAATTTTGTACCGTATTAATGGCATAGCATAGTTAGTTAAATTAGTAACCAAGATGTTTCCTTCAACACCGGTTGGCAAGAGATTATTATTATCATCTACAATTTCAATATAACTGCCCCAAGGTGCAGCCCATAGACCTTCTTTACCAGGTAGTTCACAAGCAATATCACCCACTTCTCTAGAGCCATAACGATTGAAAACTTGGCATTGAAATACAGACTCAATCTTTTCGCGCATCCAAGGATAAAGTGTGCCGGAAGTGGTTATAATAGCTTTTTGAGGAACAATGGTTATTTGCTCCTGTTCAGCAAATTGTGCCAATTCATATATTGCCTGAACGTAGGCAATAATTATCTTAGGAGGTTTGTTATTTAGCTTGTGAATAAACCCCGCCATTTTTTCAGGAGTCATCAAGAAAGCATTCATATAGGTCGTATTTCTAAGAAAGCTTGATAACTTAGCTTTAATACCTTTGTTTGATAATAAATCTGTTCGTGAGCCCCATAAAATTGCTTGTGGATCACCAAATTTTCTACCTGAAACCAAATAAGAATAAAGCGACTTAATCGCCATCGAACGGTTGAAATATGCCCGGTCTTGAATAAGCCTTATTGGTTCTCCGGTTGAGCCACTTGATTGATTAAAATACCACTGTCGTTGTTTTAAATCCGTAGATTTTATTTGTTCAAAGTTTTGGCGAATTAAATCTTTGGTTAAAACTGGCAAGTTTTGAAGATATACTTCTGGATTTTGTTCAAGAAGTTTATAATTGCCAATTTGAGCCATTATTTGAGTATAATAGGGGACATTTTTTTGGCAATGGTTAAGAATTTTTATCAAGTTTGTTTGAGTTGTTTCAGGGTGTATTCCTGAAGTAATTTCTTGACTAAGCTTGTCAAAAATAGCAGAGTATCCTCTACCTTGTAGAGAAGAATAGTGTGAATAAAGCCATCCTCTAAAATTCATTATTTACTCACATTTTCAAAAAGTTTTTCCCAATCTTGCAAAATTTTTTCTAAAGCAAAGCGTTTATTGACTTCTGTCGCACGGCTAGCTAAACGTTGACGTTCTTCTGAGTTAGACATCAAATTTTCCATGGCAGTAGCTAAAGCTTCTGAGTCTTCATTGGGAACTAAGACACCATCTACGTTGTGACGAATAATTTCTTTTGGTCCTGTAGGACAATCCGTAGCAATGACTGGTAATCCACAAGCTAAGGCTTCGCAATGTACCATAGGAAACCCCTCCCAGCGAGAAGCCATAACAAATAATTCAGACTTTTTTAAGACAGGAAAAGGATTACTTAAACGACCTACTAAAACAACCTGAGCAGATAAATTTAGTTTATTAATTAGAGCTAATAACTCAGATTTTAAATGTCCTTCCCCTATGATTAGTATTTGCCAATCGGGATATTTATGGGCAATTTTTGAAAATGCGCTGATTAGAATATCGAAACCTTTTTGTTTTGTTAGCCTCCCCATACTTGTGATCCAATTTTTGTGGGAATCTATACCTAGATTATGTAAGACATGGTCTTCAATCAGATCATTCTCTGGTATTTTCACTATTGGGTTATATATCACTACTCTTTTATTTGGATTTAGCCATTGGAATGACTGATCTAATTCTTTACTTACACTCACTAATTTATTAGCGTATTTATAAACTAATTTTCTAAGACTGTACTTTTTGCGTTTATCAGATTTTTCTCTGCCGTAAGAATGTTCAGTAATAATTGTCGGCAGATTAGTTTTTAATAAAGATAATATAGTTAATATATTTGTATTTACTAAATGGGAAATAACTACATCAGGATTAGTAGATTTAATAGCTTTTCTTAAAACTAAACATCTGTGTAAGTTATTTCGTAAAGCTTGAATAGCATTGTGTGAAGCACCCGCAATATTCAGAGCTAATCGAGAGACCTTAGGTGAAAGTTTATAAAAATCACGTTCTTTACCAGCTATCGTGATAAGTGTTACCTGATGACCTTTTTCTACAAATCCTTCAGCAAGCAAAACCGAAACACGTTCTGCACCACCACAAGAAAGAGATGAAATCACTAACGTTATTTTCATATTTTTTGTTGGTAATTTTTGTTAAGTTTTTTATTTATAAATGTAATGTGCATCAAAAAACAAATCAAATAAATTAGGCTAGTAGATAAAGCAATTCCAGCAATTCCAATCCATTGTATAAATAAAAAGTTGCAGACAATATTTACCAGTAAATTAAATGCACAAGTCCAAGTAAATACATAATTCATCCTCATTGAAGTAATTAGTCTAACCACTAAAATGTTGCCAATATAAAAAGGAAGTTGTAAGGCATACAAAGCTTGAATATGAGCCACTAAATATGTGTCATCTGCTGTAAATGATCCCCTTTGCAAGAGAATCCTAACTATAGGAATGGAACAAATTAAGAGAATAATGGTTAAGGGAATAGTTGTGATGAATATTAGCTTCAGATATTTTTTTAGCGTATGTTTTACCCCTTGCCAATCTTCCCTGGCGATCATCTTAGAAAAGTAAGGAGTAACGGCTGTCCCTAATCCTATGGCGACAAGACTAAGGGGCAAAGCTGTCAATTTATAGCCATAGCTCAGGGCTGCGACGCTTCCCGGTGCTAACATGGCTGCCATTGATTGGTCTACTAATTTAGTACTTCCTATGAGGAATGCAGCAGCAGCAGAGGCTCCATAGAGCCGAAAGACTTCTTTAAGCTTAGAGTCAAGCTTATATAGTTTTGGTATTAAGCTAATGCCTTTTCGCCTCAGTGATATACCTAGGAAAATAATTTGTATTAAAGTTCCTCCTAGTAGTGCTATAACTAAGGCAAAGACTCCCCAAGATGAAAATTTTACAAGTAAGATAATGCTTAAGGCAGGGATGGCAATGGGCAAAATAGCAGCCAAGGCAAAACGTTCTCCAGAATTTAAAACAGCCTGGCAAATCGTAACAATTCCCTTAATTAAAATTAGAGGAGAAACTGCTAAGAGTAGCTGAAAAGTAAACTCGATTTTGCCTGAGTCGAAACCTGGTGCAATTTTAGGTAAATAGAAGGGAGCAAAAGCTACCATGAGGATGGTAACCAAGATTAACAATCCAATTACATAAGACATTGCTCCAGAAAGAAGTTTCTGAGCCTGTTGTTGTCCTTGTTGCTCTCTTTCCCGTATATAAGTAGGAATAAAAGCAGGTTTAAAAGAACCAGCAACTACATTACCAATAAACTGAGGAAATAGTAAGGCAATCACTAATGCATCCACTTCATTGCTGGTGCCAAAACTCCAAGCAACCACAAATTCTTTGCCCACAGATACTATTTTTACCAGTACAGTCATGGCAGTTACTTTAGCAGCAGCACCAAAAATTTGGCGATTATTAGAGCCACTGGAAATATTTTTCCAGAACTTAAATGCATTATGTAATGGCTGTTTTTTCACTGTAAATATTTAATCTATAGCAAAGGGAACAGGGAACAGGGAGTAGGGAACAGGGAACAAAAATTATCACAATTCCTACACGGATCCCTATAAATTTTTGATAGCTGTGTGAAGTAACGATTACCAAGACTGCCTAACCAATCCCAGATTACTCTTCTCATGCTCAGACTGGGGAGGATTACCAGCAGATTGCCGGTAGGAGTAACTGTTACCATGCTTGTTATTAACAAAATTTGCCACCACCCCAGCTAAAGTACACTGATTGCTCCGTAAAATCTCCAAGGAACGGGTAATATCATCATGGGTACTGCATTCCATGCCAGCAACAAAGATAATTCCATCCACATAACTGCCTACACTTTGGGTATCAGCAACCCCTACCACAGCAGGAGTATCGATTAGCACATAATCATAAGTCTGTCGCCACTCATCAAATAGCTGCTTCATTTTCTGGGAATTCAACAGCGCCACTGGATTAGGAGGAGTAGGACCAGAACTGATTAGATCAAGACTTTCAGTCTTTCCTGTCTGAACGAGGGAATACCAAGGACGGTCACTGGTAAGAGCTGTACTTAGTCCCCCATGGTTTGGCAATCCTGCCAATAGATGTAACGTTGGTTGACGCAAATCCCCATCGACTACTAAAACTCGCTGTCCCAATTCAGCTAAAACAGCTCCTAAATGATAGGTAATCGTTGTCTTACCTTCAGAGGGCATTGCAGAAGTGAAAGCCAAAACCTTGATCCTGTTTGTAGCTGCACCAAGATAGCGTAAATTCATGGCTAGAGAGCGCAAGGATTCTGTAAATGCTGACTGCTGATCACTCGATAATCTTCTTTGTTCTTCGATTCGAGCACCGACTATATGTCCCCGGATACGGGGAATAGTTCCTAATAAAGATAGCCCCGTTAGTTGCTTTAAATCTTCGACCTGTTTTACCTTCTGGTCTAAACGCTCCAGCAGGAATGCCGCTCCTACCCCAGACAATCCTCCCATAAGTAAAGCCAAAATCAAATTCAGTTTGATATTGGGAGAAATAGGATCTTCTGGTAGGTAAGGAGACTCAAGAATCTCCCAAGGGGCAATTTCTTGAGCTTCAGCAATCTGTAACTCTTGCCGTTTTTCTAGTAAGTTATTGACTGCTTGGGATCTAACTTCTAACTGACGCTGTAGCTCGGTATACACTTGCTGGAGTTGGGGAATTTGCTGAAACTGAGCTGCCACTTCAGTTTGAGCTTTACGAATAGCCTCTAGCTGGTTTTCCTGAGCGGCAAATCCTGTCTCTAGAGCAAGTAATTGATTAGTTAGTGTTTGGCGAGTTTCCCCGTATCCCACTACCTGGTTAATATCAATTTGTGAGCTTGCTGACCCCAGGATGCTTTGGGTACGCTTCTGCAATAGATTCTGTATTTGGTTACGCTTCAGTTGTAAGCTTTCCACCGCAGGATGATTATCCTGGAAACGAGTTAGCTCTAGAGCCAGCTCGGATTCTAGTTCTGTCAGTTGATTAGCTAAGTTTTTATAGTAAGGATCTTGGCTGAGAACCGAATTTGCTAAAGCTGCTTGGGGTTGTTGACCTGCTTCTTGTAGCTGTTGGCGTAATTCCTGTAACTGTCGCTGAGTCTGACTCAGAGCAATTTCTACTTCCTGCTCCTGTTGCACAAGAGATTGCTTGAGTTCAGATACCTGAAGAGCATAAGCTTCTGGTTCCACAATACCATAGCGTTCTCGAAAGCTACGCAGAATTGATGTGGTTGCATTTAGGGCTTGTTGTGCTTTCGGTAGTTGCTCATCAATAAACTGAATTGCATTGGTTGCCTGGGAGCGCTGCCGCTCTATACTGTAATCGACATAGGTATAACTGAGAGCTTCTAGTACTTTTTGAGCCCTTTGGGGATTTGTGTCTTGGTATGAAACGATCAGTACATCAGCATCCCCTACCTGACGAATCGACATGTTTTCGATTACTTCTTTAACAGACAGTTTGTCAAAAGAGCTTTCTGGGGGGCTAATTGCCTTAGCAACCAAAGAGCGACTTTTAAGAATCTCAATTTCGGTAGATAAATTTTCCTTATTTTTAGGTTTTTCTGTTTCTTGTAACCCACCAACATCAGGCACGGAAGCTTCCCGATACATTAGGATCAGCATCTCTGACTCATATTCAGGGGTCTTGAGAAAAGTCGCTGCTGCCCCCCCTGCAAAAACTGTCGTTCCCACTGCTAATGCCGTTTTCCAAAACCGAAGCAGAATCGACCCCAGTTTAAATAGGTTAATCTCCTCTTGTCCGGTCTCAACACTCTCAGTCTTTACTTCCATGCTCATGTTCTGTTAAGTAGTTCTGGTGAGCGAGAACTATTCTATCTAGAGTGAAAAAGAATTTCACTTGAGTAAACGCTGATTAATACTACAAGTGCTAACTAGATAATCAGGAAAATTAATACCCCACTTTCCGCACTTGAGCTTGTAGCATCAAGTAGTTATGGCCAAAAGCTTTCCATTACAAAGGCTATAGTCATCATGAGTAAGTTGTTGTGCATTTAAATTAGATATTATTTAGTTACAAAAAAAAACCGTCAAACCCTATATACCTGGGCATTGCTGATTCTTGGTATGATTCCCAATAGCATTTATATTTGAGTGGTAATCATCAATAAAACCAACAAAATGTTGAGGTAAATAACTAACTAAAAAAAACGTTATTATTTTGATATAAAACCAATCTCTCGATTATTAATACACCTTCAAAACTCTAAATCCGGATAGTTATCAAAAATTGAATAGCTACTGGATTTAGAAAGCGATAACACTAGTGTGTGAATAGTTTGTGAATTACTTTCAACTTAAAAAAGCGTGAAATTATTTCCAGACAAATTTTTCAGAAAACTATGAAGACTACCGAAAGCACCGGACATGATATTAGATCATTTCCGGTTAATCACTTCCCAACCCAAATAGTCCCTAAATTTTTGGTAAGCTGTCGCGCATTTAAACGACCTTGTCTTGATGCACACCTAACTACCTGTTTGTGGATGGTGGTAGCGCTAATCCAAACGGCATTGCTGAATCTTCGAATGAATATGAGTGGGGTGGGCATCCTGCCTGCCCGGAAATGAAACGGGCAAGATGCCCATGGCACCACAGCCAAGATGCCCATGGCACCACAGCCAAGATGCCTGTTCTACCAAGATGCCCATTCCACCACGGGCAAGATGCCCATAGCACCACAGGCAAGATGCCTGTTCTACTATTATCCCCTGTTCCCTGTTCTCTGTTCCCTATTCCCTACTTCTGCAAGAAATCTATTCTATACCAATTGGAAATCGTCACCACTCAATTGATCTAGATGCACATCCTCAATCACAAGGGTTCCACCAGTCTTAGGAGAAAGAACAACACCCTTGTCACTGTCAGATAGGATACCAGATTTTACTGCTCTATGAAACCACTGTTGAGGATCAATGGCACCAAAGCCCTTCAATTTAATCAGATCTGCACCAATTTCAAAGTCCTCGATCACATCCACGTCACCATGGCGGAAGCTACTGCCCTTAGTGAACAAAAACTGATCATGACCAGCACCACCAACTAACGTATCACTACCACGACCACCATTAATCCTGTCATCACCACCACCACCAGTGATGTGGTCATTACCACGACCACCCACTAAACGATCCTTACCACCACCACCATTAATCGTGTCATTACCACGACCACCATTAATCGTGTCACGACCAGTGCCACCATCAAGCACATCCTTACCAGCACCCCCTTTAATTACATCCTTGCCTCCATCCCCGGAGAGGGTATCATTACCACCACGACCGACAATAGTATCGTTACCCTTTCCACCACTAATGTGGTCATTACGACGAGTACCAATCAGTTTGTCATCCCCTGGGGTACCGGTTGACCCTGGTTTAACTGGCACCAGACCAGCATCCCATACCAATTGGTCAATCCCTTCTGGCAAGAATCGAGTGATCGGACCGATAGTAACACGACCGGTATTGGGATCAACATCACTATCTATGGGACTATCGGTATCAATAAACTGTCGTGGGTCATTATCTTGGGTAGTAAAAGTAAACCCTTCCGGTGCAACGAATTCCAGGGTATAACGAGTAGAAAGGTCATCCGGGATATTCTCAAATAGATAGAAACCAGGATTCTCATTATTATCATCATTCGTAGTAGTTGTCTGGATTAGGTTACCGTTGATGTCGAAGAGATTAACAGTAACGCCATTGACACCATTTTCAGGAGGCTCATTTTGGAGACCATCTCTGTTGCTGTCTAACCAAACATAATTGCCAATAGAACCAGTAGGATCATTCGGATTTGGTTCTGGTAGTGGTACCGGAGTAGGCAATGGGTTTGGGTGTGAATTGGAATTGTCGCTATCGTTGATTACTATCATGGTTACTTTCCTATTAATGAAATGTATGTTTATAGGGAATAGGGAATAGGGAGTAGGGAACAGGGAACAGGGAACAGGGAACAGTTACGTAGGGTGCGTTAGGAACCGGCTCGCCCTCATTTTTTCGGTTCCCACTATTGGGACAGCCGGTTCCGTAACGCACCACCGGGTCTGATTAGGCTAGAAACCCCTATATCAAATAAGTAATCAATCAGACTTGAGATGTTGCTAATCCCAGACCTATCTAAAAAATGGAACAATAGGCTCAATCTGTCCCGCCATTTTGGCCATAGTTGCAAAACGTTACAAATTGAGTTCTGATGTAGATATGATGTAGGGTGGGCAGTGGTTTATTAAGGGATAGTAATAGTTGAAAATCGGATAGAGCACTGCCCACCAGAGCCAGATATACATGTAGGGTGGGCATAAATAAAGATGTAGGGTGGGCAGTGCTTTTTCAAGGGATAGTAATAGTTGAAAATCGGATAGAGCACTGCCCACCAGAGCCAGATATACATGTAGGGTGGGCATAAATAAAGATGTAGGGTGGGCAGTGGTTTATTAAGGGATAGTAATAGTTGAAAATCGGATAGAGCACTGCCCACCAGCCAGATATACATGTAGGGTGGGCAGTGCTCTATCCGATAGAGCACTGCCCACCCTACGATTAATTTTATTAAAACTAATTAAATCCCTGTTGGTGGGCAGTGCATATCCAACCGATTCCGATCGGATTTTATTGGTTTAATCCACTGCCCACCCTACGATTAATTTTATTAAAACTGTTGGTGGGCAGTGCATATCCAACCGATTCCGATCCGATTTTATTGGTCTCGTCCACTGCCCACCCTACGATTAATTTTATTAAAACTGTTGGTGGGCAGTGCATATCCAACCGATTCCGATCGGATTTTATTGGTCTCGTCCACTGCCCACCCTACGATTAATTTTATTAAAACTGTTGGTGGGCAGTGCATATCCAACCGATTCCGATCCGATTTTATTGGTTTCATCCACTGCCCACCCTACGATTAATCGTCGCTATTTGGTAATAAAAAAAAATTCCTAAACCCCTTGACCAGAGATTAATAAATTGATATATTAATAATGTAAGCGTTTTAAACCAATAACGATTCATGAGTACAAACTTTCCTTCAAACCCTGATGACAATCAAAACCCTGAAAACCAAGGTCGCAAAGCTAAGAAAGCCAAGCACATCTTGGTCGGTTCTCCTGAACAAGTTCGGAAAACAATTCTTACCATCTATTCTCTTAAATACGCTTATCCCGACGAGTGGAGCACTCCCGAACCTACCGGAAATCCTGGTGAGGTTATGGTGACTTTGATTCGATATTTTTACGTAGATTAGGATAGTAAATTGCCAGGGCGTCGCCCTGGCGACCAGGAATGAAGAATGAAGAATGAAGAATGAAGAATGAAGAATGAACGTTTTTTTGGGGAGGGGTATAAATCAGCAAGCCGTCAGCGGTCAGCCGTCAGCTTATTTTATTCAAAAGCACCGATTGCGCTACGCGCAGGCTAAGCCTTTGGCTGATACGCGACACGCTGATAGCTGACTAACTCGGGAATAATGTACAATTAATCAGGAGTTATATGGTTTAAGTGCAGCTTAGCTGTACGTTTTGAGGTTTACACAATATAATTCGGTCAAGTATTAGAGTTTATCTGAGCTTGACCGAATTTTTTTATTAATTGCTATACTTATAGAAGTTATTAATGGGAGTTTTGATCCCCCCTAACCCCCCTTAAAAAAAGGGGGGAAAAGAGTAGGCGTATGGTGCGTTAGGGACGGGCTCGGCCTCATTTTATCGGTAGTTAATCTTGGAAGAGTCCGTCCTGTAACGCACCACCATATCAAACTGATAGCTGACCGCTGAGCACTGATAGCTAATAGCTGAATAAATAAAAATGGACGAAGAAAGACTACAAGCATACCTCAACTTGATCCAGCAACTGCTAACTTGTCCCAGCGGTGAAGAAATCCAAATTATTGAGAGCAACCGCGAGTTAGTGGATGCAGAGTTATTGCAGGTAATGGCACAAGAAGCAGAAAAACTAGCAGCAGATGGCAACCAAAATGCTGCTGAATTTTTAGGTAGTCTCAGGAGTGACCTTTTAGAGAGAATTTCAGAATCCCCTACCTTAGTTAATGCTTCAGACCAAGACTATCTAGAATTTTTTAAAGAGGTATTGCTAGCAACTAGCGAAAGCAATAGTGATCCGAAAGTAGTCTATCCACTCCTGGAAGCAAACCTAGACAAACTCGATCATAACTTTATCGATATCTTACAAACCTGGGCAAGTTCTAAACTCTCAGAAGCGGAGCCAAAAATAGCAAAAATTATGGCTACAGTTATTGGTGAATTTAGCAACTTTATTAGCGATTTTACACTAGGGAAGAAAGCCAATAACATGGAAATTGCTATTGCTGGTTACGAAACGATACTAACAGTGTTTACTAATCAGAGTAAGCCGGAAAATTTGGCAAACCTTCACCATAACCTGGGCATTGCCTACATTAACAGAATCAATGGAGACAAAGCTGATAATTTAGAACTGGCCATAGAAGCATACCAACTAGCTTTATCCGTTTGGACTAAACCAGACTTTCCCGAAAATTGGGCAATAACTCAATATAACCTGGGCATTGCCTACAGAAACAGAATCAATGGAGATAAAGCTGATAATCTAGAACTGGCCATAGAAGCATACCAACTAGCTTTATCCGTTCGTACTAAACCAGACTTCCCTGAAGATTGGGCAAACACTCAATATAACCTGGGCATTGCCTACAGTAACAGAATCAATGGAGACAAAGCTGATAATTTAGAACTGGCCATAGAAGCATACCAACTAGCTTTATCCGTTCGTACTAAACCAGACTTTCCTGAAAATTGGGCAAACACTCAAAATAACCTGGGTATTGCCTACATTTACAGAATCCGTGGAGATAAGGCGGATAATCTCGAACATGCTATCGAAGCATACCAACTAGCTTTATCCGTTCTTACTAAACCAGACTTTCCTGAAAATTGGGCAAACACTCAATATAACCTGGGCTATGCCTACGGTAACAGAATCCGTGGAAATAGGCCTGATAATCTCGAACTTGCTATAGAAGCATTCCAACTAGCTTTGGAAGTTATCACCAAACAAGACTTCCCCGAAGATTGGGCAATTGTTCAAAATAACCTGGGTAATGTCTACAGTAAGCGAATACTCGGAAATAGTGCAGAAAATCTGAAAAATGCGATCGCATCCTATCAAAATGCTTCAGAAATCTACACCCGTGAAGCGTTTCCCGAAGATTGGGCAGACGTTCAAACTAATATTGGTAAACTACTGGTTCAGCGAGGAAGCTGGTATGATGGATTATCCCGTTTAGAGCAAAGTCTGGCTATCTATCGCCAAACCGAAAACCTAGAAGCCCGTGCAGATGCAATATACCACATTGCCCGCACCCATCATTTAATGATGAACCTAGACAAAGCCCGCATCCATTACCGGGACGCTCTGCGCATCTACGACTATATCAAAAATCAAGAAGGAATAGCTGCCTGCAAAACGGGATTAGGGAGACTAATGATTTCCCTTGGATTTATCGACGATGCTAGACAAGAATTAACCCAGGCTTGTGATATTTATCATAAACTTAAGGATAACCAAAAAATTGATAATATTCAAGAAATATTCCAACTATTAGCAAAATCAAAGATAAACAAATTAAAAAAATTAAACCCAAGCCATAGCCATGAGTGAAGCTGATAAACTTTGGAAGAAAACAAAACAAAATTTTGCTAACTGGAATCTTGAAGAAATTCCTTTTTCTGAAAGTGCTTCCAGCTTGCAGTCAAACCTAGAGCAAGTTTTTACAGGTCGCACCCAGGAGTTAAGCAAGATATTTAACTTATTGCAGGGTCGTGAACGGAAGCGGATATTAGTCTATGGTCCCGTTGGTATTGGTAAAACAGCATTTATTTTAGAAGTATTGGGAGTTTTACAGCGGAACACCGAAGATACTCTCGCTACCTATATCAGTCTACCCTTTGAAACTGATTTAGCAACCGCTGCTTTGATTGCCCTAGCTCGACATATGCCAGAGGATGAGTGGGCGCAACAACTGTTAAACAACATGGGATTGATGAGTGAATCGACTCGCAAAACCAAGACCAAGTTAGAGGGAAAATTTGCCGGGTTTGGGGGAAGCATTGAAGCGGAATCCAAACCGGTTAATGCTCCGAAGTTTCCCACCCTCACCTTTCAAGACTTATTGGAAAGGGCGCTGGAAAAGTATAGTCGTGTGGTGATTGCTATCGATGATTTAGATAAACAAGACCCAGACCGAGTGCGTCAACTATTGCACAATGCTCAAGGCATGCTCAAAGGTGATGCTTGGTTTATTTTGACTGGTCATCCTTCCGGGTTGACTCAGGAGCTTTTGATCGGTGAACGAGGATTATTTGATTTAGCCTTAGAGATTAAAGCATTAGACCAAACCACTACTTATCAAATGTTAATTAACTATCTTGCTAGCGCCCGGATTAGAGAAACTAGTAAAGACCCAATTAATCCTGATAGCGTTTATCCCTTCACTCTAGAAACTGCTAACAATTTGTGTGAACGTTCCGAGGGGATACCCCGTTGGTTTAATCGCATTGGTAGTTATGTATTACTGAAAGCAGCGGAACTGAAAGCAGACAAGATTACACCAGACGTCTTTCAGCAAGGTTTAGAAGATGTCAGTCAACAACTGCGCATTCATGCAAAATTGAGTGCTGAAGATTATTATGTGCTTGAGTTAGTTTTAGAAAAAGGGGTGCTATCCGATGAAAACATAACCATGGATGAACTCAAGCGTATGAAAGTTCAAGAGTTTAGTCAAATTTTACCGATTTTAGATAAATTAATCCAATTTGACTTAGTGCGTCGTTTACCTACGGATAAAGCAGCGGAATATCAAGGAAATCCTTTACTTTTGCCTCCTTCAGAGCAGTCAGATGAAGAAGAATGAAGAATTTAGAATTTAGAATTTAGAATTTAGAATTTAGAATTTAGAAATGAGTAGTTACGTAGGGTGCGTTAGGGGCGGAAAGCCTCTGATTTTTGGCCTCAACGCCCGGATCGGGATAATCCGCCCCGTACGCACCACCTTTGGGGGAGCCCTCTGAGCTGACCGCTGACCGCTGACCGCTGACCGCTGACCGCTGCATGCTTACAGCTCCTACATCTATTGAGCGAGAAAACCTCCATCTACAGCTAAAAATTCTCCTGTAATAAAAGATGCTTTATCTGAACACAGAAAAACTACAGCATTGGCAACTTCTTCTTCTCTGCCTACTCGACCCATAGGATGTTTTTTAATAAACTCTTGATAGAAAGGAATAGGGAAGAAAGGACGAGCCATGTCTGTGTCAATTACACCGGGACATACGGCATTAACACGAATGTTAGACTGTGCCACCTCTAAAGCCGCTGTTTTAGTTAAGCCCAATACTGCGTGTTTACTAGCGGTATAAAGAGATATTGGTGCTAAAGCAACCAAACCTAGAATAGAAGCACAATTAACAATTGCTCCCCCTCCATGATTTAACATATAGGATAGTTCGTATTTCAGAGATAAAAATACCCCTTTAACATTGACATTAAAGACTTGGTCATAATTTTCTACTGTTTCTTCAGTAATTGGATTTCCTACAGCGAAACCAGCATTATTAAAAGCACAATCAAGATGACCATAGATTTCAACGGTTTTTTCGACTAAATTCTTAACCTGTTCTTCTTGAGTGACATCAGTTTGGATAAAAATACCTTCTCCACCTACTTTTTTGATTAAATCAACCGTTTCTTCTCCTTCTTTACTTCGACGGGCAGCAACCACAACTTTTGCACCTTCTTTGGCAAAGGCGATCGCCGTTGCTCGACCAATACCAGAACTAGCACCAGTAATTAATGCAACTTTATTTTTTAGTTCTTCCATTGTTGATATCTCAGGCAGGATAAGCGTGTCTAAAATACTATTTATAAAATACTATTATATAAGTAACAACCAAAGGAAGCAACTCAAAGTTGCAGAACAGATCAACTATGTACCATCAGAGCAAGCTTAAACCAATGAGGGGGCTAAAGATTTAGTACAAATGTTCTGCATAAGTTACATGCTCCCACAACCAAGACAGCTGAAGGCTGACAGCTGACCCAGGGGTAATAAACAATGGACAAACAAAGAAAACAAGCATACCTCAACTTGCTCCACCAACTCCTAACTTGTCCCAAGGGCAAAGAAGTCCAACTTCTTAATAGCAACCGCGAGTTAGTGGATGCGGAATTCTTACAGGTAATGGCACAATCAGCAGACTATCTGACAGCAAAGGGTCAGCAAAATGCTGCTAACTTTTTACGGCGGATCAGGAGTAAGCTTTTAAAGGGTCTGGCAATTTCAGAAACCCTTACTTCAGCTAAGGCTTCATCGGAAGATTATCAGCAATTCTTAGAGGAAGTATTGCTAGCAATCGCTAACAGCAAAGGCGACCGCGAAGTAGTCTACCAACTACTGGTAGCAAACCTAGACAAACTCGATCATAATTTTATCAATATCCTGCAAACCTGGGCAACTGCTAAACTCTCAGAAGCGGAACCAGAAACAGCAACAGAAATAGCTAATACTATCTGGGAATTCAGCACCATAATCAGCGATTTTCCACTGGGTAATCAAGCCAATAATAGGGAAATCGCCATTACCGGTTACCAAACCATGCTAACGGTTTTTACTAATCACAGTAACTCGGAAATTTGGGCAGCTATTCAAAACAACCTGGGCAATGCCTACTGTGACAGAATCCGTGGCAATCGGGCTAATAATCTCGAAAAAGCCATAGATGCATACCAAATAGCCTTGGAGGTTTATACCAAATCAGACTTCCCGGAAGATTGGGCAAGTACTCAAAACAACCTGGGCATCGCTTACTGTGAAAGAATCCGTGGAGACCGGGCTGATAATCTCGAAATTGCTATTAAAGCATTCCAACTAGCATTAGAAATTCGCACTAAACTAGACTTGCCCGAAGATTGGGCAATGACTCACTATAACCTGGGCAATGCCTACTGTGAAAGAATCCGTGGCAATCGGGCTGATAATCTCGAAGAAGCCATAGAAGTATACCAACGAGCATTAGAAGTTCGCACCAAACCAGATTTCCCCGAAGATTGGGCAAGTACTCACAACAACCTGGGCATCGCCTATAGTGACAGAATCCGTGGAGACCGGGCTGATAACCTTGAAATTGCTATTGCCCAATACCAACTAGCCTTGGAGGTTTATACCAAACCAGACTTCCCCGAAGAGTGGGCAAGGACCCTATATAACCTGGGTAATGCTTACAGCAACAGAATAGTAGGAGAGACTACAGAGAATCTGGAAAATGCGATCGCATGCTATGAAAATGCCTCAGAAATCTTTACCCGTGACGACTTTCCCGAAGATTGGGAAAACATTCAACGTCATATTGCTAGACTACTGATTGAGCTAAGAAACTGATATACCTTAAAATACCACAAGTCATGGTTCGGTCACAATGGAACAGCAACTAAGCTTGCGATTATTTGATTTTTCCTCTGCTGTCGGAAGCTTTGCAGCAAAGAGTAGTGAGGAACGAGGAGCAATTTTTACCCGACGTGAGGTTGTAGAGTTTATTCTTGACCTGACAGGTTATACCGTAGATCGCCCTTTGCCAGACTATCGGATACTTGAACCCTCGATTGGTGAAGGTGACTTTCTTGTTCCGATTGTAGAGCGACTGTTAACTGCTTATGGTGCTCATGATTCTAATCAAGTCAGACTAGTTGATAGTCTCCACAATTCTATTCGTGCAGTTGAGATCAATCCTCAAAGCTTTGAAAATACCAGAATTAAACTTTTAAGGTTACTCCAGCACCATGGAATTAATCAAGATGACGCCTATCAATTGCTAACATCCTGGCTGATTGAAGGTGACTTCCTACTTGTAGATTTACCAGGTTCATTTACTCATGCAGTTGGCAATCCGCCTTATGTTCGGCAAGAGCTGATTCCGGATATTCTCTTGGCCGAGTATCGAGCCAGATATAACACTATATATGATCGAGCAGATTTATATGTCCCTTTTATTGAACGTGCCCTAAGTAGTTTGGAACCTGGAGGGGTTTTAGGTTTTATTTGTGCCAATCAATGGCTAAAGAATAAATACGGTAAGCTACTACGAGCAATGGTTTCTGATCATTATCATCTTGCTTACTATATTGATATGGTCGATACTCAAGCGTTTCGCACTGAAGTTAGTGCTTATCCTGCCATTACAGTCATCAAGTGCCAAAAATCCGAAGTTGTTCGAGTTGCTCATCGACCATTAGTTGAATACAACACACTTAAGAAACTAGCACAAAATTTTTGTGCTGACTCTATTTCACCGGAAAGTGGTATCATCGAGCTTAGGGGTGTCACAAATGGTTCAAAACCATGGATTCTAGATTCTGTTAAAGAACTTATGGTGGTTCGTCGCCTGGAAGAAGACTTTCCTAGTTTAGAAGACGTTGGTTGTAAGGTAGGCATTGGTGTAGCGACCGGAGCAGATAAAGTTTACATTGGGCCCTTTGAAAAACTGGAGGTTGAACCCGATAGAAAATTGCCTTTAGTCAAGACACAAGATATTAAAACTGGTATTATCAAGTGGGGTGGCCTTGGTGTTATCAACCCATTTCACGACAATGGTTCTTTAGTTGAACTTGAAAATTATCCCAAGCTGGCAAGTTACCTTGCCCAACATTCCGATACAATTTTGAAACGGAACTGTGCCAAGAAAAATCCCAAGAATTGGTACAGAACAATTGATAGAATTTATCCCAGCCTGACCGCTTACCCTAAACTGCTAATTCCTGATATTAAATCCAAAGCACATATTGTCTATGAAGATGGAAAATTATACCCCCATCATAACCTTTATTTCATTACTTCACAAGAGTGGGACTTAAAGGCACTTCAAACAGTTCTCAAATCAGGTATAGCTAAACTATTTGTATCTATTTACTCAACTCAGCTCAGGGGAGGGTATCTTCGCTTTCAAGCACAATACTTGCGGCGAATCAGACTTCCTCAGTGGCAAAGTATTTCAGAGAATCTTCAAAGAATGCTAATAGAAGCAGCAAACACAGGAGATCTTAACCTTGGAAACTATGCAGTGTCTGAAATTTATGGATTGACACCAAAGGAGCGAGCTGTGATTAGAGATAACCAGATCTAAATAAGCAATGAGTATCCTATGCTATAATATATAAAAACCATTACAAGATTTTTCATAAATTAATATGTCAGTTACTTGGTCAAATTGGAGGGGTAATGTTTCTTGCAACCCCAAAAGTATTGTCGAGCCGTCTTCTAACGAAGATCTCAGGAAAGTTCTTGCCATGGCTCGAACCGAAAGGATGAAAGTTAAGGTTGTTGGTTCGGGACACTCATGGTCAGAAGCTGCATGCACCGATGGTGTTCTTGTATCCTTGAAGCGACTAAACCGAGTAATCGAGCTAGACCGAGAACGGGGCACCGTTACTGTCGAGCCAGGAATAACACTAAACAGCTTGAATCAATACCTAGACCAACACGGCATGGCCTTGGAAAACCTGGGAGCAATTACAAAGCAGACTATTTCTGGTGCCATAGCAATGGCTACCCATGGAACAGGAGACAAGAATGGCTCACTGGCCAGTGCAGTGGTCGAGCTGGAGCTAATGAAAGCATCCGGGGAAGTTGTCCGCTACCAACAAGATAATCCCACATTTTATGGAGTATGTGTCAACTTGGGTGCCCTTGGTATTATTACTAGATTAACGCTTCGTTGTGTACCTACATTCTTCTTGCGAGATGTTCAACAACCGATGTTAACTTCCGTGCTCAGAAAAGAAATAGACACACTAGTTAAAGAAAACGATCATTTCCAATTCTTTGAATTTCCCCACACCTCACGCTCCTATTGGTTTAAGTTTAATAAAATGGATGAGCCGGTTACTCCCATGCCATTCTGGAGACAATTCCTAGACGACCTATCTAGAACTATATCTAGATCCGGCAATGGAATCGGTGACTGGATTACCAGAAATTTTCCTGCTCTAATTCCTATCATCTTTAGAGTAGCTTTTTTTACTAATCTACGGGGATTAAACCGTTGGGATAAGAGCTTTAAGATCCTCGCCTTTGAGAATATTAATTTCACCTATTCCGAGTTGGAGTATGCCATACCAAGGTCAGCTACAATCAAAGCTCTGGAGCAAATTCACGAGATGATAAAAAAACAGGGATTTAGGATAAACCTACCAATATCAGTTCGATTTGCTAGTTCCGAAGAGCATTGGTTAAGCCCACTGTATCAAAGAGAGTCTGCTTATATTAGCCTTAACTTATCAGGGTCAGATTTTAAGGTGATTGAAAACTATCACCGGGAAGCCGAAAAGATATTATTAGAGTATGGTGGCCGTCCCAACTGGGGCAAGCACTTTTATTCCAATCGGGAATATCTTCGCTCACAATACCCACGTTGGGATGACTTCGCTCTGCTTATGAAAGAATTTGATCCTGATCGACTTTTTTCTAACCCCTTCCTCGACCGCCTCTTCCCTTTTGATGTATGATTGGCTCAAATCGGTTGGGAGTTCGTTTCACAGCCGGGGTTTCTTCCATACTCTCTAATATCATTTCGGGATAATTACCCTTAATAAAAATGTAAGCATTCAGCCGTCAGCTATCAGCTTTCAGCTGTCAGCTTTCAGCTTATCGGCTACGCGCATATGCTTACAAAATCTCGAACTATTAAATTCTCCCGTTTGAGGTTGATCTTAAGCTGACGGCT
>NZ_JAAHHC010000052.1:0-42770 GCF_010672265.1 Moorena sp. SIO3A2
TGACCTTGGCGAATTAAATTCGCCAAGGTCAAGCGCACCTGTGGAAACAATTCCAAATTAGAAGGCTATTCATTTTGAATTCAAAAATGGTCATCCCTTTAGATCGCCTTTGGCTCAATCCACTTTTTTGCTAGCATAGCCGCTCTTGAGTCGTTGTTTAATTAGCGAACGCGCCCCGCGTGACCATTCGCGTAGCGTGGCCTAAAGGCCAAGGTCAATCGCATTTTGCTGGCAATTTAGTTCTGGATTAGTTCATTGGGTATCGCCACTTTGATCACAACGGTTTCACCTTCGGCTTCCCAATGAGCGCTCGCCTCCACCTGGGAGTTTAGTTCTGGATTCATTGGTATTGCCACCTTGATCGCCACTTCTTCACCGACTTTTTGAGGAACACTAGGAGGTTTTACCCTAGGCTGAGCTACTAGTGAAATAGGTTTGAGCAGGGGTTGGAAGCTATTGTCCTCTTGGAAATCAGCAACAGTTTCCATCGCCTTTGGCGCTGGTGCTACCACAGCAATTCCACCATTGAGTTTGGTAAGGGTAGAGCTTGGTACCTCAGCGGAGCTAATGGTGCTGAGGTTTGGATTACGGTTAAACACAAATCTGGGCTGGAGCAAACTTTTTAATAAAAGCCACAGCAAGCTCAATTCTCCAGGGGTATCACAAGGTTTCCACTGACCCACACCACAAAACAGCATTTCAATTAAACACCTTGTCTGGGGTAAACTCATCTGCTGATTAAATCCTATTTGGAGAGTGGGAGTTTCACTCGTGAGGTCTGTGTGAGTAATCTTTCCTTGTAGTCGCAAGTTCTCCCCCATTATTTTCAGACTTACTTTGATATTATCTTTAAGGGAGATAGATAGCTTCTCGGTCAGCTTGATTTGAGCACCTACTTGGGAAATCAACTTAGTCATGCCCCAATAGGTTTGACCTCCTATATTTATTCGCACCACTTTACGTAAGTCAAACCATTCGTTAGTATCCGGATTAGGAGAATCCAAAAGGATTAGTAAGGCGATACTCAGCACCAGGAGATTGTAGCCACTCCAAATCCAAGCTAAGCTGATGCCTTGGGTAAGTTGGGCTGTTTCTAGGGATGGCAAACTGCTGACTGGTATCAATAATTCGCTCAGATTAAACCCAAAGCTAATTGCTGTAGCAACGAATACAATAATCAGCGGCGATGCTAACTGCCAGTTGTAATTAAAACTCTCCCTAGATATTCCTTTCGGGGTTACTTTAAATCCTCTCGAAAAAGGATTCAGCATTGTCTGCAACACCGTTAATCCAATCGGGAAACATGACACTACTGAATAAATATCTGACATGAAAGCGGAGCGAGAGCCGCAGTTTACCCAGGAGAATACAGAAAACTGTAGCAAATAGAAAGGAACTAAAAAACACAATACTTCCGTAGCTGTTGCTTTAAAGCAAATAATCCCGAAAAATGTATACGCTATGGGAACAATGAGAAAATAAATTCGTGACCAGCTAGTAAACCAATAAAGCAACCCATCTAAATGAACCAGTCTTTGCAGATGAGTAAGTCCAGGAATTCTTAATGGATTTGCGTCTAGAAAAAGTCCCTGTAAGGTACCTTGTGCCCATCTTAGCCGCTGAGATACATGACTTGCGATATTCTCTGCTGCCAAGCCAGCACTTAATTTTTCATCAAGGTAAATTAACTTATAGCCAAGAGCCGATAAACAAACCCCAGTATAGTAATCTTCAGCGATGGAATCGGTAAAAAAGCCACCAATACTTAAGAGTGCGCTGCGCCTGACCACAAAAGACGTGCCACAACACACAATACTATTTGTGCTATCCCGAATTGGTTGAATGTGTCGATAAAATAATTCTTCTTCTGCCGTCAGAATGTTTTCTAAACCTAAATTATAGGCAACCGGATCGGGATTATAGTAGCTTTGGGGAGTCTGAACTAGAGCGACTTCCTTATCCTTAAAGAAACCCACAGTCCGCTTGAGGAAGTTCCTAGTAGGAATAAAATCAGCATCAAATACAGCAATTAAATCCCCAGAGGTTTGAGGAAAGGCATTGTTTAAATTACCTGCTTTGGCATTAAGATTATTTGGTCGCGTAATATACTCGCAGCCTAGCTCAGCTGCAAGTCTTTTGATCTCAGGACGTCTAGTATCATCCAGAAGATAGATCGTTTTTATTGTATACTCTAAAGCTTGACAACCAATAATTGTTCGTCGTAGGATAGAGGGATGTTCATTATACGTAGGAATAAGTATGTCAACAGACGGGGTAAAACGACCACTAATAACCGATAATTCACCCCAATCAGCTTCCCGACTTCTATCTTTTATCTGGGACAAGAAAAACAGCTGAATGGTGCTACCAGCTAGCCTCAGTATTTCCGCTAGTAATAACCCCAAGCTAAAGACTCCATTGACCAGGGTATCCAGATTGAGGGTAAACAGCGATCGCCACAGCACATACTGAAGAGTCAGCAGTAGCAAAATCCCTACCACCACAAGCTGCCACTTAGAGCGAGTTTTTGTCATAATCCCTTAACTGTAATTCCAGTATTGTCATTAGTTCTTGGATCATTAGTTCTTGGCAGAAGACCCCTATTACAGCCGATTGGGTTGAGGGGAGGGGATTGCCATCACCTGTAGGTTCATAACTAGTTTAGGCTCATAACTCGCTTGTTAGCACGAGCTAATTCCTTAGCTTCCCTCACAAGCTAAGGGGTAGACCGTCGCTTCCACCGTTCTTTATCTTAATTAACATTTAACTTGCTGATTGTTCACTGTTGACCGTTAACCCTTGACAGTGAAGATTACTCTGGTGTCAACACAAAATCCGTTGCTTAAATTATTCTGCAGGTTAAAGGTGTATCTGCCTGTGACCATTAACCCAACTTAGTACAGTCTAATCCGACCTTGGACCCTACCTATGTTCCATAACTTTGACAGAGTCGCCCCTACCAAAGGGCTTTAAGGATGATGGAGCCACTGTATTGGCACTTTGACTGAGACTATGGGTCGATCACCAACAGACTCTTAACAAGCTTTAACCTAGCTTAATTTAACATAATACTTTGTTAACTGGCAGGGGACATCTCGGCTATTATTTCATCCTCTTGTCCAACCACCCAGTTAGCAAAGCGCTTGGCTAGGGGTGGCACAAATACCAGGGGGTTAGTAAAACTAGAAAATATATAAACTCCTTCCACACCACCGAAGGAACCAACCACTGGTAAACTAGTGTTGCTGAATGCTACTAAACAATGATGCCAGGTTCCTGGTAATTTCTCAAGAGCTGGTAGAATTTTACCCACTTGAGTACGAATTTCCGCTTCCCCTTTCTCTGGCGCTATAGTGGCGTAGGGGTCTGTCAGTACACGGCTGAGCTGACCCATCCGTAAACTGCCATCTAAAAACTGCACTGCACCTGCATCAAGAATCGGTGGTACTACCTCATGAGCAGGCTCATCCCACAAGTGTTGAACTGACTTAGTACTGGCTTGCTTTTCGAGTTGAAACCGTTTCGTATTTGCTGGAATAACCATGGTCTGCAGCTGGATGTCAACTCTGGGAGTTTCAATCATCTCCTCATGAGTGAAATACAAGTAGACAGGAATTCCGGAAGCTTTCAGTAAGGTGCGACTGAGTCCACCAGCACAGACAACCGTGTTAGCGGTGTGGTAGGTGGCTGCTACTGTTTTGACTGCCTTGATAGCATCTGAACTCCTTACCAGTTCCACCACACGACCAATTTGGATTTCCCCCCCACAACGGCGGAAAGCTTTCAGGTAACCTTGGGTAGTCTTTCCTGGATGGATATGCCCGTGACGGACAGTAAAAGCTCCTGCGATCGCATTTCGATTGAGTAATGGTTCAAGGGCACAAGCGTCAGCCACACTCACCCAAGTTGGGGGAGTAGCACAACGGGCATAATCGGCTGCCAATTCTTCAAAGTCATCCTTGAGGTCAATGGTCAGCAATAAGTCTAATTCCCGGAACTGGGTATCTGTTGCTAATTCCTCAGATAAAGTTTGATAAATTTCTCTAGCTTCCTGACATAGCACTCGAGTTAACCTTGATGTTCCTGACCAATAGGCAAGACCACCATAGCTATAGCGAGTTGCTCCCTCTAGGGTAGGATGTTGCTCCAAAATCAGAACAGTCAAACCTTGGCGACACAATTCGTACCCGAGTGCTGCTCCAGTAATGCCACCACCAACGACAATCCAGTCATATACTTTCATCGTATAGTCGCATATCGTATAGTCTAATTGGGTATTTAGCCCAAAACTGACTCAATTCTACTGATTAGGGGTGGCAGTAGCAGGGAACCGGCTACAAAAATAGCAGTTATCGCTGAGATCAGCACTGCACCAGCGGCACAATCTTTAGCAATTTTAGCCAGTTCATGGTATGTCTGTTTAACAGTTAGATCTACGACCGATTCAATAGCTGTATTTAACATCTCCATGGCCATGACTAGCCCAGTGGTTAGTCCAATCACAGCCAGTTCTACCAGGGGTATTTTTAAAAAAATGCCCAAGGTAATCGCTAGAATTCCAATGGCTGTATGGATGCGGAAGTTACGTTGGGTGAGAAAGGCATAGCGAACCCCAGCCCAAGCATATTTGAAGCTAATCATTAATGTCGGAGCAATTCGCCAAGCCAAATCTCGGTTAGGTTTGACTTTGGAGTCAGAGTATTGGGGTACTGGTATAGATAGTTCTTGAGTCATCGGCAAGGTATTAGACACGAAAAACTGAGTTTGATAAGATTCCGCCTTTGGTAACACCATTTCTTGGTTCAGGGATAAGTCTTGGGTATACCTTGATCTTTCCCATATGGGGTAGGAGGATTAACCTTTAGGGATATACTGGAAAGCACAGCAGACTTCTAGGAATCATTAGAAAGACCTACGCTCTGAAGTAGAGTCTCCTGTTGATCCAGCATTCTCAGTAGACTTTCTTCATCCGGATGATCCCATCCTAGAAGGTGAAGTAAACCATGGGTTGCCAGCCAGGCTAGTTCCGTAGATACAGAATGCCCGTGCTGTTTAGCCTGTTGAACAGCAGTATCTACCGAAATCACGATATCACCCAAGTATAGAGGCACTGATAATTGCTTTTGGGGTGATAACTTAGGAGAGTTTACCTCTAAAGCTGCAAAAGCAAGTACATCTGTAGGCTGATTTTTTTTTCGGTACTGGGAATTAAGTGCCTGAATTTCACTATTGTCAGTAAGGCGAAGACTCAATTCGTAGCTGTTCGCCTCCGGTAAATCCGGTTCGAGGGCAACTAGCCATTGGTCAAACCAGCTTTCCCAAGTGTGGAGGGAAATTGGGCTGCTGGATTGGTTAGTAATGGTTTCAGCGGAATGGGAGCGATTAAAGAAACAATCCTGTACACTCAATTCAAACTTCACACTCAGCGTCTCCAAAAGGCTTGGCTACCAGTAGGGTAACCTACTCCGATGACCTAGCCGATTGGCTAGGTCATCGGCTTCGTTAATCCTGGGTCTAGGACTATGCTTACTGTTCCCTTGATTTTGCTCTCTCGAAGCATAGAGCCATCAACAAGAGTAAGTTTAAATCACTTAACAAACTCTTTAGTTAACGGGTTAGGTAGGCAAGACCCACCAGTAAGGCCAATAAACCAGAAACGGTGAGGAAAAAGTGTCTCAGAGATTTACCTCCCTTACGCACCATATTGCGCATGGCTAACTTGGTGTAACTAGGCTTAGGTTCACTTGAACCGCTATCGGCTGGGGCTGTAGTTGTATCCAGACCTTGTTCTGGCTGTTGGGTTTGTGAAGGTGGGTTGCTCATCGAACACAAGTACTCTACGTCAGAATTTCTTTGCTGATTTTAATCTAACAGCATACTTAACAATTTTTACCACGAATTACCCAGAAACTCTAGCTGTAGCCTGCTTTATCAATGCACCCTAAACCTAAGGCGAGTTTGTTGCCAAATTTTGCCTAATTCCTGCTTACTTGAAACTTGACCACTGACTATTTATCAGTAATAATCAACCAACTTTGACAATCACTAATAACCAATCATTAGTGATTAGTTAGTGTAAGCATTCAGCAGTCAGCTATCAGCTAATGCGCTACAGATGGTGCTACTTGAGGTGCTAGCAGGCGTTTTAACTGAACGGGGTCGGATGAGTAAAACGAGCAGGGATTTTCAAGCAGCCGTAGCAGCACCCCCCAGCTTGTTTATTACCGACCGTTGATTAGCTGACGGCTGACGGCTGATAGCTGACTGCTTACTAGTTAGTTAACTGATTTTCTTGACGCAGATACGCTTCAATGAATAAGTCAAGATTACCATCAAGGACATCATTAACTGCTGTGGTTTCCACACTAGTGCGCAGGTCTTTCACCATCTGGTAAGGATGAAACACATAATTTCGAATTTGGTTTCCCCAAGCCGCTTCCACCATGTCCCCCCGAATTTCGGCAATTTCTTGAGCTCGTTGCTCCTCAGCAATCACGAGCAACTTAGCTTTCAGCAGTACTAAGGCTTTTTCTTTGTTTTGCAATTGAGAACGCTCCTGAGTACAGCGCACAGCCAGGCCGGTAGGAATATGGACAATCCGCACTGCAGTTTCTACCTTATTGACGTTTTGCCCTCCCTTACCACCTGCACGGGAGGTGGTAATTTCTAAATCCTTCTCGGGGATTTCCAGCTCAACGGTATTATCCACCGCAGGCATCACTTCTACTCCAGCAAAACTAGTCTGTCGCTTACCGTTAGCATTAAACGGGGAAATCCTCACCAGTCGATGAGTACCTTTCTCGGCTTTCAGGTAACCATAGGCGCGGAGTCCGTCAATTTCCAGAGTGGCAGACTTAATCCCAGCTTCATCTCCTGGGGAAAGTTCGGCTAGGTGGACTTTATAACCATGGTTCTCTGCCCAACGGGTGTACATCCGCAGTAATAGGTCAGCCCAATCTTGGGCATCAGTTCCACCAGCCCCCGCATTGATGGTGAGGACAGCACCTTTAGCGTCGTAGGTACCAGATAACAGCTGTTCCAACTCCCAGCGATCCAGTTCTTTATTCAGCTGAGTCAAGTTGGTTTGAGCTTCTGCAAGCAGTGCGTCATCGGTTTCTAGTTCTAGCAACTCCAAGATCGCTTTAGTGTCTTCCAAACTGGATTGCCACTGTTTATAGCGTTGGAGGTTAGATTTTAGGTCGTTGAGATGTTGAAGGGTTTGCTGAGCCGAGTTTTGGTCATCCCAAAAATCTGGTTGAGCTGCCAGCTGCTCTAAATCTTGAATTTTGGCCTTCAGAGCAGCAATGTCAAAGATAGTCCTGGGTTTTACCCAGGCGCTCCGACAAGATTTCGACTGCCCGTTTCTGCTCTACGGTTTCCATAATGCTTCCATCCTTTACAACACCATTATAACTACACCATGTAAATACACCAGGTAATCTTCTTGATTTTAACTATACATTTCAACTATAGTATACTAGTATACCGAGAATTTTTATGATGCGATCGCCATCTCAAATACCCTGGTCAAATTCCAATTTGAAAACGTAATTGTAAATATTATACCGATATTTTAATCGATGTAATATCCATTTTTAATCACAAGTTTAAAACGTAATTATATAATGTATAATTACGTTTTAAACCTTTTTAAGGGCTATAATATAACGTTTTTTATAAGAGGATATCTGAAAAGTTGTTTGATACTGAATTTTGCCCCCCTAGCCCCCCTAGCGAGCAATCCCTCGCTTGGGGGGAACAAGAATCCATTTGCTGGTAAAAGTCCCCCAAGCGAGCAATCCCTCGCTTGGGGGACCAACGGGGGCTTTGATGTAGCAAATGATACTTCTCAGACAACCTCTAATTTTATTGAAATCGTTTATGAACAATTACAATATTATTTTATAGGGAACTCGATTTGATTTACTCCACTAATCACGCTTCATAATACACAACAACTTGCTTCTTTCCTAGAACAGATAGATTATCAATATTTACCATAAACTTTACCATAAATAGCCCTCACTTTGGGTATTGGGATTTCCTTAGGGATTCAGAGTTCAGCAACATTTAGGTATAGCAGAAGTCAGAAGTCAGAAGTCAGAAGTCAGAAGTCAAACTCTTGCGCTTCTTGATGCAGTCGCTCATGGGGGAAACCCCCAAGACCGCGCTGCATCGCTTACAAAGGGTGTGAGACTTTTGTCATGTCCTAACTGCCCTGGCGACTGCTATACTATCACAAAACCGCTTCAGAACAGGACTTGTCCCTATAGCTAGCTATAGGGGCACAAATCAAAGTACTGCCCATGATGCTGTATTTGAGGCTCTGTTGGGGTTTATGGCTCCTATATGACGTCTAGCACCACAGCTTGGAACTAGAAAAATCGGGGTACAGCATTGCCGTCCCCGATTGGGTTCTATCGTATTGCACTGTCTTAGTCGCGACCATTAAGGGCAATCAGCAGCCGCAAAATGAACACGAACAAGTTAATATAGGTCAAGTACATTGACAGGGCAGCAGGTAGATACTGGTCATCACGATAGGCGCGAGGCAGCACGAAGAAATCCACTACAGCCGCACCCGCAAAAATAACCACACCGATGCCAGAGATAGCAATTTCTAGAAAGCTGGGTGTGTATACACCAAAGAAGGATAAAACTAGCTGAGCCACCAAGACCACCAGCAAGGCAATCATACCCATCTGGACGGTTTTGGCTAAAGCAAAGCCATCTTCGTCTGAGAGATTAGAACCAATTTGACGGCCAGCCATAAAGGCTACACCACAGCCAAAGGCAGCAATGGCAATGCCTTGCATGCCCACACCCCCTGTTCCGAGGGCAACGAATATTAAGCCACTGAGGGTGTAGCCGGACAAGAGACTGTAACTAGCTAGAAGAGGCAAAGCTACACTGTTGTTTCCGTTCTCAGCCACACCACGGGCAACGAAGAAAAGAATAAATTCGGCAATTAAGGCAGGCAAGAAGGTGGTCATAAATAGCCCTGGGTTGCTTGAAATCACCCCCAGACCACCATAGACACCTAGGGCAGTTAAGACTAATCCACCACCCAGGAAGGGCAGAGCATTAGCAATAACATTCGGACCAACTAGGGCTCGACCTTGAGATTCACGAATTGCTTGACGAAAGTTACTAGTGCTACTCATGAGATTTTAGTCAAGAATTTTCCTGATCAAGTATCAGCATTGATTTATAACTACTTCTATTTTGAACCATATCCGCAATCTTGTGGCAGGAGGGAAAACCGACTGCTAGTACTCCGTCCAAATTGACTTGAGGGGTAAACTCTACTTTTTCGGAATACCTAATACTTAACACCTAATACCTAACACCTAATACCAAAACTAAATTGACAGAATACTAGTTATCCTCTTTGCTAGTTGCCACTTCCGGCTAATTAGGTTAGATATTATACCACATTTAAGACGGTATAGCGATTTCTCACTATCTTCGGGTTCCAATCTGCGTGATTGTACAGAGAAAACAAAAACGGTAATTTGTTTTTTCCGTGAAAGGACGATGGTTCTAAAGGGGAATCTCTAATGACAATGAGTTGAAGATTAATTGCTTAGGCTAAGCCTCGTGTCGTAAATAGGTTTCCACTTCTGGGATATTTTGAGAATGGCTATTGGGTCTGTTGGTTTTCAAGGAATGGAACTTCTGATTGCGTACTACCGAAATCCATCAATTCAACTTCGCAATCAGATAGTAAGATTAAATGCTGGGTTAGTGAGGAAGATTGCTCATATAGTCAGCCAGAAGTGTGCTGAACCTTATGAAGACCTCGAGCAAATGGGTTACATCGGCTTGATTCGTGCTATTGAGCGGTTCGACCCCCATCAAGGTTGTGCATTCAGTTCCTTGGCAGTACCTTACATTCGCGGTGAGATGCTACACTTCTTGCGCGATAGGGGTTCTCTGGTCAAGATTCCTCGCCGATGGCAGGAACTCCAGCAGGCAGGGAAAAGAGTCAGCAAAAAGTTAGCAACTAACTTGGGACGCTTCCCCAGAGATGAAGAAATTGCTAAGGCTTTGGATGTATCACTGCAAGAGTGGCAGGAAAGTAAATTGGCAGTTCAAAATCGTTTGCCTTTAAGTTTGGATGCCACGGTTTCTCAGAAGGTCGATCAACCCATGACTTTAGGAGAGACTCTACCGGATTACTATGAAGAGAATTTACACTATTGGGAAGAAGACCGACAACAGCTCCAGGGTGCCTTGAGTCAGCTAGAAGATAAAACTCAGGCAGCTATAGAGTTTGTTTTCTTACGAGAACTCCCCCGCAAAGAGGCAGCCAAACGAATTGGAGTCAGTCCGATGACAGTGACGCGACATGTCAAAAGAGGAATCCAAGAGTTGGTTACCCTGATGAAATCTCAAGCATCGGAGCGTCTGGCAAGTTAGGAAGAATGAAGAATGAAGAATGAAGAATGAAGAATGAAGAATGAAGAATGAAGAATGAAGAATGAAGAATGAAGAATTAGGAATGAAGAATGAGGAATTAAGAAGGAATAATTAAGAATGAGGAATTAAGAAGGAATAATTAAGAATGAAGAAATTCTAAATTCTTAATTCTTAATTCTTAATTATAATTGCCTTTTTTTGCAAGAAGTGTGTTTACAACCTAGATACAAACCCTATACTTAATTGCTGTCCGTATTGATATCGCAAAAGAGAGTTTGCCAGTCTCGCAAACCATCACTTGCCTCTTTGACTTCAAAGGTGACATTACAAGCCTTGGGTTGCTCTAGTACCTGAATACAAAGTTCAGCAATATCTTCCCGACTTACTTTACCTCGGATATTGTCTCCTTGAGCAAACACTAAGGCTTGACCTCCCGGTTCTTCTGTCAAAGCACAAGGTCTGATGATGGTATAGGAAACGCCACTGTCGCGAACTGCGTCTTCTCCCCGGAGTTTCCAGGTTAGAATTCCCCCCAGTTGATCATTCATTCGTACCGCTGGTGGTTCTTCCTCTAGGTTAATTCCTGGACGACCTGGACGAGTCACCCCGGCTGAGCTAATCATAATGAATTGGGGCTTGGTGATCCCCCCATAGGCTTTAATAGTTTCGAGCTGTAGGACAAAGGAACCTGGAGCAAAGTTTGGGTTCAGTGCGCCATCATATTCAAATTTACTCAGCATTAGCTGTATGGCAAAGATGCGACTGGGGTTGAAGGGAGCAGCATCTTTCAAGGTTTTGGCTCGAAATACCGGAATCAAATCAGCAAAGGGAATAGAAACGTTTATCCACTGATCTTTCTGGGTGTCAAAGGAATAGCAGTAGGCAATGCCATCCCATTTCGATTCATTACGCAATATAAATTTATAGCGTTGACCATCCCCTTTAACTCGCAGTTCTAGTCCTTGGTACTCAGCTAAGTTGAGGGGAGTTGGGAGATTGCGGGTGCGTACTGACACAAAGCCGCCAGAATTTGCTGTTGAGACATTGCCGGTAAACAGGGCAGCCTTGTCGATCAGGCGGATTGAACTCTCGCTGACACCACCCATGACTACATCATCCACAGCACCCCAGGTTTCTTGTAAGTCATCGGAAGGGTTTTGGAAGTCAAATAGGAGTTGTTTCCCTGGTTCGAGATACTCTGCTGCGGCTTGTACTAAGTTCTTGATACCCTGATACTCCAATAGTTCCGGGCTATCGACCACTTCTGGCCTATAGAACTTGATGCCCTGATCGTATTTTTCCCGGTTCGGGGTGTCTCCTTCTACCGGTTGCATCCGCGCTCCTGTACAACACACTATAGCAGTAATGTTCTTGTACAGTGCTGGGGTCAAGGTGTCTGGAATAGTGATATCTGCCTCGAATAGTTCCAGGTTATTGCCAAGGATTTCCCTAGCTTTCTGGGCATTTCTAACTAGGGCACGTACGGGATAATTACGCTCAACCAGACAGCGCACCACTCGCTTGCCTACACCGCCAGTTGCCCCAGCTACCAGTATTACTCCCATATCTTTTCCTCTACCCTGGCTCGATTGTTGATTATTGGCACGACCTGTGAATAATCGCTGTAGGCAGCTCAGGAAAGGAATAACCTCAAAGTAGCTTAGGGTTTTTATGAATCTGCCAGCATCCCATGGGGAGCGATTGTTTTGGGTCATAATCGCCTCAAGTGCATTTTTTCTTCAGTTTATCGAAACCTGAGTTACCCTGAAGGTTACCTTTATAGCAGAAGTCAGAAGTCAGAAGTCAGAAGTCAGAAGTCAAACTCTTGCGCTTCTTGATGCAATAGCGAGTGGGGGAAACCCCCAAGACCGCTTAGGTGCGCTTTCCGTTGGCGAATTAAATTCGCCACGGGTCGCACCTCTGCATCGCTTACAAAGGGTGTGAGACTTTTGTCATGTCCTAACTGCCCTGGCGACTGCTATAGGATAGTAATGGATCCTTTCAGTTGATTTTTTCGAGTTGGTAATTATATCATATAAATTTTCATTTATAGGCTTATTAACGAAAGAGATGGCTTTTCGTTAATATAGAGCTGGAAAATATTCAGTATTAACGACAGCGATAATAATGGTTAGTGCTACTAGAGCAGGTCAGTATGTGGATCAGCTTAGTGGATATAAAGCTTTCATACCGAATCCGTTGCCGCCTGTGCCTGACATCATTATCGATGACGAGATGTGGCAGCTTCTATCTCAGGCGGATCGTGCACTCGGTAGGCTAGATGGATCAACAGATGCTCTGCCTAACCCTGACCTATTTGTGTTTATGTATGTTCGCAAAGAAGCGGTTTTGTCGAGTCAGATTGAAGGAACGCAGGCATCTTTGATAGATGTTCTGGAATTTGAATCCCAAACACTCGAACCAGATAATCCTCAAGAAGTGGCTGAGGTGGTTAACTATATCGCTGCTATTAACCACGGTCTTGAGCGCTTGAAGGATTTACCTGTGTGTTTGCGCCTGATTCGGGAAATACACCAGAAGTTAATGCAAGGAGTGCGAGGTTCTGAGCGAGATCCAGGTGAGTTTCGTAGTAGCCAGAATTGGATTGGTCCGGAAGGATGTTCCCTCAAAGACGCTACTTACGTTCCACCTCCACCCCATGAAATGAAACAAGCTCTAGATAATCTAGAAAAGTTTTTGCATGATTCAAAACCAATTCCCGCTTTGCTAAAAATTGGATTGGCTCATGCTCAGTTCGAGACAGTTCACCCTTTTCTTGACGGCAATGGCAGAACAGGGCGTCTACTAATTACATTTCTTCTATGTGAGCAGAATATACTGAAGCGCCCGCTTTTATATATTTCTTACTATTTCAAGAAATATCGCTCTGAATACTATGACCGACTTCAAGCTGTCAGAGATAGTGGCAATTGGGAAGGTTGGCTAAAGTTCTTTCTGCGTGGTGTTTACGAAGTCGCTCAGGAAGCGTCCGCTACTGCCCGCAACATAGTAACCATGAAGGAAGAACATCATCAACTACTGGTCAATAAGATGGGGAAGCGAACCGGAAACGCTATAATCGTGCTGGATAACCTTTATTTTAGGCCAATTATCACTGTTGAACAGGTTCAAAAAATTATTCAACTCAAATACCCTAATGCCAACAAATTAGTTAATGATCTGTGTGATGTTGGTATTTTACAAGAAATTACTGGGCAAAAACGTAATCGCGTTTTTGCCTACGCTCCATACTTGGAATTGCTGAATCAAGGAACTAATATGAGTGGGGTGGACATCCTGAGCGCCCGAAAATGATCTCAAATCTGCAATTGGATAAATTGGTAAATTATTCCCCTTTAAATTAATCACTAGTTGAAATTAGTTTGTAAAATCGGGAATAGGAAACTACCTATTCCCATATCATCGATATGTTAACTAGTTAACCGGATAATTTAGAATTTATTCATTCTGCATTCTGCATTCTGCATTCTTCATTCTTCATTCTTCATTCTTCATTCTAAATTCTTCATTCTTCAATTCCCCTTTCTTAGTAAGCGCTGGAAAATTTGCAAGTTCTGATCGAGCCAATCCAGCCATTTCAGACTACTCGATAAAGATTTCGGTGGATCGGAAATCAAGGTATCTAGAGCAATCAGGCGTTGGAAATTGATCTTGACTGGATCATGACGCTCTGTGCGACCGTCTTTGCCATAAAACTTGACACCAGCTTGTTGCTGCATAAGAGTGATCAATTCTTGAGCAACGATACCGTAGCCAATGGTAGTGGGATGAATGCCATCTAGGGTGAAGAAACCACCGCTGGTGCGACCGGTGGCATCGGATCTAAAAAAGCGAGTATCTGGTACTGGTGAAAGAGCTTCGAGTTCCGGTGCCAGCTGATAGGGAGTCCACCAATCTGGTCTGCAGTCGGAGTCTTCAATATAACGTCGATAAGCTAAGCCATCCAGTAATCCTCCTAATTCAAATAAATACCAATCTCGACCTTCTTTTCGAGCTTGACGTACAGCATCAGCAATATAGTCGTTGTACTGGTCAATGACGCTATCAATGGCTCGGGCTTGTTGTGCGGTAATGTGCGGGTCACGGTTAGGATCGAAATCTTCGTCACTAATCCAAGGACGGGTGTAGTAGGGGAAGTAGCGCGAGCCAGTAGCGATCTTATCTCCTACTCCACGACCAATGGGGGCAATGGTGACATGGGGAACTGTAGCCCAAATCACATGGCGAGCTTGGATTTGCTTGACTTGGTCAACTACTTGATCCAATTCAGCTTTGAAATCTTCCGGACACCAGACCGTAGGTCGCTGATTGGGCTGTGGTGAATTTGAATCGCGATCGCAACTCCATCTGACCTGCAGTTGACCAACGGTGCCCATGGCATTATTCGCCCCAATCATGATCATCAGGGTTTCAATACCATCTCCCTGACCGTTTTCTAGACTTCCTTCTTGCCCTAGTGCCACGGCAGCTTGCACTGGGGTAAGTGCTTTACCTTGTGAATCCCGTGCGGAGTCCAAAACCCTCAATGCCGCATGTTCGTTAGCATTCTCAACGATTTGCCGCAATAGATCATCCGTTGGTGCCTCGATTGCCTTTCTGAGAGTATCTGCGTCGTGAGAGATAATGTCTTTAAGATTCCACCCATAAATAGCGAGATTGTGGTTAATCCCTTTGTGCATAGCAACAGTAGAGCCAACGCCCCCTTGCCAACCAGGACCCCGTTCCCAATAATCTTCTATGTCGTCCATAAATTCGCGGATTGAAAACAGAGCCGGTCCTAATTCCCACCACTGTATCTGGTCACCAAACTGTCGCTCTAAGTGCCGAACTAAATACTCCAGATTCAGGGGCAATCCACCGAATTTGCCATATTGGGTTGGACGACGCAGGTGTTCTTCCCAACCCATTTCTTGAGCAATCATTATGGGATAGGAGCGCTCAGTGTTAAAAATTGCTCCATTCTGGAAGCCATGGCTTAGGGAATCACCAATGGTGACCAGTCGATGTCGGGGAGTGCCTGGCTGTTGGTTGACTTCAATACTTAATTCCGGACGGATACCCAGAGTAGGGTCTGTTTCCGGTGGACGCCCTTGAGGTTGGATAACATCCTTGACCTGATCTGGGGCGTCAAAATCGAGCATGTCTTTGGTAAGCAAACGTTTGACCATAGTTGCCTGTTTATGAAAAAGAGTGATGATTAGTTATTAGATAATTCACTGATGCTGAGGTTAATTCCAGAAAAGTAAGCATTAAAATTAAGCGCTATAGGGTTTTTAAATCAGATGTAAACATTAATGGTGTTTTTTTATTGGACAATAAAACTCCGCAGCTCTTTACCCCTCTTGGCTTTTGCCTTTTGTATGCAAGCCTTTTTCTGCAATTCCTGTGTTCACAACCCAAATACAACGCTATGTGGGCATGGTTAGCTTGCCAGCTAATGGGCTGGGTGGTAAGTGTGGTAAATGTGGTAAATATGGTAAGTGTGGGAATTTTCCGGCGCATTTTTCCCTAATTGCATGCATTAAGATGCACCACGTCCCGTTAATAAAGATTTGGTAGTTTCCGACAAGATCAGGTTAAAACGGTAAAGAAGTGATTAATTCCCTGGATAATTCCAATATATCCTCTACAAACTATGAACGCCAAATCTAGCATTAAACTCCCATGGATATTTATTCGTAGTTTAAATAAGACTGTCTGGGTGATTTCTAGTCTTGTCCTACTGACAGTAGCTGCGGAATCCTCTTTAGGAGAACCCTCACCCTCTACCCCTACAAAAGTAACCCTAGAATCCCCTGCTCCTGAACTCCCAGTTACCCCTTCAGCCACCTCTTTATCTGGTCATTTGAACAAAATTGGTGCTAAAATGTATGGGGCTTACTGGTGTCCCTATTGCACAAAGCAGAAGCAAATGTTTGGTGAGGCATTTAAGCAGATCAATTATATTGAATGTGACCCAAGGGCTGAAACCTCCCAAACTGACTTATGCATTGAAGCGAAGATCAAAGGCTTTCCAACTTGGGAAATTAATGGTCGGTTTTATCCAGGTATGCTGTCTTTAGAGCAATTGGCTAAATTTTCAGGCTACTCAGCAGAAGAGACTACACAATCAATGCCAGTGGTGGAGGAAGAAGACAAAGAAAAGTAAATAATAGCAATAGTGCAACGTTTAACCTTTAAAAACCTAAGGTAAGCAGTCAGCAGTCAGTAGTCAGCAGTCAGCAGTCAGCTTATTTTATTCACAAGCTGTTCGGACATCAAGTAGCCGCCCCATTGGCTGATAACACCTCAAGTAGCCGCCCCATTAGCTGATAGCACCTCAAGTAGCCGCCCCATTAGCTGAGAGCTGAGAGCTGATAGCTGATAGCTGGCATCTAGGGATTATTTAGTAATCTGAAATGTTACCGATTTCCTGGCGCAAACAAAAAACGTTGTAATATCTATCCAAATGCCTTGTGGTGTGGCTAATTGCTCAACGGCTACAAAAAATTCAGTTTTCAATTGTGCTAATTTCTCTGGAGAAAGCTGGAAAACTTCCGCGCCAAAGGCACTCTTTGAGTTTCCCCGCCAAGAGTTTGCTGCTACTGTTTGAGTATCACTGCTGTAGTAACCAAGTTGGTCGGTTTTGACGTTGATGTCTTGAAAACCTGCTTCGGTGAGTAGCTGGTGACATTTCTCGGGACTACCAAGGGGTCCATTGGGATTAGGAATTACAATGCCATAGTCTCCTGCTTTTTCTCTAAACAGACCCCCTGTAGGAAAGGCCTTTGCTGCAAAACAGGAAAATCCGACTAATCCTCCTGGTTTTACGAAGCGATACCACTGCCGTAACGCAGCAGGGATATCTGTTAAGTATACAATGGCTGAAGAACATAGAATCCTATCGAAACTATTATCTGGGAAGTTGATAGTTTCTGCATCTGCTTCTATAAATTTGATGTTGTTGATACCTTCGGCTTTAACTTTTTGTTGGGCTAAATTGAGCATGCCTGAGGAAATATCTACACCGACAACAGCTCCAGAAGCACCGACAATTTTGGCAGCTAGAATTGCTACTAAACCTGTACCGGTAGCCATATCTAGAATTCGTTGTCCAGTTTGCAGGTGGGATACTTCTACTAGACCCTTGGCTAGCCGAGGGTGAAAGCTTCCTTGATCATAGTTTGGTCTGGTGTTAAAGTCAGCTTTGACGTTTTTCTTGAACTCATTTATATTTATCTGGTGTTTCATGGTTGGTGGAGATGGAAAATCTGATCACTAGAAAATATGATAACTAGCTTGACTAGGATGAAGGAGGCTTAATTACTTCAAAGTCTGACTCATCTAGAGATAATATAAATGCTTGATCATTCTGCTCAAAGGGATTTTCCTCTAATCTGACTATCCAACGACCGGATTCTTCCTGTGCTTCAATACGACCCGAAAGACCTGCAACATAGTCAGGATAAATCACTCGAACTAAGGTTCCTACTTTGAGCATCTGAATTACTATCTATACTCCCAATGTCCACCTGATTTTACCTTTAATTAACCAAATCTTAAATTCATATTGTTACAATTTTCGATTAACTGCTTAAGCAGAACCGTTAATCCTAATGGGTAACAGGGAACAGGGAACAGGGAACAGGGAACAGGGAACAGGGGTTAAGCACTACAGTGTCAAATGCGTAGACACAACGGTTAATGCCAATGGGATGCTCATCAAACAGCCCCTACGGGATGCTCGGTACGAGCCGCTACGGGATCACGCTTGGCCATAGGCCACGCTGCGCGAACGCTTCCGCACTTTTGCGATTGACCTACGGTCACGCTACGCGAACGCACCATCGCATCTCTTTCCTACTATTCCCTATTCCCTGTTTACCTCAAGCCTATGTTGGCATCTCAACTAAAAATGCCATAGGGTTTTTGATAGTTATGAGATACATTCAATTTTATTACCCCTACTCCCTACTCCCTACTCCCTAAAACTTAGGACTCTTTACCTAACCCACTTGAAAACTGCTATACGGCGATTAAGCGATCGCTTGAAAAATTTGTTCAGCATTTAACTTTAATTCTGGAAACGTTGGCGATAAAATACGGTCAGCTCCTCGGAACTGATTAACGTGATATTCGCCATCTATCAATTGGTAGACCGATAAAGTAGGTTGTTTAGGATTGCCGATAAATCGCCGACCGCCTAAATCTAAATAATCAACAATCCAATATTCAGCAATTCCAAAAGATTCGTAATCTTCCAGTTTCAAAGCGTAATCGTCGCTCCAGTTTGTTGAAACCACTTGTACAACTAAACGAACAGAAGACCCCCGTGTGATAATGGATTCCTTTTCCCACCGTGGTTCGCTATCGGTAACCCTTTGCTTGTCTAAAACGATTACATCTGGTTCGTACCCAGACTCTGTTTGTGGTTTGATCACGCATTCTTTGGGAATAAAGTAAGGCAATTGACAGCGCCGAATTTCTAAAAACAGTTCACCTCCTATAAACCCGGCTACCTTTGAATGCATTCCCATTGCTTTAAGCCTCTCGACCATGCATGACTGATCGCTATTCCCCATTCCCAGGGCATAGCGCTATAACTAATAGTTTAGACCTGCCTCAGCTCACCTTAAAATCAGAAATCGTCTCAATCCATACCCGTGCTCCACAATTTAGGGGATTATCTGGGCGATACATCACCCGACAAGGGCCATTGACTTCGACCGTATGACCGTAAATGTTTTTAGTGCCGCGTTTTACGGTAATCACGGGATTGCGTTCGCCAGTGTTGTGATTTTGGCGAATGACTTTCTGATTCACGTGGATCACAGCTTTAGTGTACTGTGTACGCTTTGACCAATTCCGCTTCGGTCCACGAGTACCGGGAGTGACCACTGGCATACCGTCAAATAAGGGAATCACCCAAGTTCTACCCACTTTATAAGCTCCTTTGACTCTGCCTTTGCTCAACAGGAAACGGACGCGAGTGGCAGAGACACCTAGTAATTCAGCGGCTTGTGCGGTAGAAATCATCATGGCGGTAAAACCATTGCTTTAACGATATTGTTATTATAACAGGATTTTTAAAAAAATACTAGGGGTGGAGAGTGTTTATAGGGGTTTAAGCGTGGTAAGTGTGGGTAGTGTGATTCAAAAAACTATTGCATTACCGCTAGGGGTGATGTGGGTGGTTTTAAAAAACTCAGGACTTACGCAAAGCCCCCTAAATCCCCCAATTCTGGGGGACTTTGACATCATTCCCCCCCAAAATTGGGGGGTTAGGGGGGCAAAACCAAGTAAACTTCGTAAGTCCTAAAACTATTGCATTGCTACTCCCGACTCCCGACTCCCTATTCCCGACTCCCTCAACAAAAAAAAATTCGGTCAAGTCCTGGTTAATTCCAATGCTTGACCGAATGATTTTTTGTAATAGTCAAGAGCCCTATGATCCTTGACTATATGTTCACCAAATCAACAACATACCAACTTAGGTTTAATACTTTAGACTTCGTACTTTCTCCTGAGTTTTGACCTGTCGCCAGCGATGCAGAGGTGCGACCCGTGGCGAATTTAATTCGCCAACGGAAAGCGCACCTAAGCGGTCTTGGGGGTTTCCCCCATGAGCGACTGCATCAAGAGAGGGATTGGCATCCCATCCAATTTGCTATCTTAATCTACCAACAGATATCGAATCAATATACTGATCACCTCACCAGGATTTCCGGTAGGTTGAGGAGTGCTCCACTCATGAACTTGTGCGTAGCCACGGCTATAAAGATTATAGATTGTGACCCGCACGGTTTTGGGAGAACCGATCAATATATGTTTGATTTGCTCCCGTCCTGGCTGCCCTTGGCCAGATAATTCCGGGAAACTAGGATTGTTGGGATTATACTCAAAATTTGGGAGAAAGTTTTCGATGTCCATAATTAAAGTTGTTGTTGTATTGTTTAACAACTTTATCTTATAAACTATTATTGGCATTGTCAAGTAATTAAAAAATTTTTTTTTTGAACTTTTTTTTGACGGGAGGGGGTATAACGGTAATTTTTTTGATGATTTTTTTGTTAATTGAAAAAAAGCGATCGCGTAGCGTGACCTTCGCTCAATCTCTTAGATTCAAAAGTATATTGGAGCTGCTATGCCATCACTTATCGGTTAGTTTAGAGCATCAATTTTATAAAATTAATACTGTAATACTGGGATAGCATTTAAGTTTAGAGTTTAATTCTGGGATAGCATTTAATTTGATAGAATAATTATGTGTTCGCGTAGCTTATCTTTCAGAGCATCGAATTTTCTATCGCATTTACTAGCTCGATCCCCCCCAGCCCCCCTTAATAAGGGGGGAGCACGGAAATCGATCTGGAAAGTCCCCCTTATTAAGGGGGCAGGGCTGTTTCATTTTAAATTTTTTGGTTCGCTGAAGCTCCCGAGTGGCAGCGATTTCGCCCCTGTTTTTATATTATTAAACCCAATAGTATAAAAAAACAGTAATTTGCTTACCATAAGGGGCTTTGAGCCTCTCGCCCAGGAATTTTAGTCCGACTTTGAAACAGCCCTGCTTATTAAGGGGGGAGTCCGGAAATCGATCTGGAAAGTCCCCCTTATTAAGGGGGATTTAGGGGGATCCAAACCCACGCAAAAAACCCTACTCCCTACTCCCTACTCCCTAAATTGCTATAATTAAACTATTTAACGATAACTAGAGATAAATGATAGAACCCTTGTCAGTATTAGCCGGTTGGGCAATCCCGAAAATAGGGGAATCGTTGTTAGAGATTGTTTCGGGACAAGGATGGGATAGCTTAAGTCAAGCTCTGACTAAAAGCGATGTAGAGAAGGCAATCAAAGCGGGCGAAGCGGCAGTTAAAGAATGGGAAAAACAACGGGATCCGAGCCAGCGCTTATTTTTTCACGCTAGACCGGATGGCTGGAATGGAGTTAATCGGTTTTTGGGGGATTATTTTACTAATTCTGCTGTTGTGGCGGAATTACAGAAACCGCTACTTAATCACGGTAAGCCTGATCGGGAGATTTTAATCAGGGTATTTCAACAGCAAGGTGAAGCCAATGACATTAAACTGAATCAAGATAGTATTAAGCCTTGGATAGAGAAATTTATTAATGCTTATTTCCAGCAGACCGATACTTATCTAAAATTTCAGGTAGCTAAACAGGATTATTGTGAGCAGCTAGCTAACTGGTTTGATGATGTTAAATTTGCTGGCATTGCTGTGCCTGGGCAAGAAGTAGAAAAATCGGAGAAGTTAGCCCAAATCTTTGTAATGCCAGATGTGGTGGAAGACGTATCAACTGTTGGCGCTTGGGAACGGGATTTGTTAGCAGCTAGTAGTGGGGAAACGTCAGAAATAGCACTATTAGCAAAGACGACTGGCCGGAAATTATTGGCGGAGCAGTTATTGAGCCAAAGTCAATCAAGACGAGTAGTGATATTGGGTGCGCCAGGCTCTGGTAAAACCACCTTGATGAGTTATTTTGCAGTAATGTTGGCTCAGCAAAATCCTGAGATTTTAGGATTAGATGGTGATACGGATTGGCTACCGATTTTAATTAGGATGCGAGATTTTGCCATAAATCTCGATAAAAGCTTGATCGACTATGCTCGGGTATTTGCTGAAAACACCATGGCAGTGAAACCGTTACCAGTGGGATTTTTTGAGCATTGGTTGTCTGATGGTAGGGCGTTGATATTGCTAGATGGTTTGGATGAAGTGGCAGAAGAGGCTAAACGGAATGATGTAGTCAGGCGGATCGAGAATTTTTTGGGACAGTTTGACAGAAATCGCGCTATTATTACATCTAGACCGGCTGGTTATCGACGCGACTTTTTCCACACTGAGGAATTTCCCCACTATCAAATTGAACCCTTTGATGACCAGAAGATTTCGGCATTTATTGATAACTGGTATAACAGCAGGTTTCAAGATCAAGCCGAAGCTGAAAGGCGCAAGCATAGTTTACGAAAGGCGCTGGATGATAATGACAGGATTAAGCTATTGGCACGGAATCCGTTATTGTTAACAATTATTGCATTGATTCATCGGTATCAAGCTATATTACCTAAGGAACGGTTTGAGCTTTATAATTGTGCTGTCAAGACGTTGTTAACCTCTTGGGATGCTAACAAAGAAATCAGCAGTCATGGAATATTTAAGTATCTAGATTTATATGATTTACGCCGATTGATGGAATTGTTGGCTTATTGGATTCATACTCAGGGAAATGTTGGCAATAATGAAGGTGGCACCTTGATTAACCAAGATGAGTTGATTGATCAGTTGAGTCAGCAGATTAAAACCTTGAAGCAGGTGCAGTTATACCAAGCTGAAGAAGAAGCCGAAGCATTTGTAACCTTGATTCGCGATCGCACTGGTTTGTTGAATGAGCAAGGGCAAAATTGTTACGCTTTTGTCCATAAGACCTTTCAGGAATATTTGTGTGCTGAAGAGATTGACTATCAGGCGGATAATGAGGGAGATTTTGAGATTGTTTTGAGTCAGATTCGGGAGCATTTGCATGACTCCCACTGGCGCGAAGTGTTATTATTGCTGATAGCACAGCAAAAACCGAAAAAGGCAGCGAGGGCGATTCGGGCAGTTTTGAATAATACTAGTAACTATGAGCAGTGGTTGCATCGTGATTTGTTGTTTGCTGGTAGTTGTTTGGCAGAAGACCCGAAAAATTTGCGTGGTGCTGATCGTGGGTTGGTGCAAGAGATTTTGGAGCGGTTGGTTGAGTTGGAGGTGACTAGTAAAAATCGGGTTGCCAAGAAGATTCGCGAGGAGGTTTTTCAGGTAATTTGTAGTTTATATGAAACGGATTTTCAAGCACAGGTATTGGCATTGTTGAAAGAGCAATCCGATCGAATTAATGAGTGCCGATTGCTCCACTATCGAGCCGAGTTAGGGGAAAAGGATCAGGTAATTACAATATTGCTAGCACAGCTAAAGGATCAGAATTCTGATGTGCGTGTGAGTGCAGCCGATGCCTTGGATAAATTGGGCAATAGCTCAGAAACTGTAATAAACGCCCTCCTAGCAAAGCTTCAGGATGAGAATTCTGATGTGCGTTGGAGGGCAGCCAGAGCCTTGGGTAAATTGGGCAACAGCTCAGAAACTGTAGTCATCACCCTCCTAGCAAAGCTTCAGGATGAGAATTCTAATGTGCGTGGGTGGGCAGCCGATGCCTTGAGCAGATTGGGCAACAGCTCAGAAACTGTAGTCAGCACCCTCCTAGCACGGCTTCAGGATCCCGATCCTGATGTACGTGTGAGTGCAGCCGATGCCTTGGGCAACTTGGGCAACAGCTCAGAAATCTTAGTCAGCACCCTTATAGAACGGCTTCAGGATGATGATTATTTTGTGCGTTGGAGGGCAGCTTATGGCTTGGGCAACTTGGGCAACAGCTCAGAAACCGTAGTCAGCGCCCTAATACCAAGGCTTCAAGATGATAATTATTTTGTGCGCGGTCAAGCAGCCAGAGGGTTGGGTAAATTGGGTAACAGCTCAGAAACCTTAGTCAGCGCCCTTCTAGCACGGCTTCAGGATGATCAGTCTAATGTGCGTGGGCAGGTAGCCAGAGCCTTGGGGAAATTGGGCAACAGCTCAGAAACCGTAGTCAATGCCCTTCTAGCAAGGCTTCAGGATGATCACTCTTATGTTCGTGGGAAGACAGCCATAGGCTTGGGCAACTTGGGCAACAACTCAGAAACCGTAGTCAACGCCCTACTAGCTCTGCTTCAGGATGATCGCTCTTATGTGCGTCAAGGGGCAGCCATAGGCTTGGGCAAATTGGGAAACAGCTCAGAAGCTGTAGTCAACGCCCTACTAGCTCTGCTTCAGGATAATGATTCTTTTGTGCGTAGCAGCGCAGCCCAAGCCTTGGGCAATTTGGGCAAAACATCCAATCATATTCTCCCTGCTGTGATTGAATGGATTGAACAACACCAAGATTCCGACTATGTGGGCAGTGGTATTGATGTGCTGTGGGATTTGGTTGTAGGTACGGAATAGGGAGTAGCGCTCTATGTTATAGTTTTTAGGCATAATAATCTTATCCCAACAATCAACTGATCGCAATCCCCTCACGACCATGGAACAGTCGCCATCCCTGGAGCATGCCCTTAAACATTTTTTTGGTCACGACTGTTTTCGGCCAGGACAGCAACAGATTATTGAAGAGGCGCTGCAAAATCAGGATTTACTGATTATCATGCCCACTGGCGGTGGTAAATCCTTGTGCTACCAACTGCCAGCTCTACTGAAACCGGGATTAACCGTTGTGGTATCTCCTCTGATTTCCTTGATGCAAGACCAAGTGACGTCTTTGGAAGATAATGGGATTGGGGCTACGTTTATCAATAGTACCTTGAGCTTCCAACAAATGCGATCGCGGGAAGCTGCTATCCTTGAGGGTAAGATAAAATTACTCTACGTATCACCAGAACGGTTACTGGCAGAACAGTTTATCCCATTTTTGGATAGAGTGCGATCGCAAATCGGTATTCCCACCTTTGCCATTGATGAAGCTCACTGCGTCTCACAATGGGGGCATGATTTCCGCCCAGACTATCGCCAACTAAAACTATTACGTAACCGCTATCCTAATAGCTCAGTGCTGGCGCTGACCGCTACTGCTACTAATCGAGTCCAACAGGACATTATCCAACAACTGGAATTGCGACAGCCCAAGGTTCACATCGCTAGTTTCAACCGTCCTAACCTTTACTACGACGTTCAACCAAAACAACGGCAAAGCTATCAACAGTTATTAAAACAGATCCGTTCTCACCAAGGTTCTGGTATTGTCTACTGTACGAGCCGCCGTTCCGTAGAAGAAGTCGCTTTCCGGTTACAGAATGATGGTATTTCTGCCCTACCTTACCATGGTGGAATGACGGATAAGGCTAGGGCAACCAATCAAAATCGGTTTATCCGGGATGATGTGCGGATAATCGTAGCTACGGTAGCCTTTGGCATGGGAATCAATAAGCCAGATGTACGGTTTGTGATTCACTACGATTTACCTCGTAACATCGAAAGTTATTACCAGGAATCGGGACGAGCAGGGCGAGATGGGGAACCAGCCACATGTACCGTTTTATATAGCGCTAGTGATATCTCAAAACTTCATTATCTGATTGATCAAAAGCCCGATCCCAAGGAACAACGGATTGCCTATCAACAGTTAAATCAGATTGTTGACTACGCAGAAGGCACAGATTGTCGCCGCCGGATTTTGCTGGGCTACTTTGGTGAGCGGTTTCCAGGGAATTGTGAGAAATGTGATAACTGTTGCTATCCTAAGCCACTAGAAGATTGGACCATTGAAGCTCAAAAATTCCTCTCTTGTGTAGCCCGGTGTCGGGAACGGTTTGGCATGAACCACATTATTCAAGTGTTGCGGGGCTCAAAAAGTAAGAAAATTGAGCAATATGGCCATCACTTACTCTCTACTTATGGTATTGGTAAAGATAAAACTGCAGAGGCTTGGAAAATTCTAGTGCGATCGCTTTTGCACCAGGGATTAGTAAACCAAACCACCGATGGCTACTCTGTGCTGAAGCTCAATAAACTAAGTTGGGAAATCCTGCGCAAACAACGTTCTGTTTATGTTGCCATTCCCCAGTCATCTGTAGAAAAAGCCTTAGGGGAAATTAACCCCAGAGTAGCTGAAGCCGAGATTCTGCTAGAGAAACTGCGGAAATTAAGGAAACAGCTCGCTGATCGCCAATCGATTCCACCCTATGTGGTCTTTGCTGATTCCACACTGAAACTAATGGCACAGCTGAAACCCAAAACCTTAGAGAACTTTGGGAAACTTTCTGGTGTTACTCAGTATAAAGTTACCCAGTATGGCGAGCAATTTGTTTCAGAAATTCAGGCATTTTGTCAAGAGCAAAAACTACCAGAACCCCTGCCCTCCAGTACCCATATGAAAACCCTGCAATTCTATCAACAAGGGTTAAGTGTAGAGGAAATTGCTCAACAACGAGGATATACTACCAGGACTATAATAGATCATTTGAGCCAATTAATTGAAATGAATCAGCCAGTGGATTTAAAACGACTGGTACCATTGGAACGTCATGAGCCAATTATCAAAGCAATTGAAAAAGTGGGTGATCAGTATCTAAAAAAAGTACGGGAATATTTAGGAGAACGTTACTCCTACGAAGACATTCAACTAGTCCGTGCTTGGTGGCGACGGCAGGGTAATTGATATAGTTATTGCTATCCGCAGCACTATAGATGAGTATGAAATGATCGCACAAAGCCATCCTGTGCTTTGGGTATAACCTTACATGTTACTGGAGCAGATCCTCAACTTTGAGATCTAAAATATCACACAAGGCTTTAGTCTGTTCTGGATAGAGCTTAGGCTTGTGCCGATCCGCCTCCCAGTTAATCACTGTAGACTCTACCACATCACAGGCTCTAGCAACTTGTATGCGGGTTAAACCTAGACTTTCACGGCGTTCTCGTAGTTTTTTTCCTAGGGACATTACCTTCTCCGGTGGTCTTGTAGCAGTAGTTTACCTAAATTTATTTGACTATTTATAGTTTATATTCTACAATCGGGTTTTGTGCAACAGGGCAGGTAAATTAATATCAATGATTTGAATTAAGACCATAGATGTAGGTGGGGAGGGTGGGAAGTGAGGCGTAGGGTGCGTTAGGGAAGGGCTCGCCCTCATTTTCCACCTCGTAGCCAGGGTTGAGATAGCCCGCCCCGTAACGCACCACTAAAGGTATTGAGCTAAAGGCTGACCACTGACCACTGACAGCTGACAGCTGAATTCTTAGCATGAAATTATTGTGTAGCGGCTTAAGAATTGGGATCGCCAAACAAATCAAAATCCCCGTCTAGGTAAGAGCGGGGAGTCTCCAAATGCTAGCATCAATTAATTGGGGAAATGAGCGATGACAACAACCCACAACCTTTATCAGCAAGACTTTTACTTATGGACCGAGGCAACTGCGCAACAGTTACGGGAGGGTGAGTTTACCCAAGTTGATGTAGCGAATCTGATTGAAGAAGTCGAAAGCATGGGTAAACGGGAAAAGCGCGAGTTAAAAAGTCGCTTGATTGTGTTGCTGATGCATTTACTGAAGTGGATGTATCAACCAGGGAAAAGGAGCGATAGTTGGATCAATACTATCACTGAACAGCGTATCGCTTTGGAAGAATTGCTGGAGGATAGTCCTAGTTTAAAACGGTGCGACCCAAGGGCGATTTACTCGCCCTAGGAGGCGCGCACCGTAGCGTTTTTGCCAGAGGTCTTTGAGCAAAGTTATCAGAAGGCTCGGATTAAGGCAGCCCAGGAAACTGGGATTAAGTTGAGCACTTTTCCTTGTGAGTGTTCTTTTGCTCAGGAGCAGGTTTTGGAAGCTGGCTTTTTCCCAGAAGTGTTGAACAGGGGATAGAGAATAGGGAGCAGCGACTACATCGCTACTCCCTATTCTCTAAAACCCAGGAAAAAAGTACTTTAAGGAATAGAAAACTGGTATACTTAAACTCAGTAACTACTATCTGCGCCAAGAACTACCTGCATCTTTGCTGTCACCGACGGGTCCCTTGCCATCTTTCGGTGGATTGTAATCTGTGAATGGATTCCAACTCATGACAGTTGACAATTGTTTTGACTCAGGTTTGGGCGAGACAGGGTCAGAGGGCAAGGTTGATTGACCTGAAGACGACTTGGTAACACTAGATGCTTGTGGGTCAGTACACTCAGGATTTTCATCAATTACCTGGTGAAATTTGCAGAATGATCCGGCGTTTTCGCCGTCACCTACGGGGCCGTCTCCATCATTGGGTGGTGTGAAAGTATTTACCATCTGTAGTTGTGATAGTTGTAGTTGTCTTGATGCTGATATTGGTAACAGTTGTGGGTTACTAAACTCAGGATTTTCATGGATTAGCTGGTACAATTTCCAGAGAGATCCGGCGTCTCCGGTTTCACTGGGAGGTCCGTCTCCATCATTCGGTGGTGTGTAATTCATTACTATCGTTAGTTGTGATGATTGTGATAGTTTTTTGAATTCTTGGGATTCTTGGGATGATGATTGCTGGTCAATCGGCTGAGAATTACTATCGCTTAGTTCCTTGAATACCTTCAGTATCGTTGCTGCTAATTGTTGCCAGCGCTTTCTGATGTTGAGAGTGAAGGAAACTAGTGTTGTCCAAAGCTGCTTTAGCAAATTAATCATTTGAGAATACACCTTTTCTAGAAATTCATCAAACACCGGCCCAGGCGGCGTTTTTTCATTGCTACTTGTTACAGCGCCTCTCAAGCCAACTTTTCGCAGATGATCAGAAAAATTTTTTTTTGAAGCAAAATTTGCTTAGGTATTCTAGTTTCCTTGGTGTTTGAGATCAGATCCGGATCCATTTGAGTTGTGAACGATTACCCTTAGAAAAAGGCAAGGGGCAAGAAGCAAGAAGCAAGAGGGGAAAGATATCCGGCGTTTTATTGGATAAAAAAAAAGACCTTCTAGGTTTACATCTCATTTAGAAACCCAATAGGATTTGTCAATTGGGTGAGGTACAAGGTTCTCGGTTTTAGGGAGTAGGGACTTCCGAGCAGGTAACTTCGGATCAGGGAACAGATTTCGCACTTCGATTTGTAGTACGAAAAACACAGAGCGATCGCTGGATGATATAGCGCTACGCGCAAGGCAAAAGGCAAAAGGCAAAAGGCAAAAGTGGACTACAACAGCTTTTAAGCTTGTATAAATGTCCTAACCTTAATCGGTAGTGCTATATAGCGCTACGCGCTATAAAACCCCACCGTCTTTACGGTGTCCACAATTGGATGGGGTTTAAATCCCCATCCAATTGCCTTCAGCATAGCTGCCTTCAGCATAGCTGCCTTCTGCCCTCGTTTAATATGGGTATTCAACTGGACTTGATATCAGGTGAGATTGATTCAGATTTTCCGGGAGAGGCGATCGCTCCTTGAGAGGATAATTTTGTTCCTTAATCAGACGCTGTAGTCGGGTAACTCGCTTACCCGGAGATGGGTGACTTGATAAAAAATCCCAGGACGCTCCTCGTTTGTGACTCATTCTCGCAAAAAAATCTGTTGCGCCAGCGACATGACCATAAGTTTGCTGCAACAACCTTAAGCCAAACTCATCCGCCTGTTGTTCCTGGGACTGGGAAAATTTCGACTTAGAGAGTGTTGCCAATCCGGAAATAGCCAAAGATTCTAGGGCTCCTACATCACCAACAAAATAAGCGATCGCTGTCCGCACCAGCAATCTTCGTCCCAAACTCCGCAAATGATCTCGGTGAGCAAAATGACCCAACTCATGTCCTAATACCATCATCAACTCATTTTCTGACTCGACCTGTTTCAAAAAACCGGCGTACACCACAATCACATCCCCCGGTAGTGCTAAGGCATTTACTGTGTCCTCTGGTAGATAAAGCACCCGGTAATCTCGTTGTTTAGATTGCTCTGGCGGTAGTTGTTTTTCCAATCGCGCCAACAGTTGATTGAGGGTCTCTTGAGTTGGTGATGGTTGAGCCTGCTGCTCATAAACCGGAACGATTACAGCTCCCAGCTTTTGCTCGACACTAGGAGGAATTAGCCCAATTAGACTGTTGATCAGCAAGTTCAACAGCCAAATAACCCCCACAATAAAACTGATAAATAGCCCCAATAAAATCAATAGTTGGCGGTTACTTGGTGGTGGGTTGCGACTCTGAGGTATATCTGGAGAGGGCATAATTAGTGATGGGGGATTAGTGATTAGGGATTAGTGGTAAGCATATGCGCGAAGCGCACGCTACTTGAGGTGCCGTCAGCTGTCAGCTGTCAGCCGTCAGCTTAAAATAAAATTGAAAGTCTGGGGAAAAGCCATTGGCCCTAGGCCAATAGCTGATAGCTCATAGCTGATAGCTGAACGCGATCGCGTGCGCGTAGCGCTTAAGCTGATACGCGACACGCTGATAGCTGATAGCTAATGGCTGAATGCTTACGATTAGTGATTAGGGATTAGTGATTAGCTTGCTATTTAGCTATTACCAATTTCTTAGTCACTCTTAGTTGGACGGAAAGGATTTAAAAAATTAATTAACCCATAAAGCTCACGAGATTGAATCCATAAGCGTCCTTCACCACTGAAACGACAGACTAACCCTTCTCCACCCAAAACTCCAGTTTTAAGACCTCGAAATGATAAACCACCCAGCACCTCAACCTGGTAATTTAGAGTATCTTCAAATGCCACGATATAGCCAGTGTCTACTACATAGTCACCCGCCACTGGAATTTCTACAATTGCTCCATAAGAACTAAACCAAAAATCCCCTTGGCCTGTAGCTCGAATCAGGAACAAAGACTCGCCACTGAAGAAGCCTTTAAAGCCTTGAAATTGCGTGTCAATTTCTATTTCTGGACTACAGGCAACAAATCCTGAAGACTGTACCATTAAACCCTGGTTTCTCAGGTAGTAATGCTGAATATCTCCAGGCACTCCTGGCGAGACATAAATTTGCCCAGGCTCTTTTTCAGCAGTAAACTCACTAACAAAAAATGATTCACCACTTACCATCCGACCCAGTCCTGTCATCAAGCCACCTCGTACTTTGGACTTCATCGAGATACTTGAGTCCATTGCTGCCATTGCTCCTGATTCAATTAAGACTGTTTGGTCTGCCTTTAAGTTTATAATCAAAGAGGCATAAGCGGGAGAATGCTCAATTTCGTAGTCAATTTTTTTCATGATTTTTATGGCCTATCTATTATTATGTATTGCTATAACTAATAGCAATGGATAGTAAACAATACTGTGTAAATAATTATGAATTCACGGGAAGTATAGCAGAAGTCAGAAGTCAGAAGTCAGAAGTCAGAAGTTAAACTCAAGCCAAACTGTAGTTTGAGACTTTTGTCATGTCCTAATTACCCTGGCGACTGCTATAACTCTACTCCCGACTCCCGACTCCCGACTCCCTACTCCCGACTCCCGACTCCCGACTCCCGACTCCCTACTCCCGACTCCCGACTCCCGACTCCCGACTCCCTACTCCCTACTTCAAGCAACAATCTTTATTTCCGTCCAGGTAATTATCGTGGTGGTAGTTGAGTACCAACTTGCCGACCAAAAGCACCAGTATTGTGGGTTTGACAATAGACTTTACCCTGCCCTTTAAATCGGCAAACCAGCCCTTCTCCACCTAGAAAAGCACCAATCCAGCTAGAGCCAGGTTTAGTAATCTCAAAGTTCAGGCTTTTTTCAAAGGCAACAATATGACCGGTGTCAACGATATACTCACCTTCCACTGGGACTTCATAAATTGCCCCAAATGAGTTCAGCAATACAGAACCATAACCACTAATAGTCAACCAAAAAATTGATTCGCCAGAAAACAGGGACTTAAAACCTTGAAAGCCTAAATCAATATCAACACCTGATTCACTGGCAAGATAAGAAGTCGCCTGCACTACCAACTCTTGACCATTCATTTGATAAACTAAAATATCACCTATGAATTTGGGCGCTAGAAAGATTTCGCCACCACCAACAGGAGAGCGAAAAACACTTAAAAACAGTGATTCACCACCTACCAAGCGTTTTAATCCACCAAAAATACCACCTCCTTTACCTTGTCGTAAAGTAGTGCTGGCATTGATGTAGCCACTCATGGCAATCATACAGCCTGCTTCTGCCACGAATTCTTGATTTTCATCCAGAACAACGCGAGCGATCGCACTATCTGGTTGATGTAATAGTTCTATTTCCATTTTTATAACGAAATTTAGGAAGGATAGTGTTAAAGATGTAGTGGTTTGGCTACGGTATAGTAAAGGATTAGGAAGCTAAACCTTAGGACGTAAATACTTGACTAAACCATCAACACTACGAGACTGTAGATAAATCTCACCCTGACCCCTGAGCCGATTCACAAAGCCTTCTCCAGAAGTTACAGACCCCAACAAGCCACCAGCTAACCCAATATTCATCATAATTCCTGGTTCATAGGCCACTAAATGACCAGTATCAACAATAAATTCCCCATTAATGTCCTTGCGAGTAAGACCACCATAAGCACCAAAGAAAACTGTGCCCTTACCACTGACTTTCAGTTTAAATAGTCCTTCACCAGAAAACCAACTCTTAAAACCTGCCCACCGAACACCCAGCTTAACCCCAGTAGTATGGCAAATATAAGCACCGGGTTGAAAACACAGACTGCGTTCTCCTAATTCCACACCAGCAATATCGCCAATTATGGACTGAGTAAGAACTAGGTTCAATGGTTGCTGAGTCTGATTGCTAAAGGTATTGACTAATAAAGACTCTCCACCAAAGAATTTCTTGAGCAAGCCAGAGAAGAAGCCACCAGAAAATTGAGTTTTCATGGTAAGCTGAGCATCCATACTGGTCATTGCCCCTGCCTCAGCAGTGATACTCTCACCAGGATCGAGAGTGACAAAAATTGCTGCAAAGGCCGGCTTGTAGCGAATTTCAGATTTCACTGTCAGATCTCCCGTTGCTGAGTGATAGGAATATTACTATTCTGGCAGAAAATTTTCTGCTGTCCAGATTTCTTTAATAAATTTAAGCAAACTCTTTATTTGCATTAATTCATAATAAGTTTGATTTTCATAGCTCACATTATCTTCCCAATCAAGGAAAAGAGTTGGGAGTTGGGAGTTGGGAGTTGGGAGTTGGGAGTTGGGAGTTGGGAGTTGGGAGTAGACAATTCTCCCTGCTCCCTGTTCCCTGTTTCAATATTTAATATTATATCAGGATAATTACTCATAAAACACCATTACCCTTGAAACCTTACTCCTTTACTTCTCCCTTCTTCCTTCTTACCTCTGCCTTCCTTTCGCGCCTTGTGTAAGTATTCAACCGGACATGATCTAATCCCTGAGAAATAACCTTAATCCACTACGGAATCTTGGCAAGCGCCACAATGTTTACAGTAAGGTAAATATTTGTAAGTAATATTGTGGCAACTTTGGCATTCAACATATTGATAATAACCGCAGTGGGGACAGTAGTGATCATCGGGTTTAATTTTCTTGGCACAATTGATGCAGAGTAATTTTTTGACTCTGCTAGCTGCCTGAAGTTTAGGATTAAATACAATTTTTTGAAAAAACTTGATAATTCCAAAACCAATCAATGGAATAAACAAGATATAAACATAACTGACTAGGAAAAGTAACCTGCCGAAAATTTCACTAATTATATCAAAGATAAATTGAAAGATAGCGCCAACTTGAAGGAACTCAAAGATTCTAAAGATTAGGGGTATAAAAAATATTACCAGCAAATGCCAGCTAATCAGCGCGATCAGTCCATATCCTCTTCGTTGAGTAAATTTATGAATGGATAGGGCGATAAAAATCAGCGGCAGCAGAAAGAGCGATTGAAAAGCAAATTGGATACTTGGATACCAGAAAGATGCCTGTTGATAGTTTTTGCGGATTGTCTTAAATTTATTCTCATCCTTAATAAAATCTATAAAACTAACACTTTCCGGTCTGGAAAGTAGTTCATTTTTAAGATTATTAATTTCCTGTTGAAGTCTAGAAATATTACGATTATTTTGCTCTAACTTTTGTTTGGCTTGTTCAGCACTGACTTGATTAATTGATTGCTGACGAGATTGACCGGCAATTTTTTCTAAGAGTGTGGAATCATATTGTTCACGAATGGTGTTATTAGCCCGTTTAATGGTACTTATTTTTGATTTTTTTTGGTTAATAGCTTTTTCAGTTTTCTGGTTTTCGGGATTGTTAATCTTATCTTTGTATTCTGCATACTTCAAACAGGTTGTAAAAACTTTACCCAGATGTCCTTCTTCAGCTTGTTGATAGGATTGTTTAAAACTAGTTGATCCCAATGAACGGCTAATAATGTTATAGTCTTTATCTTGATCAGTTTGTCTACGGTAATTGTTCCACTGGTAATAACATGGATAAGTCTGAGCAGGACTCATCGGCCATGTGCTAATATCATTCAGTCCTGTAAACACATTGATTAAGATAAAAATATCAATCACCACAATCACAATCAAACTCACTTTGTTCAGTGGTTCGTTGCTGAGTGTCCTGGACTTACTTAAAAATTTACTTAAAAATTTACTTAAAATACGGTATATTCTGGCCATAATATTCAGTTTGTATAAATTTTTTTATCAAACAATTTATAACTGGTATAAATAATTATAGGATTTTTATCTGTATAAAAATCCTATAATTATACCATCCAGAGCTAAGGGAGTGATCCCTCCAAGTGGTTTCCGGTAAACCACCACAATTACACTAGTGGCTACCAATGCTAAGGCTGATGGCACCAGAGGTACCCATACTCCTAAAGTAAATAGACCAAAGCATAGGAGATATAAAACCCCTGTCGCTGTGACCGTAGCGAGTCCCCAATACAGTATTCGACCATAGCGCCAGGCAATGGTAGCACCAATGATTGACCAAGCCCAAACCCAGAACAGGTCTCCCCAGACCGACCACACCGATAATAATGGACGCTCACCGAGGCCAGCACTGATCATCTGACTGACCATCTGAGCCTGAAGAATTACCCCTGGCATTTCTTGGTATGGCCACTCCAGGGCACTGTAGGGGGTAAGATGGTAATCCTTGGCAATCCTTGCAGTTATTCCGATCAGAACAATTTTGTCTTTGACCCACTCTGGTTTGACCTTACCCTCTAGCACCTCTGTGACAGTGACTCGTCGGGCTACAGTTTTCCGGTAATTGAGTAACACCTGGAACCCCCGATAATCACGATTGTGGTAACCCCCAGCATTAGCTGACAACTCTGTTAAGACAGTCTTACCCAAGCGTATTTTATTCATAGCAATGGTTTTTGCTTTGATTCGGTCTTGGGCTAAGTAATGCAATGCGACCCTAGCACTGAAGGAGTGGTCGGTGGCACAGGGGTCATCGTGGTAGGGATGCATAAATACAAGATGCCTACGGATAATGCCATCAGGGTCAGCCATGATATTGCTAAAACCAAGGCGGGATTCTGGCACCCCAGAGGGAGGTTTGATGCCTGAGTTTTTGGGGTTGTTAGCTTCCCTAGCGCTACACAGGGCAATGAATTTCTGATTTTGCTGTAACTGACGGCTCAATGCCTGGTGACCAGGTTCTCTAGGACGTTCGCGAAAGATATCTAAGCCAATCATTCGCGGTTGATCAGACTCTAGCTTGTCTAGGACTTGGGCTAGGGTTTGATCTGGGAGGGGATAGCCATAGCGCATGATCTCAGCATCTGTGGCTTCAACCACCAGCAAACGGGTGTCTACCCCTGGATTAGGTCGTAGCCGCATCAGCTGGTCAAATGCCTTTAGTTCCCAAAGCTGCAGCATTCCCAGCTGCCGGATCACCATGACTAAAATAGTAACCACCACACTGACGATCAGGGCCGATTGGAGCAGGTGGCGCTGGTGATTGCCACGCAACTGTTGCCAGGTTGGGGGTATGGCAGCGGGATTTTGACAAATCACTGGCAACCAACTGGCACAGGGACATTGATCTTCCAAACCTTGCAGTTTTTTCCGGGCTTCTTGCACTGCTAGATACAAGGACTTACCACTAGCAAAGGCTTTGAGAAAATATTGCAAAAACTGCTGTGCTACCAGATCCGGTACGGGCTCCCGCATAATAATCATGTGGGGAATGTGCAGCTGTTCTAGCTCATTGGCTAATCCTAAGCCATCACAAGAATTAAAAATTGCTAGGGACAACCCCCTTTCTATGGCTTTTTTGAGGGCTTCTCTGAGTTCGTCAATGGTTAAGCTATCGGTCTGATTGATATGAATCCGACCCCTTCCTGCCTCGGTTTCACTATGACCTGCGAAAAACAGAATATCCCAAGGTTGCTCCCACAGGGCTTCGTTGAGCTTCTGCCGTGGTTCTTCTACCAGAAAGGTAATGTCTGCAAAGGGTAAATTCTCTAATAATTGTCGGTCTTGTTGGATATTAATCCCTTCGCTATTGCCCAAAATCGCTAGAATTCTAACCTTGTGTCGATCACGGCTTTGGTTCGATTTGCCTGGTTGTTCATACTCTGGAGTACTTAGGGCAATTTCTGCTTGGTGGTAACGCTCTAAAAAGTCCCACTGATGCCAAGGAAGCTGCCTGAGCTGGGGATTTTTGGTACGAATCAGCACCCGGACTTCTTCGGTAGTGCCCACTTTTTCCAACCACTTTTCCCGCAGTGGACTAAATAACTCTGACTTCAGCCACCGATTTAAGCGATCGCATAATCCCTGACTCTGGTTGTTGATGGAACCACCGATTGCCACTCGTTTGATTTTGATTGCCCGCAAAGAGCTCCCCAGACTGCGATAGGTTGACCGCCACTCGTGATAGTGGTTGACTAGATTGGGTGCTGGAGGCAATCTGCCAGTAAGTTCTGTTTCCGGACCTTCGCCTTCTGAGCCAATTTCCAGAGTGACCCGAAAACCTTCCTCAAAATCCCCATCCAGCTTAAGAGTTACTAGCTTTGCCATTGGCTTAGTTTTTTAACGGTTGACGGTTGACGGTTTACTGTCAACCGTCAAAAATCAGTATTTTGTCTAATGTTATTCCTAGTTATAGCGCGTACTGAATAGGGAACAGGGAATCGGGAACAGCGGATTTGGGAATTTCAGATCACAAACTCTTCGATCACACTGGCATTATCCAGAGCAACCTTGACACTGAAACGGTCTCCGGCTTCGCAACTAAAATCCAATTGAATGGCTTGATCCTGGTTTCTGGCTTGGGCATTGATCAGCATTTCTTGCTCCTCATCTAGCAAGAGCAACTGCAGATTGGGGGGTAGATAGGTTTGACCATTGATGGGATTGAGTTGTAGGAGAACATTCAGCTTCGTTTCGGATTCTGGGGTGAGTTCCACAACCAGAGCCACCCCTTGATTAGGTTTGCCCCATTCAATCTGTTTACATCGCTTAATGGTCTGAGACTTGGTTCTAAAGGCGAAAGCTGGCTGAGAACCTTGGTTACCTAAAAGGGTTTCCAAACTCTGCCAACCTGCTTCAAAGATATGCTCCAACCATTGACTGAGTTGTGTCATAGGTTGAAATTGATCGAGGTAGGCTGGTAAATCTTTAAGCGATCGCAATTGGTGGATGACTAATTCACCGGTTTCCGAAGTTGCGGAAAATCCCAGCAGCGTGGCTTCAGTATGGTCTTGATCAATCTCAACGACTACATAGCCAATCCGGTTAAATCTTACCTCCTGGGGAATGGGACAAGTCAAATCACCGGGTTTGACAGGCCGACATTCCAAGCGCCCCAAACCGGTTACCCTCAGGTCAGCCACATTTTCAGCCAAGCCCACTACTGAATTCCAGCTATCCCCTGCGGTTAGGTCAGTGGGAATACCCAGAATCCGTAAGTAGTTATTCACCGCACACACTGCCAGGGTGTTGAGATAGACTTGTTCAGCCTTTTGCGTGGTGGGTTGGTACTGAGCAAACTGCTGGGCTATCTCTAGGGCCGACTGGGTAATCGGCATGGGGATTGACCAATCTGCTAGCATGTTGGCGTTGTGTCTCATGATTTTTTCCTAGGTTGGGGTTTTGTGGTGCTTTTCGAGCTACCAGTCTTTGACTTTTCTTCTATATATCCCTGGCATACACCGAATTTTCGCAACAGGGGTAAGCATTTACGGTTATAGAATTTGGGCAAATCTTTAGCTTCTGGTGGGGTTAGCTTAAATTCTGCTGCAATCGTTTTCCAAGGCTGATCAGGAGGGAGTCGCCGCTGGATTAGGACTTGGGCATTAATCTCAGGGCGTTTCCTAAAGCAAGTCTGACGTAATACTCCGTCTGGGTCTGTCTTAACCCAATCCAAGGTTTTTTGCCATATTTTCATAACTGGCTGTAGATCAGGAGCAGCTGGTACCCTATCTACAGGGTCAATAGTTTTACCTTCCTCTGTGCTTAGGCCAGTAATTTGCCGCTTCTGTTGCCTATAGCCAGCATCTCGAAATCGTCTCAGTCGCTTTTTTAGTTCATCGTCGAGCCAAGTAATCACACCTTTGATAGTCGGGTCATACTCTTCAGGATGGCCACAGCAATATTCCCACATCTCTTGGAGAGCGTCATTATAATAAGAGCTATATTCTTTCCAAAGCTTGCCGGATTTCATCACTAGTAGATGTACCTCGCTCAGTTTTTGCCGACGTTCCAGACTTAATGGTGGATGATTACATGCTTCAACTATCAGCTGACGGAGTATTCGATCTAGATTTTTCATCGGTTATGTCCCTGTTGTAAATGCGATCGCGTAGCGTGACCTACGGTCAATCGTGTTTAGTACGCATTAGTCTATCGATAGCGGTTCTCAAGTTAGTTGTTAGTAGTTTGTTGTTTATGTTGGTAGATGCTTACACTAACTACTAACCTCTACTCCCCATGAGAAGCGCTACAAAGGGCAGCCCGAAGACTGGACTCAGTATTGACCATCCCTAGACATCTTAGGCATCAATGTTGGGGAATGGCAAAAGTCACCCAGTATTTATTTACACGAGTGATCGGGGGGTTTTTCGCAAAAAAGCCCAAAAAAAATTTTTGTCGGATTTTTTTGCGAAAACCCTGGTTGAGAGGTGCTGTAACAAATGGCTAAGCCAAGTGTGATTCAACAGGTGCGACTCGTGGCGAATTTAATTCTTAATGGGTCAAGCACACCTAAACAGTTTAAATCCAGTTAGTGCGTCAACAGACCATGTATACTCTCACCAACACTCTAGAAAAATCCGCTCCTCAGGTGCAACAGTTAGACAATGGTCTACTGCAAGGAGTACTAGAAGGTTTTATTGACGGTGTTTTAATTCTGAATACACAAGGAGATTTGGTTCATAGCAATGAAACCGCTCGTGTTCTTTGTGAGCAACTTACTCCGAACAGCAAACATTTTACGGTGGTGCCTAAAGAAATCTGGCGTGTCTGCCAAGCCTTGAAAGAAAGTGATGAATTCTATGCCCATCAATCTGTAATTATAGATTCAGAGATTACTACGAGTCACTCCACAACCTTTCGGATTCGGGCTAGATGGCTCAACCTGAGGATATCTGAGCAGCGTTATATTATAGTTACCCTCGAAGACCAACGTCAATCCATTCATAGTATAGCCCTAGCTGAAGTTCAGAAATATGGCTTAACTGCCCGTGAGGCAGAAGTCTGGTTACTGCGTCGAGTCAATTACTCCTACAAAGAGATTGCTGCAGAACTGTTTGTTACCCTCAATACGGTGAAGAAGCACATGAAAAACATTCTTGCCAAGCAGCAAATGGCGATGATGATGGAAGAAATGGCTGCTTAGGGGCATAATTAGCGATTTGGAAGACAGAAATTCTTGGTGATGTGGGCATTTAGGGACCACAACCACTACAAAGACAACGTTTTAAACACTACTCCGTAGGACAACTGACAAAATGCCCTGTTTAGGGCATTTTTTTGTATTAGCGATCGCGCTCAATGGTTTCCAAATGAGATGTAAACCATTGAGGTATTTTTTTATTGTAAAATAACACTCCGAATCTCTTGACAATCTTGCCTTTTGCCTCTTGTATGCAAGCAAATTTCTGCAATACCTGTGTTTACAAATCATATAAAAACACGCTGATTGCGGTTGTCATAGTAATCGGTTAAACAAGATTGTTTCCCGATTACCAATTCCCGATTCCCGATTCCCGATTCCCGATTCCCGATTCCCGATTCCCGATTCCCGATTCCCGATTCCCGATTACCGATTCCCGATTCCCGATTCCCGATTACCGATTACCGATTACCGATTCCCGATTCCCGATTCCCGATTCCCGATTCCCGATTACCGATTCCCGATTCCCGATTCCCGATTCCCGATTCCCGATTCCCGATTCCCTACAGATTTTGCCCCCAAAAATTTTTTCTGATTGTTTTGCGAAAAGTTTGGTTCACAGGCGCTGTAACAAGTAGCCAATAAAATGGCGATAATCCTCTCCTGTTTTAGTTTTTGATTAACTGTTGGGACACTGTCCCAGGTTAATAGGAAAGCGTTACGCCCCATATGGGGCGTTTTTTTTTAGGTAGATCCCAACAGTTCAATCAGTTACCCACTTTGCCAATTCATCTAGGGTAACTTTCAGCAGGTCACACAATACCTTGAGCTGATTTGGGTACAGTTTGGGGATATGCCTGCCCGCTTCCCAATTTTGCACCGTGGTAACGGTTACGCCCAATTCATGAGCGATTTCCCGCTGGGTGATATTTAGGGATTCTCGTCTTTTTTTTAGGTTGTCCCCTAAATTAGTCATTACTGTCCTATTTAAAAGTTAACATAATTAAGTTTACTGAGTTATATGTTACCGCTAATCTCACCAAAAAAAATGGGTCTGTTCGCGTAGCGTCGGCTTTGCCGAAGCCCCGTCCTTCTAGGACGGCTTTCTTTGATTGTTGATGTACTCTTTCAGCACCTCAATAGAAGCTCCAGCAACGGAAGCAGCAAAATAGCTAGGAATCCATAGTGCTGGTTTTCCATTTGGCTTCGGATATCCATTTTGTCCGTATCTGCGACTAGTGGGACTTAAACAATAAAAAAGGTGTTTTGAGGGTATAATACTTGCTAAGCCGAGTTTTCACGTCGAGGTCAATCCTGATCAAACAGACAACTCCCGCAGCGATGCCACCTTGCTTTGAGAGATGGTGTAAGCACTTTGATGAGGTGTTCAAAACAAAGGCTCAAAAAAGGGAGTAAGGGCACACTCATCGGGGGATTATTGGGGGAAAGTGAGAGAAAAAACCTTGATCAGATCGCCGAGAATGCTGTTGGTGTGACTTACCATGGATTACATCACTTCTTGACGGAGGCTCCTTGTTGACACTCCCCATGGCTATAAGCCAGGGGATTCTCGGAAAGCGCGATCCAACTTGCTCAACCAGGTCGGAACCAAGCAGAGTAGAGGTCGAGTCTCCCCGAGCGTTGAGGAAAGTTCCGGTGTGCCCCACCGTACTTAAGGCTCTCGTTAAGATGTTGATTGCGGCATTGTGGTCTCGGTCTAACTCACATCCACATTTACAAACATGAGTTCGAGTTGATAACGACTTCTTGACTACTTCACCACATGCCGAGCAGTTTTGGCTGGTATAAGCAGGGTTTACTGCAACAGTGACCCTGCCAAACTTTTCACCAAAATGTTCCAGCCATTCCCGAAACTTGTACCAACCTGCATCATTAATAGATTTAGCCAGACAATGGTTTTTAACCAGGTTTTTAACTCTCAAATCGACCTAGGCGACCAAGTCGTTAGACCGGATTACGCAACGTGCAACTCTCTTTGCATGTTCTTCACGCTGCCTACTTATTTTAAGATGCTGTCTGCCTAGTCTATTAATCGCTTTCTTTCGGTTAGCGGAGCCTTTCTTTTTTCGGGAAACTCGGCGTTGATAGAACTTTAATCGTTTCTCGCCTTTTCGGTAAAATCTAGGATTGGGTTCTGCATATCCATCTGAGTCCGTATAAAACTCTTTTAAGCCAACATCTAGGCCGACATTACAGCCAGTGGCTTGTAACGGTTCTGAATTATTTGCTTTTACGCAAAACTGAATGTAGTAGCCATCAGCTCTTTGGACTATGCGAACCCGCTTTATGAGCTTCTGGTCGAATCGCCATAAGTCCCAGGTACCCTTGAGCTTTACTTGCCCAATACCCTTTTTGTCCGTGAATTTTATCGACTTCCTGTCTGGGGATAACTTCCATCCAGATTGCTTATACTCGACTGACCTAGAATGTTTCTTGAACTTAGGGTATCCTTTCTTTCCAGGGACTTTCTTTTTGCAGTTATCAAAGAAGCGTTTAATAGCGCGTTCTACGTTCTCAACAGATGCTTGACAAGCATGGCTGTTAAGATGTTTAACAAATTCCAATTCATCCCTTAGTTGAGTGTTGTAGCGATAGAGTTCTTTCTTTCCAATCCCGGGATTATCCATCCAGAATCGGAGCACCTTGTTTCTGACAAAGCGAGCTGTCCTAATAGCTTCATTTATTGCTACTTTCTGACTCTCTTTTAAGACAGCCTTGAACTCCATTACCAGCACTCTATTATCACCTCCTTTGGTGTAGTTTCTTTACTTACTATTATAGTCGTTCGCGCAGCGTCGGCTTTGCCGAATCCAAAGATGCTAAAGTTCCCGAATAGTTAGGGAATAAATTCCCGTTCGGGCTAACCCCATGGTTTGAAGTTACCGTAAGGAGAGTGGAGCCTTGTCTTGATGCAGTCGCTCATGGGGGAAACCCCCAAGACCGCGCTGCATCGCTAATCAATAAGTTTTAACCTTTTTAT
>NZ_JAAHHC010000053.1:0-7411 GCF_010672265.1 Moorena sp. SIO3A2
ATCAACAGATACACTGGAGCACTCCTAAGGGAGAGAATATCTAGGAGCCGTATGAGGGGAAACCTTCACGTACGGTTCTGAAGGAGAGGTGCCCCGGATAATACCGGGCATCGACTCTAACCGACGGGGCTTCCTGGGGAATTTATTACGATGATGACTAAGTACATAATTCTGGGTTAAGCTATTAAATTGCTGGGGGGCTTTGCCCCCTGGCCAAACCATCGGGTTTGCTCCCATGGGAGCATGTCTGGAATGGTGCGAAATGTGAATTCATAAGGTTTACCTAGCCGTGGATAGTATTTCTGCGGCTATTTTTTTGTTTGAAAAGGGAGTAGGGAGTAGGGAGTCGGGAGTAGGGAGTAGGGAATCGGGAATCGGGAGTCGGGAAATGCGATCGCGTAGCGTGACCAAAGGTCAATCCCATTCCCTTACTTTACTGCTTGGTTATTTGGTTTTTCTATTTGGGCTTGGTAGTCATGAGGCGTTCGCGTAGCGTGGCCTACGGCCAATCGCTACAGCCAACCTCTCACCTCTCCCTATTCCCATTGATAGGTTGATCAAATTTAGTTTGATTTGGCAATGAGTATTTATACGTTTGTTTTTACTTTACAAATGAGTTGTAAAACTAGATTGTGATTTTTGCTAAACTGAAAAATTATGTATTCCTTATTGCTCTTACCTATTGGAAGTTTTAGGTTTCCTAAAGCTTTAGATGATTTGTTTACATCTCAAATAAAAATGGCTCTTCCGTACTTGTTATGCTAAATTAACACTTTGCCAAAGGGACTGAGGCCGTAGGCCACGCGGGGCGCGTTCGGAGCAGGGACTTCGGAGCAGGAGGAAGAGGCAGCTATATTGGAAAAATTTATGGTTAAATAGCCTCATAACCCTTACACAGTAAGCTTTTCGGGGGGGGTAAACTATAAATTTAGCATAGTAGGTACTGAAGAACCAGCAATCATAGTCATGAGGTACAAAGTTCTGGCTTTTAGGGAGCAGGGACTGAGGCCGTGGGCCACGCTTTCGCCAAAGCCGACGCTGCTTGAGGTGCGAACGGAGCAGGTAAGAGATAAGAGGTAATAGGTAATAGGGAAACAATCCTCTGTACCTCATAGCTATAAGAAACGCTATAGATGAGCTTACCCTGACCAATGAGCTCGAAAGAGCAATATATAAAAAAAAATAAAAATATTTAAACCGCTCTAAATCAGGTTTATAATACATATTGTTTAAACTATTTTTAGTAGAAAAATCCAATAATGTTTGATTTCAAAGACAAAATAATAGAAAAAGGATTCTTGACTGAAACCTTAGAGTCCTTGGATTTTTGGCCTGAACAGTATTATGTTTGGAGAGAAATAGCTCAGAATCTTCCAAATATTTTGCCCATTGGAGAAGTGGGAATAGAGGTAGATAAAATGCCTCAGATAGATACAACTTCTTTAGAGGATTTTCATCTGAATAATGCCAAACTTTGTCTAGGAATGATAGCCCAAGCTTATGTTTGGGAACCCATCTATAGAGGCGAATCTGAACCCCGAACAGTTCTTCCAGCACAGATTGCTATTCCTTTTGTTGAGATTTCAGAAAGGTTGGAGGAACCACCAATACTCAATTATGCTGATTATGTCTTAAGAAACTGGAGAAAACTAGATCCAAACGGAGATTTTACGACAAACAACCTTAGAAGTCTTGTGACTTTTTCAGGGAGACAAGATGAAGACCAATTCATCACTGTTCATGTAGCCTATGAAGCAGCAGCTAGAGAGTGTTATAAACAAGGTATAAAAGCGATGGAGCTAGCACAAGAAAGAGATGCGGTTTCTCTGGCTATTATCTTACGAGAAATGGCGGACACCATTGTTAACATGAAAGATGTCTTCATGACGACAGAGAATATCGTGTCTGCTGAAGTTTTCAGAAAACACATCAGGCAGTTTCTCAAAGGGTGGAACAATAACGTTGAGCTTATTTATGAAGGTACTGAGATTAATGCTTCAGCTCTCAGAGGAGAAACAGGTTCTCAAAGCAGCGCGATGCCTTTCTTAGACCGGATTATGGGTTGTATGTCTCTGGATCCTGTACAAAGAGAAATTCTTAACGAAAAAAAATCTATTCCTGTGGATTTGATTTTAAAAGACTACTATGATTTTGTAAACTATATGCCAGCCCCTCATAGAAAGTTCTTGGAGGAAATTTATCAGAAGAGCCAAGTAAGGAGCTTTGTGATAGAAAATGGTTCTTCAGATTTAGTAAGAGCTTACAATAACTGTGTTGGAAATATTCTTTTGATGCGAACCAGTCATTTCAAAATGATTCCTAAGTACATATCTAATCCGGGTGACAAGAATAATACGGGTTATGGCACAGGTGGTACTTCTTACGTGACTTACCTAGGAACTCTCAGGAATGTCACTGAATCTGCTGCCATCAATAGCAAGGATGGAGAGCATCCCAATTTTTGAAAAACACAAAGGGGATACAAATATAGTGCTTCACGCTGGTGTCGTTACAAATTCATCGGATGAAATACAGATATCAAAGGGTATTCATTTATCATTTGGGTGCGGCTCTTTTGAAAATAAAAATTGTATTTTTGCATAAAGTATGAAATCCTTGCATAAAAAGAATTGTATGCTTGAGACATGCTCAAAATAGTCTCGCTCAAAGAGTGAAAAACAAGATAATATCTTTTTTGTATTATCGTATTACACATTGAAATGGGGTTTTTGCGTTTCATTTTTTTGCGATCGCTTAATTCTATCCCTTTAGCCTAGAAAACTTAAATCTAAATATAGAAAGGGTTAGAAGTATGTAGTGTACTTGTAATATAGCGTATTCCTAAAAGAGCCGCACCCAATTAATTTTGTTTAGGTGCTTAGTAAGCTTTAGCATGCATGCCTCTTGCCTCTTGCCTGGCGCGTAGCGCTATATCAGCTATCAGCGGTCAGCCACTGGCCAAGGGTTGAGTGCTAACCGCTGACCGCTCAATGCTTACACCAATCCGTTGCGAGATCGCTTCAAACTTGATCAGGATCTACTCCCATAGCTCGTAAGCGAGCAGCCAGTTGCTCAGCTCGTTGTTGAGCTTGAGCGGCTTGTTGTTGAGCTTGAGTAGCTTGTTGTTGAGCTTGAGCTGCTTCTTCTTGAGCTTGAGTAGCTTGTTGTTGAGCTTGAGCTGCTTCTTCTTGAGCTTGAGCTGCTTCTTCTTGAGCTTGCACTGCTATTTCTTCAGCAGTAGGTAGCACAATTCCGTCATTAGTAGCCCAACGTAACCAAGTAGTATCAACATTATTTTTATAGACCCCTTGCCAACGAACTAAGGCTAATCCTAATCTTTCGCTAATTAGTCGTCCTTGTTCATCTTCAGTTAAAGGCTGATAGACGCCATTGTGCAACCTAAATCCGGCAAAATCCTCTGGATTAAACGGGTCGTACCAAAAATATTCGGGTACTCTGACTTGGTCTTGATAAACTACTTTTTTAGTAGTTTTATCCGTGTTAGCTGTACTGTCAGAAATTAGCTCAATAATCACATCAGGTGCTTTACCTTCTTCCCAAACTACCCAACTTAGTCGTTCGGCTTTCGGAACTCCAAGCACTACAAATACATCCGGACCACGGAAGTCTTGATTCTTAATTTGTTCTGTACTGAAATAAAGAAACATATTACCCCCAAAATAGCCATCTTCCCGCTGGGCTAACCAAGGGTATAACGGGTCAGTCAGCAATTCCATCTGAAGTTTATGTCGTTCCGTTTCCATAGGAATACCGTCATCACAAGGAAGTTCATATTGAGTTGGCGGTACAGGAGGAGTATTATGCACAACAGCAGAGGTCATAGTTTTAGACATAGTGGTGGTATTTCCTACTCAAATTTAACGCCTATCGCTAAGGTATCGTTGAAACTTGCTAAAAAACCCAGCCGTTGGTTCTTTCTTTTTTGAGCAAACTATGGTACTAGAGTTGCTACAGTAGCTATTCTATTAGTAGTCAATTTTTAGAGGACAACAAAGCTTGTAGGCCACGCTTCGCGATCAAGCTGAGGCCTTTGGGCCACGCTTTGCGAACGCTTCCGCCAAAGGCGATGGGCGAAGCCCCGCTTTCAGCGATCGCCTTTGGCGCGGCTGAGGCCTTTGGCCACGCTGCGCGAACGCCGATCGGAATAGTTATTGATCACTGGGAATCAAAAACGCGATCGCTAAAACAATTCTATAGCGTTAGTTATTTTTATAAAATACACTTAGGTTTCTACTCCCAACTCCCTACTCCCTACTCTCTACTCCCTACTCCCTACTCCCTACTCCCTTCCCTAAACAATCATGACTACCTTAACCCTTGATCTCCAATCAATTAACCTTACCGACGAGCAATTTTTCCAGCTTTGTCAAGACAACGATAATTTGAAATTTGAACGCAATGCTAATGGAGATTTAATTATTATGTCACCCACTGGCGGCAGCACAGGAAACCGTAATCTAGAAATAGGCTACCAACTTCAAGCCTGGAGCCGTCAAAACAAGTTGGGCATTGCTTTCGATTCTTCCACTGGTTTTAAACTCCCCAATGGTGCCGACCGTTCTCCCGATGCATCTTGGATACCATTACAACGCTGGAATAGTTTAACTCCTCAACAACAAGAGAAATTTTTGCCCCTGTGTCCTGATTTTGTGATTGAATTACGTTCTCCCAGTGATAGCTTGACAGCAATTCGCAAAAAAATGGAAGAATACCGAGACAATGGCACTCGTTTAGGTTGGTTAATTAATCGTAAAGAGCGACAAGTGGAAATTTATCGACCAAGTAAAGAGGTTGAAGTTTTAGAGTCTCCCACTACTGTATCGGGAGAAGAGGTTTTGCCTGGTTTTGTGCTGTATCTTGATTTAATTTGGTAAAGGGGTCTAAGCAGTCAGCGGTCAGTGGTCAGCGGTCAGTGGTCAGCGGTCAGCGGTCAGCTTATTTTATTCAAAAGCACCTCAAGTACAGTGGAACAGGCTTCTAGCCTGTGAAGTTAAGGCATAAGCTGAAAGCTGTTCGCGTAGCGCTTAAGCTGAAAGCTGAAAACTGATAGCTGATAGCTGATAGCTGATAGCTCAAAGCTGAAAACTGATAGCTGATAGCTGCCGAGTGTCAAAGATCAAAATCCTCTGGATTTATCCCTTTCGCTCTTAATTGTTCCAGCAATGATTGCATACGACTTCTTTCTTGCTCTAGAGCTTTCTCCGCTTGCTCTTTTAGTTCAATAGCTTGCTCTTTTAGTTCAACAATTTCCAAATAGCTCGCAAACCGCTCACCATTAGGATAATACAGTACCAATTCTGACTCTACTAACTCAAAGGTAATTCCTAAACAGGGACTAACCCAACCAAGCATCTGGGGGATAGGTTCTAAGGTTTCTCCTGAACGCAACCAGCCTTTTAGTTTTGTCCGATTTGGATCATAGAGATAGTACTCTTCTACCTCATGAGTTTGGTAAAACTTTAGTTTATCGTCTTCTAATTCCTTGATAGTGTTTGTGTGTGAGGCTATTTCAAAAACTACCTGGGGATTAATGTTATCTTCAACCCAGGTTTTGTAAGAACGCCGATGCCCTTTTGGTCTACCGATCACCACCATCACATCCGGTGCTTGGTTAATTTTTGGTTGTCCTTCTACTGGATACCACAACAAATCCCCGGCTACAAACACATTCGGGTCATCTTTAAATCGAAGGTCTAGGCCAGACTTAATGGTAGTAATTAGTTCAAATTGAAGGGTATTGTCCGCCAAAGGTTTGCCGTCACTTTCGGGATAAAAAATGTCATCAGTAGTTGGCTGTAGCTGCTGAACCATTGTAAAACCTTTACCTGAGTTGATAATGAAGAATAGGGAATAGGGAATTGGGAATTGGGAATCGGGAATCGGGAATCGGGAAAATGGAGCAACTCGTTCCAATTTATTGATTATAAACTCAGTGCATCTCCTACCTTTTGGTGGTGCGTTACGGGGCTACTGACTACGACCTTGAATATCATGGCAATCCCTCCCCTAACGCACCCTACGCACTGACTTACTTTTGACTTCTGACTTCTGACTTCTAACTTCTGACTTGCGCGTAGCGCTATACTTGATCAGGATCTACTCCCATGGCTCGTAAGCGAGCAGCCAGTTGTTCAGCCCGTTGTTGAGCTTGGGTGGCTTGTTGTTGAGCTTGGGTGGCTTGTTGTTGAGCTTGAGCTGCTTGTTGTTGAGCTTGGGTGGCTTGTTGTTGAGCTTGGGTAGCTTCTTGTTGAGCTTGGGTAGCTTCTTGTTGAGCTTGGGTAGCTTCTTCTTGAGCTTGCACTGCTATTTCTTCAGCAGTAGGTAGCACAATTCCGTCATTAGTAGCCCAACGTAACCAAGTAGTATCAACATTATTTTTATAGACCCCTTGCCAACGAACTAAGGCTAATCCTAATCTTTCGCTAATTAGTCGTCCTTGTTCATCTTCAGTTAAAGGCTGATAGACGCCATTGTGCAACCTAAATCCGGCAAAATCCTCTGGATTAAACGGGTCGTACCAAAAATATTCGGGTACTCTGACTTGGTCTTGATAAACTACTTTTTTAGTAGTTTTATCCGTGTTAGCTGTACTGTCAGAAATTAGCTCAATAATCACATCAGGTGCTTTACCTTCTTCCCAAACTACCCAACTTAGTCGTTCGGCTTTCGGAACTCCAAGCACTACAAATACATCCGGACCACGGAAGTCTTGATTCTTAATTTGTTCTGTACTGAAATAAAGAAACATATTACCCCCAAAATAGCCATCTTCCCGCTGGGCTAACCAAGGGTATAACGGGTCAGTCAGCAATTCCATCTGAAGTTTATGTCGTTCCGTTTCCATAGGAATACCGTCATCACAAGGAAGTTCATATTGAGTTGGCGGTACAGGAGGAGTATTATGCACAACAGCAGAGGTCATAGTTTTAGACATAGTGGTGGTATTTCCTACTCAAATTTAACGCCTATCGCTAAGGTATCGTTGAAACTTGCTAAAAAACCCAGCCGTTGGTTCTTTCTTTTTTGAGCAAACTATGGTACTAGAGTTGCTACAGTAGCTATTCTATTAGTAGTCAATTTTTAGAGGACAACAAAGCTTGTAGGCCACGCTTCGCGATCAAGCTGAGGCCTTTGGGCCACGCTTTGCGAACGCTTCCGCCAAAGGCGATGGGCGAAGCCCCGCTTTCAGCGATCGCCTTTGGCGCGGCTGAGGCCTTTGGCCACGCTGCGCGAACGCCGATCGGAATAGTTATTGATCACTGGGAATCAAAAACGCGATCGCTAAAACAATTCTATAGCGTTAGTTATTTTTATAAAATACACTTAGGTTTCTACTCCCAACTCCCTACTCCCTACTCTCTACTCCCTACTCCCTACTCCCTACTCCCTT
>NZ_JAAHHC010000053.1:7511-40647 GCF_010672265.1 Moorena sp. SIO3A2
GAATCAAAAACGCGATCGCTAAAACAATTCTATAGCGTTAGTTATTTTTATAAAATACACTTAGGTTTCTACTCCCAACTCCCTACTCCCTACTCTCTACTCCCTACTCCCTACTCCCTACTCCCTTTCCCAAACAATCATGACCACCCTAACCCTTGATCTCCAATCCATTAAACTTACCGACGAGCAATTTTTCCAGCTTTGTCAAGACAACGACGATTTGAAATTTGAACGCAATGCTAATGGAGATTTAATTATTATGTCACCCACTGGCGGCAGCACAGGAAATCGCAATGGTAGATTAAACCAACAGTTGTTTAACTGGAGTGATTCCGATGGAACTGGCATTGCTTTCGATTCGTCCACTGGATTTAAACTGCCCAATGGTGCCGACCGTTCTCCCGATGCTTCTTGGATACCCTTAGCACGCTGGAATACTTTAACTCCTCAAGAACAAGAAAAATTTCTACCTCTATGCCCTGACTTTGTGATTGAGTTACGTTCTCCTAGTGATAGCTTAACAGCAATTCGAAAAAAAATGGAAGAATACCGAAACAATGGCACTCGTTTAGGTTGGTTGATTAATCGTAAAGAGCGACAAGTGGAAATTTATCGACCAAGTAAAGAGGTTGACGTTTTAGAGTCTCCCAGTAGTTTATCGGGAGAGGAGGTTTTGCCTGGTTTTGTGCTGTATCTTGACTTAATTTGGTGAAGGGTTATAAGCGGTCAGCGGTCAGCGGTCAGTAGTCAGCGGTCAGCGGTCAGCTATCATTCTTAAAATAAACCTTAAACCCTAGAATTTAATAGTTTGAGATTTTATACAATTGAAAGTTTTGGGAAAAGCAAATCATCAAAAAGCTGATGGCTGATAGCTGAATGCTTACCCAGAAACAAGGGACTGAAAAAATATTTTTTTGTTGACAATTATTGACGATTTTGTTAACGTATCCAGGGAATTACGATGTAAGCAGTCAGCAGTAAGCGGTCAGCCGTCAGTGGTCAGCCGTCAGCCATCAGCCGTCAGCCTTTAGCTGAAAGCACCTCAAGTAGCACCTCAAGTAGCGCATAAGCTGATAACTGTTCGCGTAGCGTGCGCGTAGCGCTTAAACTGATAGCTGATAGCTGATAGCTGATAGCTTACATTACGATTAACTCAATCCTGGAAACGGGAGTCAAACAAAGAAATAAATAGTGGAATAAGCTTATGTCGCTAGTTGTCCAAAAATACGGTGGTACCTCGGTGGGCTCTGTGGAACGCATACAAGCCGTTGCCCAGCGAATTCTCAAAACAGTCCAACAGAACAATTCCGTGGTAGTGGTGGTGTCCGCTATGGGTAAGACTACCGATGGTTTGGTACAACTAGCGAAAGCCATCTCCCCTAATCCGTGTCGTCGGGAAATGGATATGCTGCTATCCACCGGTGAGCAAGTGTCAATTGCTCTATTATCCATGGCCCTACAGGAATTAGGGCAACCGGCTATTTCCCTAACTGGGGCTCAAGTGGGTATTGTAACAGAAACTAAACACAGTAGCGCTAGGATTATGCAAATCGAAACCCAGCGGTTGGAGCGGTGTTTAAACGAGGGGAAAGTTGTAGTCGTTGCTGGTTTCCAGGGCATCACCAGCACTGATGAGTTAGAAATCACTACCCTAGGTCGGGGTGGCTCTGATACCTCAGCCGTAGCCCTAGCCGCAGCACTGGGGGCATCTCGGTGTGAGATTTATACCGATGTACCGGGGATTTTAACCACTGACCCCCGGATTGTACCGGATGCTCAACTGATGCCGGAAATTACTGCTGATGAAATGCTGGAATTAGCTAGCTTAGGGGCAAAAGTCCTCCATCCCCGTGCCGTAGAAATTGCACGCAACTATGGCTTAACCTTAGTGGTACTATCCAGCTGGAGCGATCAGCCTGGCACTAAGGTAATTTCCCCAAGCTCTCCCCCCCGTTCCTTAGAGGGGTTAGAAATTGCTCGACCAGTCAATACCGTAGAATATGACACCGACCAGGCAAAAGTAGCCCTCTTACGAGTGCCAGATTCCCCTGGTGTAGCAGCACGGTTGTTTGGTGAAATTGCAGTTCAAGACCTAGATGTGGATTTGATTATCCAGTCCATTCACGAACAGAATACTAATGATATTGCCTTTACCGTCAATAGCGCTATTATCAATCGAGCGGAAGCAGTAGCCGAAGCCATTGCTCCCGCCCTGCGTCGCCAAACCACCCCCGATACCCAAGAAGCAGAAGTGATGGTAGGTAGGGATATTGCTAAAGTCTCGATCACTGGGGCAGGGATGATTGGACGTCCTGGGGTTGCAGCTCAGATGTTCCGGGCTTTAGCGGATGCTGGTGTTAATATTGAGATGATTTCCACCTCCGAAATCAAAGTCAGCTGTGTGATTGATGCCGTCGAATGCGATCGCGCGATCGCGGCCTTGTGTAACTGTTTCGATATCAACAATACCCCCATTCATCTACCCATTCCCCCTGAAGCAGGAAATAGTGACCACTCAAGGGAGATCACCCATCCCCCGGTTCGAGGTGTAGCCCTAGACATCAACCAAGCCCGTCTAGCCATTCGGCAAATTCCCGATCGTCCCGGCATGGCAGCCAAGATATTTGGAACCTTGGCAGAGCACAATATTAGTATTGATATGATTATCCAGTCCCAACGCTGTCGAATCATTAATGGAATTGCCACCAGGGATCTTGCCTTCACAGTACCTCAAGCCGAAGCAGAAATGGCTCAGAAAGCCCTACAACAGATGGCACCAGTGATTGGGTGTAGCGAAATTCTCCTGGATGCCGATATTGCCAAAGTAAGTATTGTCGGTGCTGGCATGGTTGGACAACCAGGGATCGCAGCACAGATGTTTGCCGCCCTAGGTTCGGAACAAATCAATATTCAAATGATTGCCACCTCAGAAATTAAGATTAGCTGTGTTGTTGCCCAAGACCAAGGAGTGCGAGCATTGCAAGCTATTCATAAAGCCTTTGGTCTTGCTGGAAGCCAAAAAATTGAGGTTCCAGCTTAGGAATCTAGAACCAGAAGAGTGTGGGGAGAGGGGGAAGTGTGGGAGGTGTGGGGAGAAGTAGTGTTCGATAATTAGGTATAGTTAAAGACATAGTCTTGATCCAAAGCGCGAGTGGTGTGATTTCTGTGTGGGTCACCTGTGTCAGTACCTTGAAAGCCTCGTGGAAAATAGGGATCCCCCCTAACCCCCCTTAACAAGGGGGGGACACAACCGTTGCTGATCTGACTCCCTGACTCCCCATCCCCCCATCTCCCCATCTCCCCATCTCCCCACACTTCCCAGACTTCTCAAAAACCTTATTTCTTATTGGTAGATCCAGGCAAGAACTTTAATATGTCATTAATCGAATCGGAGGAGTTTTTTCCAGGGGAGTTGAAGTTAGGGACACCTGTTCCCGATGGTAGGGAAGGAATAAAGTCAATGGATTGACCTGAGGATCCCGGTAGAGTAGCTAGGGCTACGCGATCGCCTCCCACTTGTCGTAGCACATCCAATACCTGAACGACCTCGTTGTAACTGGCCTCCTTGGAAGCATAAAGCGCCATCAACCCATAAGGATTAGTTTGACGATATGCTTGCAGTTTCTTTTTGAACTGCTCTTGAGTTACCACTGGCTCTTGTTCAACGTAGAGTTGACCAAACTCATTAAGGCTAACCATTAAGATTTGCCGTCCTTGAGCCTTAGCAGTACTTGCCTTAGGCAAATCCACGCTCAGGGCTTGCTGGCGAGATAAGGTAACAGCTGCCAAAATGAAAAAGGTCAGAATACAAAAAATCACATCAATCAGGGGAACAATCTCAACCCGAACCTCTTCCGGCGAGCTATCCATTCGCAGTCTTAGAGGACGGATTGCCATCGGGGAACTAGCTGAATCCTTTTTTTTATTCATAGATATGTCCTTGGACTAAGAGCTTTCTTCTTGTTGTAACCAATATTGTCGATAAAGCAATTCCAACTCGCTTCCGGCTTTGCGGAACACTTTAACTTGGTTAAACCAAAAAGCCTGAAATAGTCTATAGAAGGCCAGACTGATAATCGCCACAATCAAACCTGTAGCTGTGCTAATCAGTGATTCTCCAATCCCCTGAGTCACCCCATCGGTGGAAGCTGTTCCAAGGTCACTAATGCGAATGGAACCCAATGAATTAATCAAGCCCAACACTGTACCGAGTAATCCCAACAATGGTGCTAGAGCAATCACAGCTTCCAGGAGTTTGTCCCCCCGTCGCATAGCAGCTAATTCATCATCCGCAGCCGACTCTAGAGCCAGCCGGAATACTTCTGGGTCAGGATTATTCAGTCGTAAAGGAGCATACAAATATCTACCGATGGGTTGTCGGCGTGACTCTAGGGCAATCTGTCTAGCAACATGCCAGCTACCAGCTGCTGCCTCTAGAACACGATTAACAATTATGCCTTCCCTCAACGCTATAGTTGCCCAAAACCAAATCCGTTCAAAGATTGTACCCATAGTCAGGATCGATAGAGCCAACAGAGGCCACATGGCGATCCCACCTTTTGCAATAAGTTCGACAATATCCACGACTTGCCCTTACTTCCAAATAACTCAGTGGTCTATCAATCTTCTATTGATTTTCAACCACTTACCAAGAAACTGATCCTATTCTCCACGAGTTAACTGATTAGGTCAGGAAATTTACACTTGGACTTTAGCACATCCGGTACAGAGTGTCTTAGCTAGTCCAGGCAGTGTCGGGAGTGTGGGGGGAGATGGGGAGATGGGGAGATGGGGAGATGGGGAGATAGGGAAGAATTTCATTTCCATGGGGCTAAGGTCTGATCACCATAACCAAGTTCCATATTAGGGAAAGCCTCAATTTTTGGTTTCAGCTACCTAAGTCCTAAAATTTCTAATTCTAGTAAAAACTCTAATCAAACGGGTGGTTATCCCCATAGTCGGTTTCTGGAAGAATCTGGCACTATAAATAGTAGCTATAGAGTATTGAGCTGTTGTTTGGTACCTCAGAGCCGGATATTTCCCCAGTCCGGTCTATAGGCAAAACCGCTTGTGCGGTTGCTTCGCTCTCCGGAGAAATCTTAAAAAGAGGTGCGACCCAAGGCCGCGAGGGATTGCTCGCGGCCTTGGAGGCGCGCACCTATCTGGCCCTTGGGGATAACGAGTTTGGCTGGTCTCGGCTGATTAGCATTTAAAACCAGTCCTTTCTTGATGCAGTCGCTCATGGGGGGAACCCCCGCGTGAAGGCGCTGCATCGCTTAAACCATTAGTTGGAGGTGTGGCTTTCTTACCCACGTAACTTGCTATGGGATGAGGTATTCAGCCGCAAATATTTGATGAACAATCCAATTCAATCTTTTTACAACTGGTATCGCAACACTATCCGCCATTCCAAGTACCGGTGGTGGATCATCTTGGGGACCCTAGTTTACTTTCTTAGCCCCATTGATATTTCCCCAGACTTTATTCCCATCCTTGGGCAAATTGATGATATCGCAGTTATAACCCTGCTGGTTTCGGAGCTGTCTCAGTGGCTAATTGACTTTGCCAAAACCCGCCAAAGCGAAAAAATTGCCAATGACACTCAAGACCCTGAAGTCAAGACTGTGGATGTAGACTCTATTGGTGTCTAGTCAAGGGTCTTGAAAGGGTTAACGCAGAAGTGATTATGTGAATTTACTTCTGCATTTTTTTGGCATTGCTGAATCTTCGCGCTGAATAGGAGTAGAGTGGGCATTCTGCCCGCCCGAGGGAGGATACGGGCAGGATGCCCGTTCCACACCAAGATGCCCGAAAGTTGAAACAGGCAAGATGCCCGCCTGGGAATTGAAACGGGCAAGATGCCCATTCCACAGCAGGATCCCCGTTCTACCAAGATGCCGGAAAGTTGAAACAGCCAAGATGCCCATTCCACGGACTTTTAGGGCGAACGACGGGACTCGAACCCGCGAGTGGTGGAACCACAATCCACTGCCTTAACCACTTGGCTACGCTCGCCATAATCTTACCGTTGTTGATTATAGCATCTTATTTGTGGGTTTATCAACAATCTATGAAATTTTGATGGGTTTATGCTGATTCCGTCAGTTCTGAAGTTTGCTGACAATTGCTGCAATTGTCTTGCCCTGAGGGACTTCCATCAAACATGCAAGACGTTACCAGTATTTTGCAGTTAATCTGGAACTCGAAGGCTTAATAGCCATCTTAATATACAATATACCGTTAAAAAATTCAGATGAAGATTTCACAGGTTGTCACCGCTTTTGGCACGATGGTGCTGGCGGTGGTGGGAGGCTCAATGGTGGTGACCAATCCTGGACAAGCTACCTATGAAGATTATGCGGTTGAGCAACTGAGCAAGTATCTAAAAGAAGAAGTTTGTCCCCAAGCACCGGAAACCCTAGGCAGTTTCCTGCGCCGTCAGTGTACCATCCTGGTGGATACAGGGCGACCTCAAATTAAGCAAGTTGTTGCCCAGAGCACAAAGCGAGAAAATTTTCTGCTCTTTAGTATTTACCGCACTGACCTGGATGTTAGTACGCTGATCCCTTCATACTCCTTTGAAACTGTAGGGATCTGTCAACAATTTTACCTTTACAAGGCTGATGAACAATCATACTAAGGGTAGTTGTTAGATGGCGAGCACTGGTCTTTTTGTGGGGATGGTTACCTTAGACCTGGTATACCTCAGCACCAAGCTACCAAGCAGCAATGAAAAAATAACTGCCTCTGACTATACGGTAGCGGCTGGGGGACCAGCGACGAATGCAGCAGTAACGTTTAGCTATCTGGGAAATATAGAGGTGCGACCCAAGGGCGATTTACTCGCCCTAGGAGGCGCGCACCTATCTAAAATTTTAGGTGTGGTGGGAATTAACCCGATTACTAAGCTAATTCGCAGCGATTTGACCAGTCATGGCGTAATCATCGCTGACCTTGATCCAGCTAACCCCCAACCGCCACCAGTATCTTCTATCATTGTTACGGAATCCACAGGCGATCGCGCAGTTATTTCGATTAATGCTACTAAAATCCAAGCCAGCACTACACAAATACCTCAGGATTTAGACTTGATGGTGGATGTGGTGCTCATTGATGGTCATCAGATGGTGGTTAGTAATGCGATCGCAAAATTTGCCAAAACTCATCATATCCCTGTAGTCATCGATGGGGGTAGCTGGAAGCCAGGATTTGAAACAATTTTGCCCTACGTTGATTACGCAATTTGCTCAGCCAATTTCTATCCACCAGGGTGCTGTGGTCAACAAGAGGTGATGGCTTATCTCCTAGACGCTGGGATTCCTCACATTGCCATTACCCAAGGAGAAAAACCAATTCAGTATCGCAGCTTAGGAGTGTCCGGTGAAGTACCCGTACCCCAGATTCAAGCAGTAGATACTTTGGGAGCTGGGGATGTGTTTCACGGTGCCTTCTGTCACTATATTCTACAGAAAGAGTTTACTGATGCCCTAGGCGCAGCAGCAAAGGTAGCTACCAATTCCTGTCAGTTTTTTGGGACTCGTCGGTGGATGGAAAAAGATATCGAAAATTAGAGCAATAAATTTTTGTCTGCCCACACCGATGGGGAACTAGAACGGCTTATACTCCTATCTGTAATCTACAAATAGCTACGAAACCTGATGCAAGACTACCAAGCTCCCTGGTACCTAAGAAATGGCTTATTTCAAAGTATTGCTACAACTTACTGGTACGGCAAAACCTGGAGTTGGTGGGGGGAAAAAGTACCTTGGCTTTCCCATTTGCCCCTGATTCCCTGGCAGGAACACATATTTACTGGTGCGGATCAGGTACCGTTGCGCGGATTGTGGAGTTGTCCTGACAATGCCAAAGGGACCCTGATTGTTAACTATGCCCTTACAGGGGATGTCGATAGTGGTTGGTATAGTCGTACCCTTGCTCGTAAAGCCTACAGTAATGGTTGGGCAGTGTTAATTTATGATTGGCGCAGTAACGGACGCAGTGCACAACTATCCCCAGTCCCATCTTCTGACGGTTGGCGAGAAGGGGAAGATCAGTTGCAGCTAGCCATGGAATTAGTAAAGATGGGTTGCCCAGAACCTGTCGGTTTGGTGGGCTTTTCCATGGGGGGACAGTTGGCATTGTGGGGACTTAAGGCCGCAGTTGAAAACAATTGTTCTCTGGTCAGGTTTGGAGCAGTTTTGGCTCCTAATCTGGAATCGAATCGCTCCATAGATTATTTGCTATCTACGCCAATGGGACGTTTGATCGAAAAGAGGTTCACTCATAAACTCAGGAAAATAGCTCAACAACGGTTAGAAAACTTTCCTGAGGCTGTTAAACCTGGTGTAGTGGAGTGCATTAACTCAATGCGGAGCTTTGACCACTATATGGTGATTGATTACTACGGGTTTGCTAGCGTTAATGAATACTATCAGAAGACTAGTGGACTTTACCTGTTGGACAGCTTAGCTTTGCCCTATTTGATCATCTATGCTGCGGATGACCCGATTTTTGACCCTACTATTATTCCAGAATTGGAAGAGCGAACGAGTAGTAATCCCTATGCCAACTTGATTTTAACTCCCCAAGGGGGTCATGTGGCTCACATTAGTACAGGCAAAGGTGATGTGGATGAATTTTGGGCTTTGAATCGGCTTTTGGAATTTTGTGATAGTAAATCAATTCCTGGCAATCCTGAATCACGTTAAGCTAAACATGACCAGTAAACATGACCAGTTGGATTTTTGAGTAGCTATTATCACTTTTATATGGGCACACTTACCAAAGTCGTTGTTTATTCCCTAGGAATTTTATTTCTCTGTACTACCCCAGTTTTTGCTCAACATAAACAACATAATAGTTCAACTGCCACTAGCCAGCAACAACAAATAGAAACGGTTAATCTACTATCTCTACCGGAGGTATTAGCGGAATGGAAAAAAGCCCGGGTTATCTATTTAGGAGAAACTCACAATAGCACAAAAGATCATGAGGCGCAGTTAGCGATTATTGAAGCACTAACCCGTGAAAATTCCAAAATTGCGATCGCAATGGAAATGTTCCAGCGCCCAGCTCAAGATATCCTGGATCAATACCTAGCCGGGGAAATCACAGAAGCTGAGTTGGTTAAGCAAAGTGAGTATGAACAACGCTGGGGCTTTCCTTGGGAATATTATGCTCCCCTAGTACGGTTTGCTAAAACCAATCAACTGCCTGTGTTAGCCTTAAATACACCCACTGAGGTCACTCGTAAAGTAGCCCGTAGCGGTTTAGAGAGTTTAACCTCTGCTGAGCAGGAACATATTCCGCCACTATCGGAAATTCGTACAGATAATGCTGATTACCGCAATCTGATTCAAGGATTTTACCAACAACATCACCACGCCGGTCATAGCAATAGTCTCAACTTCGACAATTTTTTCACTGCCCAAGTGTTATGGGATGAAACCATGGCAGAGAAGATTGCTTTGTTTGCCCAAGCTAACCCAGATTATCAAGTAGTAGTGATTGCTGGGCAAGGTCATATTATCTATGACTACGGTATACCCAGTCGGGTTGCTCGACGATTCAATCATCAGTTGGAACAAATTTCCGTTTTGTTGGGTGCTCAGCCAGAGAAACTGGCAGGAGAAAATGCGATCGCAGATTATTTATGGGAACATCCCTTTTGAATTAAGAATGTAGAATGTAGAATGTAGAATTTAGAATTTAGAATGTAGAATTGGGAATTTAGAATTTAGAATTTAGAATTTAGAATTTAGAATGTAGAATTGGGAATTTAGAATTTAGAATTTAGAATTGGGAATTTAGAACTTATAATTCTACATTTGGCCTTATACATTCTGCCTTATACATTCTACATTCTGCCTTATACATTCTACATTCTGCCTTATACATTCTACATTTGGCCTTCTTAATTCTACATTCTACATTTGGCCTTATACATTCTACATTCTTAATTCTACATTCTTAATTCTACATTCTACATTCTACATTCTTAATTCTACATTCTTAATTCTACATTCTTAATTCTACATTCTACATTCTACTTGCCTTATCCCCAAGAAACTCTACCAAGGGCTTAAACACACTCACTAATTCCGGACGTGCTGCAACTAGAGTTGGAAACGACCGCTGACCGTAATCTTGGCCTACTTCTAGGGGGAAAATTGTCTGAGAATCTAGGGGTACCCAAACTGCCCCAGCTGCGTGAATAATCACCCAAGCTCCAGCAAAATCCCAAATTTTCGGGGTGGCTTCCACTCCTCCTAAGGTGACACCGTTGGCAGTGGCGAGAAAGTTGTAACTGGCAACCCCTAGCATCCGAATTTTGCAGGGGAAGGGTTGCTTCATTACTGAGGTACTACGGGCGCACAGGTTGAAAAAGTGGTTTTGGCTAGGGGAATCCTGGCTGCTGTGGATGGGGCGTCCATTGAGAAAAGCACCGTTTTCGACACCTTTTAGCTCCGATTTCCCAAGCCAAAAACCATGAAAAGATTGCTGGACAGGAGCAAAATGAATGTAACCAAACACTGGAGTTCCCTGATACAACAAGCCTAAGGAAACCCCCCACAGGGGAATTCCTCTAGTAAAGTTGGTGGTGCCATCAAGAGGGTCAATAATCCAGCACCATTCAGACTCAGGAAATTGGTGGGATGCTTCTTCACTCAGTACGCCGTGGCTGGGGAAATGAGATGCGATCGCATCTCTAATTTCTTGATCTGCCCACCTGTCCGCCTGGGTCACTAACGTACCATCGGCTTTTTCGGACCCTTGTACCTGACCAAAGTCCCGGAGGTGCCGATTACCGACACGGTTTGTGGTGTCCTTGGCAAAGTTGAGAATATCTGTCCAAAAATCATTCATATCAAGTCCGGTGGTGCGCGGTACCGGAAATGATATCATGGTGCAGCTGTCTAGTAAAAACCACCCATCTGCCTTAGTTTCTTGGGTTAGTTTTTGGTTTGTGTCGCTCTAGACAATCGGGATGTGAGTATAGCGTTTTCCATAGTTATGAGGTACACAGGATTTTTTCCCTGCTCCCTACTAACTGCTAACTAAAACCCATAACGAAAGTACCTCACCCAATTGATAAATAATATATGGACTTATTCGGTAGTAATCGGCAAGACTTAGCAATAAACAAGTGGCAACATCAGTTAGATAAGTTTGTTAAAGCCAATCAAAAAGAATTAGCTGCACTGGCTTGGGGGCTATTTCTGGAAAAAGGAGAAACTGATGAAACCCTCGGACTTGATATGAAACCGAAGCCACATTTTGTTTACTGTCCTAGGGCAGCAATAGAAACCCTAAATCGTCAGGTTAATAACCAAATTCAGGAAATTTTGGGAGTGGTGGATGCTCATAAACCTGAGCAGGAAGTTCTGATTATTGGTATTGGTAATGGACAGTTGAAACTGATTCAATTTGAACCTGAACTTTCACCACCGGAGTGCTTTATAGAAGTTGGGAAAGATGTCGATCAATTATTAGAAGAATTAGAGAAGCAGATGAGTGAAACAATAAAGTAGGCATATAGAGTAGGGATATAAATTCCGGTTAATCACTTCGTTTTTATTACCCCTACTCCCTAAAATCCTGGATCAAAGCCCCTCAAAATTCTGGCGTTGCTGATTATGGGTATGGTTTTGCCCCCCTAGGGTGTGTTTTCAAACTCGGAGATCCCCCGTTGGTCCCCCTTAAAAAAGGGGGACTTTGAGTATGGCTCCCCCCTTTTTTAAGGGGGGCTGGGGGGGATCATAATCTTGCGGAAAACTTTGAAAACACGCCCTAGCCCCCCAAGCGAGGGATTGCTCGCTTGGGGGGAACAAAACTCTTAAAGTCCCCCAAGCGAGGGATTGCTCGCTTGGGGGATTTAGGGGGCTTTAACTTTCACCAGATAATCGCGCATTCATTCCTTAATTCAGCAACGCCAAAATTCTAGCCAAATTGATAGTGTTTTCTAACATTAGAAATAATCTTCCAGGTGCAAGACATTCCAGCTGGGAAAGTGACCAAATCTCCTTTGGCAATTTGAACTGGTTCACCACCATCTGGCGTGACAACTACTTCACCTTCTAGTAAGTAACAAATTTCCTGTTCATCGTAAGTCCAGGGAAATTCCGAGACTTCCTTTGTCCAAATTGGCCAATTTGAGACACCCAAGTTATCAAGATGGTCTTGGCTAGGACGTTCAATCATAATTTTATTGATATTGGTTGGTGTAGACATATAGCGTTTGTATTTGAGTTGTGAACAGAATCCTTAGGTAAAGGCAAGAGGCAAGAGGCAAGAGGCAAGAGGCAAGAGGCAAGAGGCAAGATTTAATCAAGTCAAGTATATAGGTATTTTTGATAAAAAAACAAATGGTATTCCTTGTTTAAACTTATTGGGAAATGCTATAGTTTTTGCAACTTAACCGTGTTCATTGGTAAGCATTCATTTTCATCAAAGCTATCAGCTAATACCCATAAGCTGGTCAGCTATCAGCTATCAGCTATCAGCTTTGGGCCTGTGGCCAGGCTACTGGAGGTGCTTTTGAATAAAATAAGCTGAAAGCTCAAGGCTGACGGCTGACGGCTGACCGCTGATAGCTTACATCCTAATCATATAGGGCATCGAGCAAAAACTTAGTAATCTGACTTTCCTCCATAGCTGACAAAAGCTTAGTGTCGGCAATATCTAACTTAGCGCCCGCAGCATGTAAATCATCATCTAAAGCAGTTAGAAAACCACGAGTAATGGGGTCTTCCCCCACTTGGGCAAACATCACACCCAGTTCTTCCTGAGAATCCATCTTATTAGTTGCTGCCACTAGCAATTTGACTACAGCCATGGGTGGCTTTGGTTCACTATCCAGGATGACGATAATAATATCACCGTTTGCTTTTGTCTGCTGGCGGGATTTACGGCTAAAGTGGTCATCAAGTGCAACTTTGAGCGGCTCAACCACATTGATGCTGTCTGAACCATAGGGCTGCTCAAACAGGTCAACTAATGCCTGACTAGTGGTGTTGTCATATTTTTGATAGGGAGTAGATGCAATATAAATAGTGAGTCCATCTGGATCAAGTTCCTCACATTTCTTTGCCAAGGCGATAATAGACTCCTGAGCTAGCAACCACTGCTTGTCCAGTCCAGGCAGGGTTCCAAAATTTTTAGAGGCATTTCTTGCCAGAATTATGGTGTAGTCTCGGTTTTGCAATAGGTCTTGAGACACAGTTATCCTCTGATCTCCATTAGCATCTTATCCTAAGTTTTCCCAGAAATCCTGATCAGATCCAATCAGGAGTTGGGAGAGTCTGGTTGAAAATGTTATTTTTCTATAGCTTTTTCTATAGCTAAGGAGTCCCAGACAAGTAAAGTGGACTGTTAAGAGTTGGAAACTTTGGGTCTCGGAATAGGGAACAGCAACGGTTTGAGCAACTTCAAGTTTCTTAACACAGTTCAAAAAAAAAAAAATTAATAGCGTTTATATTAGTAATGAGATATAGAGCATTTTTTCCCTACTCTCTACTTCCTACTCCCTAAAACCTAGGACGAAAGTACCTTAATCAATGGATTACTGCTAGTGAGTACTCCTAGATGTCAGAGTACTTAGGTTTTATATATCTATAGGTGGGACGAGAGTCAAGCAGAATTTATTTACGATTAGGGTTGACAGGTTATTTTTTTCGTGCTAAATTTCTCATGGTGCCGAATTTAGTTGCCTCTCAAGGCTCAGAAACCTAAGTACACCTAAGTAAAGTTAAAACAGTAAAAAACTGTTGAAACGGAGCAAGTAAGCGTTGAAAAACGCTATCTACCAAGGAGGTTGAAACTTGAAAAATATCAGATTTTCAGACCTTGACGAGAAGTTTGACAATCTGGTAGAGTTGTGGCGCTTGAGAGCCCATTCTCAGCCTGAACAAATCCCTTATACCTTCAAGGAAAAAGGGGAAAAAGAAACTGCTCGTATCACCTATGAGGTATTAGAGCAACGCTCAAGGGCGTACGCCTGTCAGTTGCCGTCTCTGGGGGCAACGGGGGAACGAGCAATGCTCGCTAGTAGTACCACCAGGTATAGACTTCATTGCTGCTTTGTTTGGGTGCTTGTATGCTGGCGTAATTGCAGTGCCCACATATCCACCACCCCGACGCAGTCAAAATCTGTCTCGGTGGTTAGCGTACGCATACCTATGCAGAGGAAAGCACTAGAACAAAACCAAGTAATACCAGTCTGTAGCTAGGTTACAGGTGTCCGTAAGGTTATAGGTTGTGGTCAGCCATGGTTAGACCAGAAAATTGCGTACGTTATTGGCAAACAATAGTGGTGAATCCAAATTGAGTATATGAAAAATGAGCAAGAATTTTCTACTTTAATTGACCTTCTTCAATATCGCTCCCACTATCAATCTGCTCGAAAAGCTTACAGTTTCCTACAGAATGGGGAAAAAGAGGTAAATAGCCTAAGTTACAAAGAATTAGATGAAAAAGCCAGGGCAATTGCTGTAGAACTTCAAAAACAAGTAGATAGGAATGAAAGGGCTTTACTCCTATATCCACAGGGACTAGAATTTATCGCCGCCTTATTTGGGTGTTTGTATGCAGGAGTGGTTGCCATTCCGGCACCACCACCAGACCCAATTAGACTGAAGCGGACACTACCTAGGCTTGAAGCAATTGTCTTTGATGCCCAAGCTTCGGTAATACTTACTGATTTTTCCAAGTATTCCCAACTCAAAGAATCCACTTCTCAGTTGTCTTCAGAATTCCAAAGCATCAAATGGATAGTTAGCGATAAAATTCCTATTTCGCTATCACAAAAATGGCAAAAACCAGATCTAAATGGCGATACTCTGGCTTATCTTCAATACACATCCGGCTCCACTTCAACACCAAAGGGTGTGATGCTAACCCACAAAAATTTAATACACCACTGTAGTTACATAAAAGAAGCTTGGGGTTATACATCAGACAGTATCGCCACAACGTGGGTTCCCCATTTTCACGATTATGGACTCGTTGATGGACTAATCCAACCGCTATATTCCGGTATTCCCTGCTATGTGATGTCGCCCATCGCCTTCTATATGCGACCCATTCGTTGGCTACAGACAATTTCACGCTACCGAGTTACCCATAGTCAAGGACCAAATTTTGCCTACGAACATTGCCTAAGAAGAACCACAGCAGAACAAAGGGCGAATTTAGACCTAAGTAGTTGGCGTACAGCTAGCAACGGAGCCGAGCCAGTTCGCCAAGAAACAGTGGAAAATTTTATTGCCACTTTTGAACCATTTGGTTTCCGTAGGGATGCTCTTTATCCAGCTTATGGACTAGCGGAAGCAACTTTGTTGGTTTCGACTAAAAAACATGGGGAAAAAGCCAGGGTGTTGACCTTAGCAGCAGAAGCCCTAGAAAAAAATAAAATTGTAGTAGTATCACCAGCAGACAAAGATCAGGTAGTACGATTTGTAGTTAGCTGTGGACCTCCCATTGGTGGGATGAAAGTGGCGATCGTTAATCGAAACACTTTGAGAAAATGTCAACCAGATCAGGTAGGAGAGATTTGGGTCTGCGATCCTAGTATGGCTGTAGGATACTGGCATAGGTTAGAAGAGACAGAAAAGACTTTTCATGCAAACCTTGCCGAAAGTGGTGAAGGGCCATTTATGCGCACAGGGGATTTAGGATTTTTGAAAGATGGGGAACTATTCATTACAGGGCGTATCAAAGACGTGATTATTATTCGTGGTCGCAACCATTATCCCCAAGATATTGAATTGACCGTGGAAAAAAGTCACCCATCACTGCGTTCTAGTCATGGAGCAGCATTGGCAGTGGAGATTAAGGGAGAAGAACGTTTAATAGTGGTTCAGGAGGTGGAGCGTAGTTACCAAAAGACACTAGATCTAAATGAGGTAGTGGGAAATATTAGAGAGGCAGTTACAGACGAACATGATCTACAGGTGTATTCTGTAGTATTAATAAAAGCTGGGAGCATTCCTAAAACATCAAGTGGTAAAATACAACGCTCTGCTTGCCGAGTTAAGTTTTTGGAAGGAACATTAGACCAGTTGGAAGCCAGGGGAAAAGTGGCAAGTAAAAGACAAGCAGCGGTCTCCACTTAAATGGAGGTAGTTTTGATGGGTTGATTTGATAAAGATTGATGATATAATTTGATGGAATTTACCGAGATACCGCCAATTATGTAACCGGGAAAATTAGGCCCTAGATCCTTAGTATTAAACAGGTGTTATGGCCTTGTAAAAAATGAAAAAATTTAGAAAATGGTAACCAAGGAGACAGTTTGATGTCAATTCCAATGGATGTGACCAAAGAATCTTTTAAACCAGCCAAAACTCAAAAGTCAAAAACTATATTAAATGACTACATAAAAGGTCTCCAGACCAAACACTTTCTGTTGTACAATGTCATTCCAGCAATCGGAACAGTAATAGCGATCGCTTTACTATGGTGGTACCCGATCAGTAGCGTGGAAATAGGACTACTAATAGGAATGTGGGCATTGAGTATGATTGGGATGAGTTTGGGACTACATCGCTACTTTGCCCATCGTGCTTTTAAAACCAGCGAGACGATGAGAGTCATTTTAGCAATTCTAGGTTGTATGGGCGCTCAAGGACCTGTAGTCTCCTGGGTAGCAGTGCATCGTCGCCATCACGAGTACAGCGACCTGCCTGGTGATCCCCATTCCCCAAATCCCGAATTACTAGGGGAAGGAATATTTGGGAAATTACGAGGTCTGTGGCACGCCCATGTGGGTTGGCTAACAAACCACGAGTATCCTAACCCGATGTATTATGCGCCAGAATTGATGCGAGACAAAACCATTAGCAAGATTAATCGCCATTATGTAGTGTGGATAGTTTTGGGTCTGCTAATGCCAACTATTTTAGGAGGAATTATTCATGGCTCTTGGATAGGGGCTGTGGAAGGTCTTCTGTGGGGTGGATTTGTAAGGATGTTTGTGGTAGATAACTCCATTTTAAGTATCAATTCATTTTCTCATGCTTTTGGGACTCATCCTTTCGATAGTAAAGACCAGAGTCGGAACAATATTTGGGTGGCTATTCCTACTTTTGGAGAATCCTGGCAGAATAATCACCATACTTTTGAAAATTCGGCAGCGATCGGGTTAAAATGGTGGCAAATAGATTTAGGTTACTGCCTAATTTGGTTATTGGAAAAATTAGGTTTAGTTTGGGATGTGAAGTTGCCAAGCGCCAAAATGCTCGAAGCTAAGAAGTTAGCTTGATTGTTCAGAAGAAATAAAAATAGGAAACCTGAACAAGATTAGGAGGTGTAACTATCATTAATTGGTGAGAGCTGATGATAGTTACACGTATCGTCAATAATTTCAGTAAAATCTAGTAACTCCCCATCAATAAATTATGGAAAACTTAACCGTAGAGACCGAAAACCTGACTAGTGTAGATAATGGAAGTATAGAGAATAAGAATCAACCCACAGTAGATGAGGTTCAGGAGTGGTTGATTTCTTATCTGTCACAACTATTAGATCTAGAAATTGAAGAAATATCGACAAGTACTTCTTTTAATCGTTACGGTCTAGATTCTTCAGCCTCAATATCTTTAACAAGCGATTTCGGGGATTGGCTATCAAAAGAAATAGACCCAACAATTCTGTATAGTTACCCCACAATAGAAGCTATGGCAGAGCACTTTGGTGCATAATATTTGTTGAAATTCACTGGTGATTGCTGAGAGGATATCTGAAAAGTTTTTTGATCCTGAATTTTGCCCCCCTGACCCCCCAACTTTGGGGGAAACAAGAGTCAATTTGCTTCTAAAAGTCCCCCAGAGGGGGACCAACGGGGGCTTGGATGTAGCAAATGAGACTTCTCAGACAACCTCTGAGGGATATCTGATATATTCCTCAGCCATAGTGTAGCCAATAAATAGTTTGTCAGTAAATCACCTCTAACTGTATTAGATTAGTAATACAGATATTAATAAAAATTAATATTAAGTCTGAAAAAAAAATCAAATAATTAGTTAAAATAATTTTGGGGGATACATAGAGCTATAAACCAAAACTAAATTTTAAACAAATAATTTTAAAATAATTTATGTAAATAACAAATTCGAGAATAAAATAGTTAAATACCAATGAATAAAGAACCAATAGCAATAATAGGAATGGGATGTCGTTTCCCAGGAGCTAAAAATCCCGAAGAATTCTGGGAATTACTGTGTAATGGTATAGACGCAATTACCGAAGTGCCAGCTTCTCGGTGGGATAACGAATTATTTTATGACGCCGACATCTCCAAGCCAGGGAAAACGAACAGTCGGTGGGGTGGCTTTCTAGAGCAAGTAGATCGATTTGACCCGAATTTTTTTGGTATTTCTCCCCGAGAAACCCAAACAATGGATCCCCAACAACGGCTATTGCTGGAACTAGCTTGGGAAGCTTTAGAAGACGCTGGACAACCACCAGAAGAATTGGCAGGTACACCCACAGGGGTATTCATGGGGGTATCAAGCTTCGACTACTACGAACTCATCGCCCAAAATCCCAGTAACTTTAGTACCTATACAGGCACAGGTAACTTAAATTGTATTAACGCCAATCGCCTCTCATACTTTTTCGACTTCCATGGACCGAGCATGGCCATAGATACTGCCTGTTCTTCATCCCTGGTAGCAGTACACTTAGCTTGTCAAAGCCTGTGGAGTGGAGAATCTAGCCTAGCTTTGGTGGGAGGCGTACATATGGTGACATCGCCGTGGATGTCAGTAGCCTATGCCCAAGGAGGATTTATGGCTGCTGACGGTAGGTGTAAAACCTTTGATGCCAAAGCTGATGGTTATGTCCGCAGTGAGGGTGCAGGGTTAGTGATACTGAAACCACTATCTCTTGCCCTGGCTAACAGAGACCGCATCTATGCCTTAGTCAAGGGAAGCGCAGTTAACCAAGATGGATACAGCAACGGACTGACAGCCCCCAATCCCTTGGCACAGGAAGCGGTGTTACGGGCAGCGTACAAAAATGCAGGAGTTTCACCAGGTCAGGTTCAGTATATAGAAGCTCACGGGACTGGGACAAAACTGGGAGACCCGATGGAGATGAAAGCCTTAGGAGCAGTGCTTTCTGTTGGTCGTGCTCCTGGTGACTACTGTGCAGTCGGTTCAGCTAAAACCAATATCGGACATTTAGAAGCACCAGCAGGTATTGCCGGATTAATTAAAGTGGCGCTGTCACTTCACTATCGCCAGATTCCACCAAGTCTAAATTTCACTGAGCCGAATCCTTATATCAAGTTTGACGAAATACCATTGCGAGTACAGGAAACTCTGACACCTTGGCCAGAAAAATCAATGCCAGCGTACGCAGGTGTGAGTTCCTTTGGTTTTGGTGGCACTAACTCCCATGTGGTGTTGGCAGAAGTAGAGAACAAAGAACTCTTAATAGGGAACACGGAAGAAAAACGGTTAGAACGTCCAGTAAATCTGCTTACGCTCTCAGCGAAAACGGAAGAAGCTCTAGAGCAGTTAGTGACCGGTTATGAGCACCACTTGAAAAAACATTCAGAATTGGCAATAGGAGATGTTTGTTATACAGCCAATGTGGGGCGTACGCATTTCAAATATCGCCTCGCTGTTGTCACCAAATCAACAGAGCAGTTACAGGAACAATTAAAGGCTACCGCAGAAAGAGAGGAAACACCAGGAGTTTTCAAGGGTCAAAAGATTGGTCGCAAGCGTCCTAAAGTCGCCTTCCTTTTCACCGGTCAAGGTTCCCAGTATGTAAATATGGGACGGCAATTGTATGAAAGTCAACCTACTTTTCGTCAAGGGTTAGATCAATGTGATGAAATCCTACGTCCGTATTTGGAACATTCGCTTTTAGAAGTACTTTATCCTCAAGAAGCACAAAACTCAAGTTCTTCTTTGCTAGACCAAACTGCTTATACCCAACCGGCTCTATTTGCTATTGAATATGCCTTAGCCAAGTTATGGTTTTCTTGGGGCATTAAACCAAATGTGGTGATGGGCCACAGTGTGGGAGAATATGTGGCAGCTTGTATTGCAGGAGTTTTCAGTCTTGAAGATGGTTTGAAGTTAATTGCCATGCGTGGCAGGTTAATGCAGCAGTTGCCTGCTGGTGGCAAGATGGTATCGTTGTTGGCATCGGAGGAGCGGGTCAAAAAGGCGATCGCGGACTATAGTTCCCAAGAGGGGTTGGAGAAGTCCGCTGTCAGCATTGCTGCCATCAATGGGCCAGAAAGTATAGTGATTTCTGGTGAGAGTGAAGCGATCGCAAGTATTTGTAGTAAACTAGAAGTAATGGGAGTTAAGACTAAACAGTTACAGGTATCCCACGCTTTCCATTCTCCTTTGATGGAGCCAATGTTGGCCAAGTTTGAAACTATAGCCAAACAAGTCACTTATAACAAGCCTCGAATCAAACTTATTTCTAATGTCACTGGCAAACTGGTAGGTGATGAGATCACTTCTGCTGAATATTGGGTTAACCATGTCCAGCAACCAGTGAGCTTTGCCCAGAGCCTGAAAAATACGTATCAAGAGGGTTGCAAACTGTTCCTAGAAATTGGACCCAAACCAATATTACTGGGGATGGGACGTCAATGTGTACCAGAAGATGTAGGAGTATGGTTACCATCATTACGTCCAGGAGTGGATGAATGGCAACAAATGCTCTCTAGCTTAGGACAATTGTATGTAAAAGGAGCCAAAATAGATTGGTCAGGGTTTGACTCTGACTATAGTCGTCAGAAAGTAGCATTGCCGACTTATCCATTCCAACGGGAACGTTATTGGATAGAAACCAACAACAACTTCTGGCCTAAACAGCAATTTTCAAAAGGGGAAAACCTCCATCCCCTATTAGGTCAAAAGCTAAATTGTGCAGGGGAACAACAAATATTTGCATCACAAATAGGAGAAAAATCACCCAATTATCTCAGCCACCACCGAGTATTTAATCAAGCACTATTTCCCACAACCGGCTACCTAGAAATAGCAATAGCAGCAGGAAATCACCAATTAAAAACACCCCAGATAGTAATAGAAGACCTAACCATAGGTAGAGGATGGATACTACCAGCAGGAGAATTGACAAATGCCCAAACCATACTCACCCCAACAGACAACCAAAGCTACAAGTTTCAAATATTTTCTCAACCAGAACAACAGGAGTGGAGACTCCACACCACAGGAAAAATCAGAAAAGAGTCAACCCCCCCTACTCAGACAAAAATTGACCTAGAAAAATACAAGAGTGAATTTAATCAAGCAATAGAAGTCAAACAACATTATCAAAAATGTCAACAAGTAGGGATAGACTACGGAAATAGCTTTCAAGGCATTCAAGAATTGTGGTCGGGTACAAACCAAGCACTAGCTTATATCAAACTCCCCGAAGAATTGATAACACAAACAAGGGACTATAATTTCCATCCAGCACTATTAGATGCAGCCTTGCAAGTAATATTTCAGGCACTCCCAGCAACAGATAGTGACCAAACTTATCTGCCAGTAGGAATAGAAGAATTCAAACTATATAAGAATCCCGGGCTGAGTCTATGGGCCTACGCATCAGTAACCAGTCCCGAAGTGAAAACTCCAGAAAGTTTAACGACTCTTGTCACCATAGTAACTCCTTCAGGAGAAATAATTGCCAACCTCAAAGGTTTACAACTAAAACTAGCAACTAAACAGACCCTACTGGGAACAGAAACCGAATCAATAGAAAATTGGTTGTATGAAGTAGAGTGGAGAAGCCAAGGTATTTTAGGTAAACTACTCCCTCCAGATTTCCTGAGACCTCCTGTAGAAATTGCCCAAAAATTAGCTCCAACTCTGACAGAATTAGTAACTCAAGTAGATCAGAAAAGAACAGGGTCTATTGAAACAAGCTTAGAAGAATTAACTGTAGATTATATAGTACAAGCATTGCACGAAATGGGTTGGTCATACAAACCAACAGAAAGCTTTGAATTTGATGCAGCAGTCAAAAAATTAGGCATAGTTCCCAGTCAGAGACAACTGTTTAAGCGTCTGCTACAAATATTAACAGAGGTGGGAATACTCAATTATAATCAGCAGCAGTGGCAAGTGGAACAAACCTTAGCTCAAGTCAAGCCTACTGAAAAAAGCCAGAGTTTACAGAATCAATATCCAGAAGAAGCAGCAACATTGACACTACTGGAACGTTGTGCAAGTCAATTAAGTGGGGTATTACGAGGAGCAATAGACCCAGTTCAGTTAGTTTTCCCCCAAGGAGATTTGACCACAGCGACTCAACTTTATGAAGAGTCAACAGTAGCTAAAGTGATGAACACAATAGTAGAAAAATCCATCACCAAGGCTATAGAAAAATTACCTAAAAGCCGAGGCATACGGTTGTTGGAAATCGGAGCGGGAACAGGAGGGACGACCAGCTATATCCTGCCTCATCTAAATCCCCAGCAAACCGAATATATATTCACCGATATAGGGGCATTATTTACAGCAAAAGCCCAAGATAAATTCCAGGATTATCAATTCATTAGCTATCAAACCTTAGACATAGAAGTAGATCCGAAAAGTCAAGGATTTGAGGCTAATCAATATGATATAATTATTGCAGCCAATGTCCTCCATGCAACCACAATTATGAAGCAGACATTATCCCATGTGCGAGAACTATTAGCAGATGGGGGAATGTTAGTGTTGTTAGAAGTAACAACTGCTCAACGATGGTTAGATTTAGTATTTGGACTGTTAGAAGGATGGTGGAAATTCAATGATTATGAATTACGACCAGATTATCCTTTGCTGAGTAGAGACCAATGGCAAAAGGTGTTGAGAGAAACAGATTTTACCGAAGTAGTCACCATGCCAGAAGTGGAGGGAATGGCAGAAACATTGTCAGGGCAAACGGTAATTGTAGCTCAAAGCTCTCAAACGAAGTTAGAACAAACGAATGATGGTTCTAAGAGTTGGTTGATACTAGCAGACAAAGAGGGAATAGGTAAACAGTTAGCAAGGCAACTGAACTCAGTGGGAGAGGTTTGTACTTTAGTGTTTGCTGGAGAAAAGTATCAACAGATAGCTCCCGCAGAATTTACCATTAATCCCAACAACCTTGAAGATTTTGAGGAAGTAATAGAGACAGTAGCAGGGAAATCACCATCATTATATGGAGTAGTACAATGTTGGACGACGGAAGCCGGAGTGGGGCAAACTGTTAATTCTGAGGAGTTAGGAAGTTTGTCTAAGCTAGGGTGTGGCACAACTCTATCTTTAGTACAAGCATTGGTAAAAGCAGGGTTATCCATTGTACCTCGATTATGGTTAGTGACGAGTGGTGCTCAAGCGGTGTCGTCAAATCATCCGGTCATACCAGGAGTAGCCCAATCTTCGGTGTGGGGAATGGGCAAAGTGATTAGCTTGGAACATCCAGAATTGAACTGTACTCGTATAGATTTAGACCCAGAGGAGACTATAGAGGGTCAAGCTGATGCACTCTTTAATGAAATCTGGTCGGAGGATTCCGAAGACCAGGTGGCATGGCGTGGAGATGGTCGTTATGTAGCTCGGTTGGTGGCTAGTCATCATCGGCAACCAGTGGCACAACAGTTGGTGCCATCACAACCATTCAAACTAGGAAGTTCCGAGAAGGGTAGTTTAGATAACTTAGTCTTAGAGCCAGTTACTAGACGTTCGCCAGGAGCAGGGGAAGTAGAAATTAGAGTTAAGGCAACAGGATTGAATTTTCTAGATGTAGTATCTGCATTAGGATTAGTCCCTCAGCAAGTGGATGGAATGTCTCAAAAACACTTAGTAGAGATGGACAGTTTTGGTGGAGAGTGTGCGGGTGAAGTAGTAGCTGTAGGGTCAAAAGTCACAGGCTTTCATGTAGGGGATACAGTTATGGCTATGGCTCACGGCAGCTTTAGTCAGTATGTAACTGTTGATGCTACCTATGTAGTTATCAAGCCAGAAAATCTGAGCTTTGAAGAAGCAGCATCTATTCCAGCTAATTTTTTAACAGCTTATTATGCTTTGCATCATGTGGCCAAGATTAAGGCTGGCGATCGCATCCTTATTCATGCAGCAGCAGGAGGTACTGGAATGGCTGCGGTGCAGATTGCAATGGAAGCAGGAGCCGAAGTCTTGGCAACTGCAAGTCCTCCCAAATGGGAAGCTCTACGAGATATGGGAGTCAAACATATTATGAATTCCCGAACCTATGAATTTGCTGACCAAGTGATGGAAATAACTCAAGGTCAAGGAGTGGATATTGTACTTAACTCTCTGACTTCTGGGGAATTTATTAGTAAGAGTATGTCAGTGGTAACTCAGAGTGGTCGGTTTGTGGAAATCGCCAAGCGAGGAGTATGGGATTCAAGCCAAGTAGCAGCTCTCAGACCGGATGTATCTTATTTTGTGGTGGATTTAGTCAAAGAGTCAATAGAGCAACCGGGATTAATCAATTCTATGTTGCAAGGGTTGAAAGATAAGTTGAGCAACGGTTTACTACAACCACCACCAATAAAGGTATTTCCCATAGAGGAAGTCATTGATGCCTTCCGTTATATGCAGCAAGCCAAACATATAGGCAAGATTGTGGTGACTCAAACACAACTTGCTGATGCTAGGACTCAAAAGCCTTTAAGTTTCCGTTCTGGAGCTAGCTACTTGATTACAGGAGGTATGGGAGGTTTGGGTTTACTGGTAGCAAATTGGATGGTGTCAAAGGGAGCTAAACATTTGGTATTGTTAGGACGCCGTTCACCGGATGATGCTATTAGGAAAAAAATAACAGAGTTAGAAATGGCAGGAGCGGAAGTGGTAGTGGAAAAGGCCGATGTGTCTGATCGGAAATCGATCACAGAGGTGTGGAAGAGAATTGAGGAGTTAAACAGACCCTTAGCAGGAGTGATTCATTCGGCGGGGATGTTATCAGATGGAGTGCTACAAAACCAGAGTTGGTCTAGTTTTGAGCAGGTGATGGCACCGAAAGTCCAAGGTGCTTGGCACTTGCATCAATTGACTCAAAATCAACCATTGGACTTTTTTGTGCTGTTTTCTTCAGCAGCATCTCTGTTGGGTTCGCCTGGTCAGGGAAATCATTCTGCAGCTAATGCTTTCCTTGATGGTTTAGCCCATTATCGTCGCGCTCAGGGATTACCGGGATTGAGCATTCATTGGGGAGCCGTTTCTCAAGTAGGAGAGGCAGCCGAACGGGGTGCAGATGTGAGGTTAAGTAAGCAGGGGATGGGTGCAATATCTCCGACTCAGGTGTTAGAGTCTCTAGAGCTATTGATGAGTGGTTCGGATGTGGAAGTAGGGGTGGTGCCTATTGAGTGGTCAGGCTGGCAGGAGAGAGTGGCACAGTGGCCGTTTTTGGCGGATTGGTCGGAAACAACTACTTCAACAGTTACTAAGGATAATAGCATTTTAGAACACTTAAAATCAGTTTCCTTCATGGAACGAGAAAAGATATTAATTGCTTATATCGAAGATAAAGCAGTTCGAGTATTAGCCATGAAAAATAATCTCATCGATATACACAAACCTCTAAATAAAATGGGACTGGACTCTCTAATGTCAATTGAGCTAAGAAATCAAATTCAAAGTGAGCTAGAAGTGGATGTTCCAATTACAAAATTTATGGAAGGAATCACCATTGCTGATCTCTCAAATCAACTAAATCAACAACTGAATCAAAGCGATCGCACAGATAACATCAAGGAAAAAAACTGGATAGAGGTAGAACTATGAACTTAATTGAATTCTTACAAGACCTTTCTATCAAAGGTCTTAAATTATGGACTGATGGAGGCAAATTAAAAACTGGAGGTTCCCAAGAAGTACTGACCACTGATGTTATTGCCCAACTAAAGCAGTACAAATCAGAAATCTTACAGTTACTAAAGGAAAATCCAGATAGATTCCAAGTCCATCCCCTCTCTTATGGTCAAAAAGGTCTCTGGTTTTTGTGGCAGCTATCACCCCAGAATCATAATTATAATGTGTCATTTTCGGTTCGGATCTACTCTAAGGTAGATATAACTATTTGGCAACAGGTTTTTCAAGCTCTAAGGGAAAGGCATCCGCTACTACGGAGTACATTCCCGAAGTTGGGCGAACAACCAATCCAACAACTACATCAACATCAAGCGTTAGACTTATTACAGATAGATGCTTCTAGTTGGAGTGAAGAGGAGTTAAATAAAAAGGTAGTTGCAGCTCACAGACATCCTTTTAACCTAGAAACAGAACCAGTGATGCGAGTTAGGTGGTTCACTTGTTCTGAGCAAGACCATATTATGTTATTGACAATACACCACATTGCTTTAGATGGTTGGTCATGCGACTTAATTACCAAAGAGCTGCCACAACTCTACCAAGCTCAACTAAATGGGCTTGAGGCATCCCTACTACCACTAAAGCATTCTTATCAAGATTATGTTAGTTGGCAAAAAGAGTTAGTAGAAGGACAAGAAGGAGAACAACTATGGAACTATTGGCAACAAAAATTGGGCGGGGAATTACCTGTATTGAATTTGCCTACAGACAGACCACGACCCCCTATACAGACTGATAATGGGGGCAGTTACCCCTTCAAGTTATCTGAAAAGCTGACTGAACAACTGAAGGAACTAGCTCAAACAGAGGGGGCAACTCTTTATATGATTCTGTTGGCTGCTTTTCAAGTGCTTCTGTATCGTTACACAGGTCAAGAGGATATCTTGGTAGGATCGCCTACATCTGGTAGAACAAAAGCGGAGTTTGCTTCTATTGTTGGTTACTTCGTGGACTCAGTAGTGATGAGAGCAGATTTGTCAGGGAATCTCTCTTTTAGAGATTTCCTCTATCAAGTACGCCAGACAGTCCTGGGAGCACTAGCTCATCAAGATTATCCCTTTTCTTTATTGGTAGAGAAGTTACAGGTAGAACGTGACTCCAGTCGTTCTCCTCTTTTTCAGGCTTGCTTTGTACTACAAAAATTCCTGGAATCTCAAGATGTGCAAAAGGTGTTTTTTAGCAGCAAAACAACCTTGATGAATTGGGGAGGACTTGAAGTAGAACCATTTGTATTCGATCAGTATGAAAGTCAATATGATTTATTCCTGGAAATGGTTGAAGAGGACTCATATCTGGTTGGGTTATTAAAATACAATGCTGACTTATTTGATGAGCAAACTATTGCCAGAATGGCTGGTCATTTCCAGAACTTGTTAGAAGGGATAGTGAATGATCCGCAACAGAGAGTAACAGCACTACCATTAATGACAGAGTCAGAGTTAGACCAAATACTGGTAGAATGGAACAATACAACAACAGATTACCCAAATCACAAATGTATCCATCAGTTATTTGAAGAGCAGGTAGAGAAAACCCCAGATGCAGTAGCAGTAGTATTTGAAGAGCAAAAGCTGACCTATTCCCAATTAAATAGCAAAGCTAATCAACTAGCCCATTACTTGCAAAAATTGGGAGTAGTTCCAGAAACCCTAGTGGGAATATGTATAGAGCGTTCAGCAGAGATGGTAGTAGGTTTATTAGCCATACTCAAAGCCGGAGGAGCTTATGTGCCATTAGACCCGAATTATCCAACTTCGCGGATCAATTACATGGTAGAAGATGCACAACTATCCATCATCTTGACTCAAGAAAAATGGCAACATCATCTACCTCAAACAGCAGCTCAAGTAATATGTCTGGACCGAGAGCAACCAAATACAGCAAGTTCAGAAAACCTAACAGTATCAATAACATCAGAGCATCAGGCATACATGATGTATACCTCCGGCTCCACTGGTCTACCCAAGGGAGTGAACATCAGACATCAAGGAGTAGTGCGACTGGTAAAAAATACCAACTATATTAAGCTCACAGAAGAAGACATATTCCTACAATTAGCACCCATATCCTTTGATGCAGCTACACTGGAAATTTGGGGCAGTCTGGTTAACGGAGGAACCCTAGCAGTAATGCCTCCCCATCAACCCTCCCTAGCAGAAATAGGAGCAGCAATTAGGGAAAACCAAGTCACGACCCTATGGCTGACAGCAGGGTTATTTCAACTGATGGTAGAAGAGCAACTAGAAAACTTAAAACCAGTAAAGCAACTATTAGCAGGAGGAGACATATTATCAGTAACCCATGTGCAGAAAGTAGTAGAAAAACTGCCAGGATGTAAATTGCTCAACGGTTACGGGCCAACAGAAAATACCACATTCACCTGCTGTTTCCCAGTCAAAGCTGATAGTAATCTAGAAAAATCAGTACCCATAGGCAAGCCAATATCCAACACCCAGGTATACATCCTGGACTCAAATTTACAACCAGTGCCCATAGGAGTGCCTGGAGAATTACACATTGGAGGAGATGGTTTAGCAACAGGCTACCACAACCGCCCCGAACTCACAGCCGAAAAATTTATTCCTAACCCTTTTGATAATTCAAAAGTCAAAAGCGGTGCGACCCCGCGTCGGCGCAAGACGCAAGGAAATGCGCACCAAGAGAGTCAAAAGTCAAAACTATATAAGACGGGGGATTTGGCTCGCTACTTAGGGGATGGCAACATCGAATTCTTGGGTAGAATAGACCACCAAGTAAAAATCCGGGGATATCGCATCGAAACCGGAGAAATAGAAGCAGTTCTCAATTCATATCCCATCGTTAAAGAAACGGTAGTATTAGCAAGAGAAGACAACCCAGGAGATAAACGTTTAGTAGCATACATAGTACCAGAAACCCAAACCACAACCACCTCCAACCGAGAACTATCAGAAACCCAAGTAGATAGTTGGCAAGACATATTCAACCAACAAATCTATGACCAGCTCAGTGAAGTAACTGACCCCCTATTCAACACTAGAGGATGGATTAGCAACTACGACAACCAAGCCATACCAGTAGAGCAAATGCGCATCTGGGCAGGGGATATTGTCACTCAAGTATTAGCCCAGAAACCAGAGAGTGTGTGGGAAATCGGTTGTGGCACAGGAATGCTGTTATTTCAAATCGCACCGCAAACACAAAAATATTTAGGCACAGACATCTCCAAGGTCTCATTAGAATACATCAAACAACAAATAGAACAGCAACCAGACAAATATAGTCATGTCTCCTTAGCACAGAAACGAGCTGAAGATATGGCTGATGTGGCAGATAACAGTTTCGATGCCGTATTGCTTTCTTCCATAGTCCAGTATTTCCCGAGTGTGGAGTATCTGTTGCAAGTAATAGAAGAAAGTATCAGGGTAGTCAAACCAGGAGGGATGATTTTCTTAGGGGATATCCGGAGTAGGCCATTAATGAAAGCCTTTCACTCTTCGGTGCAACTGTATCAAGCAACTCCCTCACTGTCGAGACAACAACTCAAGTCAAAAATAGACATAAAAATGGAGCAGGAGACCGAGTTGTTAGTCTCACCAGAGTTGTTTGTAGCTCTGAAAGAAAAACATCCAGAAATAACTCATGTACAAATCCGTTTACAGAGGGGAACAGAACACAATGAACTTAATAAATATAGGTATAGCGTACTGTTGCATATAGAGGCACAACCAGGAACAGTAATAACACCGACTGTAGAAAGTGGAGCGGATCTGAGTGTTCAACAGATAGAAACTTATCTGCGATCCAAAGGGCCAGAATCAATTTGCTTTAGTGGTTTAGTCAATGGCAGAGTAGCTAATGATGTAGAGTTGGTAGAGTTGCTATCACAGCCAGAATCAAAACAGAATGTACAGCAGTTGAGGCAGTTTTTAGAGTCAAAGGAAACCAAGAGCATCGACCCAGAGAGGTTATATGAACTAAGTGCATCTTTAGGGTATAGCTTAGAGTTGTGTTGGTCTGCTCAGGGAAGTCCAGAATTGATGGATGGGGTATTTGTGCGCAGTTCCTTAGCCAAAGAAGGGATAGTGTTAACACCCCTAACTCAAAAATCGGTGGTAGCAAGTAACTGGGTCAATTATGGGAATAATCCGTTGAGTTCCCAGTTGAGAAAGGAACTGATACCGCAGTTGAGAGAGTATCTGGAGTCGAAATTGCCAGAGTATATGGTGCCATCGGGGTTGATGGTGTTGTCACAACTGCCTCTGACTCCTAACGGTAAGGTAGACCGTAAGGCATTGCCTGTACCGGATGTGGCCAGTAGTGTGTCAACGGAGTATGTAGCTCCCCAGACAGAGACACAGAAGGTATTAGCAGAAATTTGGGCAGAAGTGTTGGGTATAGAACAGGTGGGAATACACGATAACTTCTTTGATTTGGGAGGGCATTCTTTGATGGCAACTCAAGTTGTGTCTCGGGTGCGAAATACTTTTAATCTGGAGTTATCTGTAAGTAAGCTATTTGAAAATCCTACTATCGCTCAATTAAGCACTGACATTGAAGCTATAGATAATAATATAAACCGATCTCTAGCAAAACGACTACAAACTGCTTCTAATAATCAAGAAAAACGGGAGGAAATCCAACTGTGAAAACATTAGAGAAATTTTTAGAGGAACTCGCTAGTCAAGATGTCAAATTATGGGTTGAAGATGAACGCTTGCGCTGTAATGCTCCAGAAGGAGTATTGACATCAGAGATACGCATTCAACTAAGTGCTCGTAAGCAAGAAATTATTACTTTTTTACAACAAGCTAATTTAAAGAGAGAATTCAATGAAAACTTAATTAAGCCTATTGAGCGAAATGGCAACCCCCCACCATTATCCTATGCACAACAAAGGCTATGGTTTATTGAAAAAATGGCTTTGAGTAGCAACGCCTACAATATGCCATTAACCCTACATCTGGTAGGGCAATTGGACTATGCAGCCCTACAAAAAAGTCTTAACCAAATCATCGCTCGCCATGAAACCCTGAGAACCACTTTCAGTGAAATCAACGGCACACCAGTACAAATAATTCAACCCCCCTTTGAATTAGAACTACCCAGAAAAGACCTAAGTGGGTTAACACCATCAGAAGCTACTACGAAACTCCAACAACTACTCCAACAAGAAAATGAACTTTCATTCAATCTAGAAGTAGACCCCCCCATACGGGCTCAGTTGTTTCAACTAGGAACAACAGAACACATACTGCAAATTACATTACATCACATCGCTAGTGATGGCTGGTCACTGACAGTATTACCCAAAGAACTCTCGGCTATTTACACTGCCACACTGGCAGACCAATCATCTCCATTACCCCCACTACCAATACAATATGCCGACTTTGCAGTTTGGCAAAAGAACTACTTACAAGGTGAAACCCTCTCTAGCCAACTCAACTACTGGAAGCAAAAGCTCCTTGACTTACCTCAACTACAACTACCCACAGACCATCCCCGACCCGCAGTTGAAACTTTTAATGGAGCAGGTATACCGATCAACATATCAGCAGCACTGACATCAAAAATTCAACAACTGACTCAAAAGCAGGGAGCCACCCTATTTATGACCCTGTTGGCAGCCTTCAAGGTATTACTATATCGTTACAGTGGTCAAGAAGGTATCGCTGTGGGTTCGCCCATAGCTAACCGCAATTATAGTGAAATAGAAGGATTGATTGGTTTCTTTGTTAACTCTCTGGTTATGTACACAGACCTGGGAGGGGAACCAAGTTTCCAAGAGGTATTAAACAGAGTGAGACAGACAGCTTTAGAAGCTTATGCTCACCAAGACCTGCCCTTTGAGAAATTAGTAGAAGAGTTGCAACCAGAACGATCCCTATCGCAAAATCCTTTATTTAAAGTAGCGTTTGCTGTGCAGCAGGGTGAAGCAATGAGTCCATCCTTCAGTTTGCCCAACTTAGAGTTAGAGTTAGGTCTGGAGCAATGGATGGGCGATCGCATGACAGTGCGGATGGACATGGAATTACACCTGTGGCAAGAAGGAGAAGAAATCAAAGGATTCTGTGCCTATAACCGAGACTTGTTTGAAGCTGAAACGATTCAACGGGTACTATTACATTATCAAAACTTGCTATCAGCATTGGTTGAGACACCAGAGCAACCTATTAGCCAGTTGCCATTAATGAAAGAGGCAGAAATAGACCAAATACTGGTGGAGTGGAACAATACCAAAACAGATTACCCCACAGACAAATGTATCCATCAGTTATTTGAAGAGCAGGTAGAGAAAACACCAGATGCCATAGCAGTAGTATTTGAAGAGCAAAAGCTGACCTACTTTGAATTAAATTGCAAAGCTAATCAACTAGCCCACCACTTGCAAACCTTGGGAGTCAAACCAGAAACTCTAGTGGGAATATGTGTAGAGCGTTCAGTAGAGATGGTAGTAGGTGTACTCTCCATACTCAAAGCCGGAGCAGCTTATGTGCCATTAGACCCAAATTATCCAACTTCCCGTCTCAATTACATGGTAGAAGATGCTCAACTACCCATCATCTTGACTCAAGAAAAATGGCAACATCATCTACCTCAAACAACAAATCAAGTAATATGTCTGGAAGCAGATATACCAAACACAGCAACTTCAGAAAACCTAAAAGTATCAATAACATCAGAGCATCAGGCATACATGATGTATACCTCCGGCTCGACTGGTCTACCCAAGGGAGTGAACATCAGACATCAAGGAGTAGTACGACTGGTAAAAAATACCAACTATATTAACTTCACAGAAGAAGACATATTCCTACAATTAGCACCCATATCCTTCGATGCAGCGACATTAGAAATTTGGGGCAGTCTGCTCAACGGAGGCACTCTAGTTGTAATGCCACCCCATCAACCCTCCCTAGAAGAAATAGGAGCAGCAATCAGGGAAAACCAAGTCACGACCCTATGGCTGAGTGCAGGACTATTCCAACTAATGGTAGAAGAGCAACTAGAAAGCTTAAAACCAGTAAAGCAATTATTAGCAGGAGGAGACATATTATCTGTCACCCATGTACAGAAAGTAGTAGAAAAACTGCCTGGATGTAAACTAATCAACGGTTACGGACCAACAGAAAACACGACATTCACCTGCTGTTTCCCAGTCAAGGGGGATAGTAATATCGAAAAATCAGTACCTATAGGTCGGCCAATATCTAACACTCAAGTATATATTCTGGATGCCAACTTACAACCAGTACCAATAGGAGTACCAGGAGAACTACACATAGGCGGCGACGGAATAGCAACAG
>NZ_JAAHHC010000054.1:0-40368 GCF_010672265.1 Moorena sp. SIO3A2
TCCCAAGGCCGGGGAACCCGGCCTTGGGTCGCGCCTTCAGGTCGCACCGCAAATCTTTGATTGGTTTGCAGGGAATTGACATGGTGAGCATTGACTACTGCCTGAAAAGATGAAAAAATAAAGGCTGTGAGCAGGAGGTTTATAGATGCTGTTAAAGTCAACCACTCGTCATGTCCGAATCTATACAGCAGAGGTAAAAAACAACGAACTAGTCGGGAGTGATAACGTTCTCACCTTAGACATTGACCCCGATAACGAATTCAATTGGAATGAAGACGCTCTACAGCAGGTTTACCGGAAGTTCGATGAGTTGGTTGAATCCTACAGCGGATTTGATTTAACCGAATACAACCTCCGTCGTATCGGTTCTGACCTAGAACACCTTGTGCGATCGCTTTTGCAAAATGGACAAATTAGCTACAATACGGAAAGCCGAGTGATTAATTACAGTATGGGATTGCCCCAAGTAGAACCTGAGAATTAGGCAGTAGGAGATAGGCTGACAAGCTACTTTCAAACCAAGTCACGACGGGAGCGAATAACTCAAGCGCCTGTCTGCCTTCATCCCCGGCCAAACTGTAGCTGGTTTACCAAAAAAATTGGGTTTAAAGCCCCGTCCTTATAGGAGACGAAACCTTAGATAGTGGAGCCTTATTACAAAAGACCGTTACCTTTTACGCATAACCTGCCGACTATAAAGGCTCCACTATCTTACGGTAACTTCAACGGACGGCTTTTTTTAGATATGCCTTGACAGTTTTCGTCTAGCACGTTAAGATAAATAAAAACATAATAAAAAAAACGATTAGTACTTTAGATAAACATAATCTTAAAATAAGTAGACAATGTAAAAAACCTGTTTTGAGATAATCATGTTGCATAATCAAATCTAGCGATTTGGAAGTCTATGAAAATCAAGATTAAAAAACATTGTTTGTCTAAATTTATTAAATAATTTAGGTACGGTGGGGTTAGAAGTTACCGTAATCAGAGGGTCGCCTTTAAGGGTTACAGGCTATGCATAAAAGAGGTGCGACCCGTGGCGAATTTAATTCGCCGACGGAAAGCGCACCTTTGGTTAAAACTTTTTTATTAAGGCGACCCTCTGATCAGGTTTCGTCTCCGGCACACCGAAACCTAGGTCATAGACTAAATACGCTTGGGTCGAGGAGACCTCTATTTTTCCTGGCTCCGGCCTGGTTAAACAAGTCACCTCGTTGTTCGCGTAGCGTGGCCAAAGGCCAAGCAAGAATCCCCGTCCTTCCAGGGCGGGGAGTGTCAATTGACGTTCTCATGCTTTTAATCAATCCCTTGCTTAGTGCAAAGAAGTAAGTCGTGGTAGCTTAAAAGACTAATCTTGTCTACAGAAAAAAAATTTAATCCTTGGAGTTATAAGCCTTGGTGGTGCCAACCCTGGTCAATCCTATTGACCGGAGGGGGCATCATCTTGAGTATCTGGGTAGTTTTCAAAACCCTCTGGATAACACTACTCGTTGCTATGCCAATTCTGCTTTGGTGGACGTACTTTTTGCTGATCTGGCCTGAGCTAATCAAGATTAGTGCTATGAGTGAGGGGAACCGGTCAATATTGCGCAATGATTAATACATAAAATTAATACATAAAACTTAATGGTTACCTTCCCCATAGACCATAGGGTAATCATTGCTGCCTAGAATGTTTCAGGGGAATTCATTCACTATTGACGTAAATCATTAACCAGCCCTTAAGTCAAGCGCTACAATCTGTAATCAATGGGCTGATTTTGGCACTTCCTTTGTTGGCACATAACTCCTTCAAAGAAAGCTGTGCTAATGTTAACCCGGTTCCATCAGGCTATCTTTAGCAGCAAAGAGTTTCATGGACAATCCGGCGGCAACGCTCCACTGCCCAAACCATCAATGTCAGGCTCCCAATCCCCAGACCAACAAGTTCTGCCAAAAATGTCGCACGCCGCTGCTCAGACGATACTTGTGGGCTATTGGGTCAGGCATAAAAGCCGCTCAACCGGGAGAAGTTATTGCTAAGCGCTACCTCCTGATTCATTCTCGTGTTCTTTTAGATACTCAACCAGCGGTACCGCCAGAGACCCCACTAGAGATTCCTCAAACCATAACCCCATACTTGAGACTGGTTTCCTATGGATTACACCTGCCTCAAGTGTATGGTCTGCTAACACCTCAGCCAAGGCATAACAAAGAGATTTGGTTACTCGAAGGAGTACCAATTCAGGCAACAGGGAACATTAATACTCAAGGACAACTGTCACCAGAACTCACTAGCGTCTGGAAAGATGCCTCACCAGTACGCCAACTCAACTGGCTGCAGCAATGGGCTTCACTGTGGCAACCTTTGAGCCGAGAAGGGGTAGCGTCTAGCTTACTGAAATCAGACCTGGTGCGGGTGGAAGGAGCCTTGCTAAGGTTGTTGGAATTGCAGCCTGATCAAACGCCAGCACCAACCTTAAAACAGCTGGGTCAGCTGTGGTCACAACTGCTTGAGGGGGCTTCCCCTGTTATTAGTGAGTTTTGCCAACAACTCTGTTCCCAGCTTACAAAAGGACAGATACAGACATCAGAGCAGCTGTTAGCATTACTGGCGAAAGGGTTGTTTGAATGCCGGTCATGGCAATCGAGAACCTATAAGACTCTCACTCGTACCGATACCGGTCCCGGTCGTAGCCACAATGAAGACGCTTGCTACCCTCCTAGTGGTAAGCTAATTAGCTCTTCAAGAGGTAAGGAAGCTTTGGCAATGGTTTGCGATGGCATTGGTGGACAAGCAGGTGGTGAAATTGCCTCCCAACTGGCGATTGACACTCTCCGACAACAGCTCAAACAACTGCCAGCTAAACTGAAGGTGTGGCACCCAACCACTCTAACCCTGGAATTGGAAAAAGCTGTCTGTGCTGCCAATGACTCCATTAGCCAACGCAATGATCATGAGAACCGATTTGATCGGCAGCGTATGGGAACAACCTTGGTCATGGCTAGAACCCATGCCCATGAAATATACATTACCCATGTCGGGGATAGCAGAATCTATTGGGTGAGTCGCCATGGTTGTCACCAAGTTACTCTAGATGATGATTTAGCGTCTCGAGAAGTGCGGCTTGGATATACCCTTTACCGACATGCTCTACAACAACCAACATCTGGTGCGCTAGTGCAAGCTTTAGGGATGGGTTCATCAACCACACTGCACCCGACTGTACAGCGCTTGGTGTTGGATGAAGATTGTTTGTTTCTGCTGTGTTCTGATGGTCTTAGTGACAATGACCGAGTCGAGCAGTACTGGGAAACTGAAATACTGCCTATTCTCGACGGTCAAATTGATTTGAAGAAAGCAGCAGAACGAATCATTGAGCTTGCTAATACCAAAAACGGGCACGACAATGTCACGGTGGCGTTGATTTACTGTCAAGTCACACCAAGCCAGCCTTCCTTGCCAATCCAACTATCACCGCCACGGATAGAATCCCTTCCCACTCTCGAGACCAACAAGACTCTAATGTTAAACGTTAAGAGTGATCAGCAACCCGCTTCTACTGATGAACAAAAAACAGCGTTGCTCACACTTAACCTCATGGAAGAGGGGGACGCCTCTGGTGACCAAAATCCTAATTATTCAGCTTCAACCTTTCCTGAGAAGACTGGGAGACTTTTGTTGGGCATATTCGTGCTGTTGGTGTTAGGGGGGGTAGTCGTTTATCTGTTGAGTCCAGTGTTGAGTCCAAAGGCGAGTGGACAGATAAATCGCTTCCTGAGTGGGGTTTTTAGTCTCGGTAAGGGGCAACAAATAACCCGTTCTAAAACCCCTACACAGATTCCAGTAACTAAAGCTCCTCCAGAACAAACCCCTGACTCCGGGACCGACCCTAAGCCAGCTGCCTTAATTAAAAACCAAGATATTATTAGAACAGTGGGTCCTGTACAACTTTTGGTTAAACCTGAAAAGCAATCAATCCTTGGGAGATTTACTGCTGGTAGTGTTTTGCAGGTGATTGCCAGAAAAAGGTATCCTCAGGAAGAGACTTGGTGGATTAGATTAAGAGTTTGCTCACCTGGAACCAACAAAACTGATATTCCATCGGATATTCCATCGGATCAAATGGCTAGCCCTCCCAAAGTTGGCTCATCCTCAGTACCGTTAAACTCTAAGCAGACTAAACCCTCTGCTACCTTGGTGTCACAGGGACAGGAAGGGTGGATAAGAGAAAAGGATATTTTACCTATGATGGATCGTAATTTTACACCAACCTCTTCCCAAACGAGTCAATGTCAGAAAAAGACGCCTCCGTCTAGTTCCCCTAGACCTACTCAATCTCCCTAAGTCTCCAGAAAGTAGTGATTAGCTTATCGCTTTTAAGTTAATGCTCACCAAAGCTTTCTGACTAACCACTCAACTCCTCAACTAAGAACTGGAAACTAATGATGTCCTACTAATGACCAATGCCTCATTATTGATAGCGCCAATACCACCCAAGACTCGATAGAGTGATCAAAACATCGGTATATTCCCTATAATGATGAACCTTTAATGTCTGGTATCGAAAATCCTTGCCTCAGTTTAGCGATCGCTCGTCTATCTGCCGCTGGCAGAGAAAACTTGGCTATCTGGGTGCTGAAAGCTCCTTACCCAGGGGGAATGGTTCATCATGATTCTACTTGGTCTGAATACATGACTCAGTCCTGGCTGGCTTGGCAGGAAATGTTTTCCCCATTTTCAAACCATGTGCCGATTAGTGGTCATCACAACCAGTATCCCACCACTTTGCCCTCAGAGAATCAAAACGGTGCTAAAGGTCCGGAGATTAGCTACAGTGGTCGTTTGATGCAAGGTTTGGGCATTGACCTCTGGCAGTGGCTGTTTCAAGGCTCAATTCGCAATGCCCTCGAACGAAGTCAAGGCATTGCCTTGGGACAAAATAAACCCCTTCGCCTGCGCTTGGAAGTCCGCGCTCCAGATTTCATTCCCCTCCCCTGGGAAATTATGCAACCCATGGCGGGTAAACAGGCAATTTCCCTTTCTCAGCAAATCCTGTTTAGCCGCACAACTAGTGATGTAGACGCCCTCGAACCCCTGCGCTCCCACCAGGCTCTCAATATTTTGTTAGTTCTAGGAGAGAAGGTTCAAAAATTAAATGGTTCGACTACCAATTTGGATCTCGAAAAAGAAGCGGCTACCTTGGTAAATGCCCTTCAAGCTGGTAGAGCCGCTCAAACTTCTAGGAACCAATCGGTTCCACCAGTTACCTGCAACGTCTCAAAACTCATACAACCGACACCAGCTGAACTGATTAAAGCACTGGAAACCGGTGCCTATAACATCCTATTCTATGCTGGTCATGGTGAAAGCGCACCAGACGGAGGTTTGCTATTTTTACGCTCGGATGCGAAAATTAGTGGTACGGAATTGGCTCAGGTTCTGGTCCGCACCCAGGTTGCCTTAGCTGTATTCAATGCCTGTTGGAGTGCCAAACCTGACCAAGTGAATTCCCAAACCATTCCCCGTAGTAGTTTAGCTGAGGTGCTCATTCACCACGGTGTTCCAGCAGTTTTGGGGATGCGGGACTCCATTGCTGACCAAGAAGCCGTGAGTTTTATTAAAGCATTCGCCCAAGCCTTGGCCGAGCGGATGCCCATAGACCATGCTGTAGCTGTAGCGAGACAGCACCTGTTGACCCTTTACAAGTTTAACCAACCAGCCTGGACCTTGCCTATCCTTTATATGCATCCTCAGTTTGAAGGGGAGTTAATCCAACCGGTGGGAGAAGGAATTACAGAACTGCCCACCATCACCTCAAGCTGGGTTGAAAGTCCGCCCCCAACGGCATCTTTGCGTTCAATTGGAAAAACCGATCATGTCTGGCCGATTCGAGGTGGATTGATGCGAGTGGGACGCCTACAATCTCACAACGATTTGGTGATTCCCGAAGTTTGTGTTAGTAAGCAACATGCTGAAATTATCTGCCGTGATGCTTTCACTGACCAAGGCTCGGATCCAACTTACTTCTTGAGGGATTTTTCTCGTAATGGGACGAGAATATTAATCGATAATGGTTGGAAAACTGTTCATCATCAGGAAGTTAAGCTAAGGTCTGGTATTCAGCTTAAGTTTGGTGGTCCTCGTGGTCAGATCTTTGAGTTTATTATTGACTCCCCAGAATCTTGAGTCGGACTATCCTCCTGCCGAGGATAAAGTGCAGCTTATGCTGTTAACTATGCTGTTACCAATGGAAGTTTCACAAGGATACTGGTTAGAGTCAAATGGCAACTAGTGGCTGTCTACCTAAAGTCTTCTCTAAATAGCTAACTAATATCACACATAAGTTTAGTTGGAAAGTGCTGTTGCCATGGCAATTAAACACGCGCTGAGAAGTTCAGATTATTTTTTCAGCTGTTGCGGAACTTCCTCAAAAATTGATGTAGCTATTTTATGTCAGGTTTCATCTACTAACCCAAACAGGAGGGGCATTATGAACAGCCAAGCTATTCAATATCAAGAACATCAACAATCAGATTTTGAGGATACTTCGGTTCAAATCCAAGAAGAACTACTAGAATTACTATTACAGCCAGAAGAGGAGTTTTATCCTTGGGATCCAACTCATCCAGAAGCAGAAGCTTATTTTGCTGAGCTAGAAGGAGGTTTTTCCCTCGACGAAATCCAAGATCATCAGGAAATTGCTCAGGCTTCTGTTGCCTTTTTTGAGCGACTAAATCAGTGTTGGGAATTACCGCTCGAATCCACCATCGAATCCACCATCGAATCCACCATCGAATCCACCATTGACTCGTTGAAGGCAGCTTTAGCTAACGGATGTGCTTCTTGCATGCCTACCGAATGGCTAGAAGCGATCGCTTCTAGAGCCCAAGAGGTTGTTGACAAGAACTTGTCCTTAGCAGAGCAACTTGTGCTTTGTGTCAAGCCATTGTTACAAAACTGGACAGAAGACGATCTATTGGTTTTAGCTCGTCCGTGGGCTTACGCCATGCGCAGTAGCTCAGACTCCATGAATGTCAGCCCTTCAGTTAAATCTGAACAGTGGCACTCTTTGTCTTCTATCCAACAAGTCCGCCTAAGCCTAGAAGTAGCCCATTCGGCTCTGATCGAACTAAACAATCACACTAGTAACTAATCATCTCACTAATCATCTCACTAATCATCGTAATTAATTAGTATCGTAATTAGTGATAGCGCGTAATTACTGATTAGTCATTACCACCAAGCTGGGTTTGAACCGAAAAACCGTTTTCTGGTTCTGTCTTTGCCTACATTAATTATAATCCGGACATGATAGTTATCCCAAGTTGCATTGATATGTAACACCATTACCTCCCATCTGCTCATGTGTGGTTTCTACCATCTACCTAATCCAGAATGCACTTTTATAGCGGTTTTCAGGTTTTTATTCCGATGGAATACAGCCGGTGATTGCACTCGGAATTTACCAGAGACTAACGTGTATTCTACTGAGCTGGAAACCGCTATAAATTTTTAATCTACTCAAAGGTAGTGCAACGTTTTAATTACATCAATATATTGCTTATTGCAATCAATAAACTAAAAAAAAATCTGACATTGACACAATACTACAGGGAGCTGGGTAACAGTGGTAGTAATAGCGTGACAAAATAATACACCAAAGGGGCAGTGAACACATAGCTGTCTGTTCGGTCTAAAATGCCACCATGACCAGGAATTAATTGCCCGGAATCCTTTACACCAGCATCCCGTTTCATTAAGGACTCAGTTAAGTCTCCTAAGAGGCTAGCTACACCAATCATTACTCCGAACATCGTGCCACTCAACTGCCAGCACGGCCAATTCAGATACCAAGCTCCTGCGATTCCTACAGCAATACTACTGACAAGGCCAAATATAGCGCCTTCCACAGTTTTTTTAGGACTGATCATAGAAAGGCGAGTGCGACCAAAAAATTTGCCGAAGGTGTAAGCTCCGATATCTGCTGCCCAAATACAGCTGAATGCTAGGAGAGTTGTACTTAACCCAGCAGGTATGTGACTTAGATTAATCGAAAAATTAGACCAGTATTCACTCCCGGGTAGGTTCGTAGCAGCGACTGTAGCATCTCTAGCTAGGGAGGAGGTTTCAGTCAAACCCACTCGCAGACGGACCCAATAGCCGGGCAGATAACCACCATAGAGTAAACCCAATATGGAAGCCCCAATATCCGCAATGGTTGCTATCTTGGGTTGGAAGAGTAAGTAAAAACAAATAAATGTTCCAGCAATGGGAAACACCGCATCAGCCAGGGTTGGTGAAATGGTAGCTGTAATTAGTAGTAGCTGAGACACAAACATGGTGCTTTTGGTTGCTGGCACCATGCCTTTTGCTTTGACTAGTTGAAAAAGTTCTAACTGACCTAAATAGACAATGACACAGAAGCCGATGGTAAAATACCATCCCCCAAGTAGGATCATCCCCATTGCCAGGGCGATCGCAACTATTCCACTAAAAATCCGTAACCAGGGCATATGACGTTTTTTTTTGACACTCCTGTTCTCACACAAGAACAGGTTATTTATATTATTATTGTTAATTTTGTTCCCTGAAGGGGTCTATTCCTTACTCTAACTTCTCACCACTAAGAATAAAAATGGGGTTAACTGCTGCAAATGTTTGATAATTCCCCCGTGTCTCTAGGCGATTGACGGCTGACTGAACGACTTCGATATTGCGAGCCTGTAACTCTGCTAAGCCTTCTGATATGGAATAGAGTCCTTCTAGATTATTGGTGGTTGCGACTATCCTCCCTGGAGATTGTAGGTAGGGCCAGACTTCTTTGAGTAAAGTTTTGATTGGTCGTCCTCCTTCAAGGCAAACTCGGTGGGGTTTCAATGGTAGATCTTTGAGACATTCTGGGGCGTTACCTTCGATCACTTCTACGTTGGTGACATTAAAGCGATCGCAATTGTGTCGAATCAGGTTGGCTACTTCTTCATCCCGTTCAACAGCAATAATCTCACTTTTGGGACACAGTAGTCCAATTTCTACAGGAATGGTACCGGTTCCAGCACCGATGTCCCACAACCGGTCTTGGGTTCCTAGTCGTAGGGCAGAAATGATCAGCAGCCTGACTTCTCGCTTACTTAAGGGAATACCGGGTAGGCGTTCAAAGAGGTGATCTGGGATTCCAGGAGTAATGTACGGCCAAATTGGAGATGACATTTGTGGTATTTAGGTTTCGGGGTATTTTTTTTCCTTTAGTTATTTTGATTTATTAAACTAACCACTTCAGGTATAGAACACAAAAAGAGTATGAGCAAGATGCCTCTTCGGTACCTGTTAGGCTAATTTTTTAATTTTAATCGACTAAAACGAATACTGTGTCTATTTTTGATAGTTTTAGAATTTATTTTTTATCCTAAATAGGAGATCATTTTTATTACAAATTAACATCCCTTTATACGGAATTACGATAAATATTTACGAAGATTATAGCCTTGATCATACTTATGAAGTCCATTGAATTTTATTCCCTCTGTATTCAGGGGGTCAACCCCCAAAACCTCTTGGCAGGATTACTCCCTACTCTCTATTCCCTACTCCCTACTCCCATTAAGCCAGATATATTAGTCAATAATCACGTTTAGGGTTTGGAGGCTGGGGTCGCTACAACCGGTAATTTGACCACCTAAGGTTAGGATTTTTTGGAGGTATTCAATAGTAGTTGATTTGATTTGTTCTCCTGGCATTAGGGCTGGTATACCTGGTGGATAGGGACAGATTAATTCTGCACTGATCCGGTTTATGGTTTCGGTTACCGGTAGGGTTTCGGTGGGAGCAAAGAAAGCTTCACGGGGGGAGAGTAAGGGTTGCAGGTTGCCAGTTGCAGGTTGTAGGTTACAGAAGGCAGGTTGCTCGGTGGAGGAATTGCCGTTATTTTGGGCAAGTTTGGTGAAAGCTTGTACAAGTTGCTGAATATCCCTTTGGGTATTGCCTAGGCTAATGATAAAGGTTAAGTGGTGAAGTGTGGGTAACTCCGCTGTGACACCAAGCTGTTGATGAATAATTTCATCGGCTTCAAATCCGCTTAATCCTAATTCGGTCACTCTTACGGTTAAGCGAGTTGGGTCTAGGGCTTGGAATCTTGGGGGTTTTATTGGTTCTAAAACTGATAATCGAGGAATTTTGCTGATTTTACTTCTGGCATCCTGGGCTAGCTGCAAGGTACGACTCATGAGTCGTTCTCCATGGAGTGCCATTTGTTGTCGTGCAGCATCTAGGGAAGCAAGTAGTAAGTAACTGGGGCTGGTGGATTGAACTAGCTGTAATGCTTTACTCAACCGCTGAGCATCAATGCGATTGCCCTGAATGTGCAACATCGATGCCTGAGTCATGGCACCGATTACTTTATGAGTTGATTGTACGGTTAAATCGGCTCCGGCTGATAGGGCATCGATGGGTAAATCGGGATGGAAGGCAAAGTGAGGTCCATGGGCTTCATCCACTAGTAGGGGAATATTATGTTGGTGAACTATTTTAGCGATCGCTTTTATGTCACCACAGATTCCTTGATAGGTGGGATAGACCATCATCACTGCTTTGGTGTCCGGATGTTCAGTCAGGGCTTGGTTAACTGCAGTTGGGGTGATGCTATAAACCAAGTCAGTTGATGGGTCGTACTCGGGGTTAATAAAGATGGGGATAGCACCACACAAGACTAATCCTGCGATCGCGGATTGGTGGATATTGCGCGGTAATAGGATTTTTTCCCCGGTATAGCAGGTGGCTACTATAGCAGCCATCACCCCACAAGTGGAACCGTTGACCAGGAACCAAGTTTTGCTTGCACCAAAGGCTGCTGCTGCTAGGTCTTGGGCTTCTTGGATTACCCCTTCTGGAGCAAAAAGATTATCTAACTCCGGTAATTCTGGCAAATCAGCCCGAAATACTGATTTTCCCAACAAATCCGCTAATGGCTCAGGTATGCCCTTGCCTTGTTTGTGTCCTGGTGCATAAAAGGCTGCATGGGGCTTCTGGGCTGATGCTCGCAGAGCGTCTAATAAAGGTGTCTTTTCCTGAGAAGGTGGTCGATTGTTCACAAATTTTTCCCAATGGCTCTAGCTTATCAAAAATTGAGCCAATTATGAACCTCTGTGAGGGGAGCAGAGATTCTAAAGGGTGCATCTCATATTTGAAAATTTTGCGTAGGGTGTGTTAGGGGAGCCTTCATTTTTCGCCTCGTAGTCAGGGTTTAGATAGCCCGCCCCGTAACGCACCACCGTGTCAAACAGCAAAAATGAGATGCACCCGATTCTAAACCAGTATACTAGGGGAATCGCAAAAAGCTATATTCTTGATGAGACTATAATCGTCCTAATAGGTATCCTTCCAGTTTGGTTTAGGTTTACCATTTAAATCAGGACTTAGGCATCTACAACAAACCCTATAATTTGTAGACTTTGTTATTAACGCACGCTACAGGTAGAGGTACTGCTTAAGTTCTGTTATGTTTAATTTCGAGGTAACTTGCAGATACGTATCGGAAGTTGAGTAGGTTATGAATAATTTGTTTTTGACTTTGCTTGTGACTTTGCTTAGTGTTGCTATAGGAGGATTTATAACAATTAGTTCACCAAAAAATCAAAAGGCTATAACAATTTCTCTATTTGCTGCGGCGGGAGTAATAACCGCCATCTGGTTAGGATATGGCTTGGGAAAATGGGATCCCAATAGCTCATTACAAACTCAAAAGGCTATAACAAATGTCTTATTTTTTACTGCGGTGGGAGTAATAACCGTTGCCTCAGTAGTATATGGCTGGAACAAATGGGATACCAGAAGAAATAAACCCTCTGATATAAGTAGTAAAAATTTGCATGATGGTTCTGAAGCAGCACAAAAACCAGTTGTTACAATAACTGATCCAGATGAAGATATGAGTAGTGAAGATAATTTGAAAAAAAATTACAAAGAAGCAAAGGCTATAGACAAACTTACAGAATACTCCCGATATGTAGACCAAGTTACACTAGAGAAAGAAAAAGATCCAGAAAAGAAAAAGCGAATGGAAATTTATAAGAATTTTTTCTCAGAACAAAACAATCGTATGTTAGCAAAAGAGATTGGAAAAGCAGCTTTAAAAAAATATAGATACCAAGATAAATTCCTAGAAAAAATACCTGCTCTAAACTCTAGTGAAGAGTCTGATTTTTGTATTAATATTTTGGAGTATCTTGAACTTATAAGGGTTTCTTTACTCAACGGAGACTATAACAATATACAGGTACCTGGAATTGAACATTCCTTGTCGTGTCCAGAGGTATATGAAGAAAGTCTAAAAATACTGAAAACTCGATTAACTGATGACATTGAGTATCAGGCAAGAGAAGAAATTAAAAATAGAATTGATTTCTTAATAAATAATCATTTTAAGAATAAAAGCTAAATAGTGAGGGAGGATCCCATTTTCCATTTTTGTAAATCTATTCCCCAAACTAAGGAAAATAATAGGGTTATAGGCAATTTCAAAGGGTGCATTTCATATTTGTAAAAAAAGGGGAGTTTGGGGAGTTTGGAAATTTTACAGCGTTCCCATGGCTGGTGAGGTACACCTGAGTTTTATAAGATAGGGGTTTTATGCCTGAATCTGTACCTCACAGGAGCTATAAACCCTGTATTAGAATTTTTGCCTAATTGCAAAAGCGATGCATCAAGAAAGTGCGTTATCTATAGAACATTCAATGCTTTTTACTCGGTTAAATTCAGTAATTTTTTTTTCTAAAGATAGATTGTTATCATTATTTTCTAAGAAAATATCTGCTGATACGCCAAGACGTATAAGAGCTTTTCGGGCTTGCTGTTTTCTAAAATTTAACTCAGTTCTTAAAGTTTTTATCTGATCTTCATTTAATCTTTGTATATTTTTTGGGTCATCACAAAATTTATAGAGTTTTTCCGTTGACATTTGTTTAAAGTTCATATCAAACCAGGAATAATATTTTTTTACCTATACACTTTTCCTGCTATATACACGCTATCCGGAAAAAATAGGTATTGATTAAAATTTTTTCCGTTTAATTAAAACACTATTTATTCATCGATTCTTTACAAAAAAAATCCGGATAAACGCTACAATAGTAGTAAGAAAGCTATGGCAAACCCATCTTGTTGGGTAACCGGAGATATTTCTCAATAAACCATGGCTTATAGTATTTGTTGACAAGGCACTTGACACATATAGTGTTTTTTGAATTTACTAAACACTATATATAGGACTAATAAAATTAGATAGGTTTACCTGGGGGAAATCACAACTATTGCACTGTCGCAATCGACTGGTTTTGTGGGTGATCAAACCGGGTGCATCTGAATATTTGCTGTTTGACTCGGTGGGTATAACGGGCATCTTGGTGGAACGGGCATCTTGGTGGAACGGGCATCTTGCCCGTTTCATTTCCCGACGGACTTTCCCAAGCAACCGGGGCATTGATGCGGAAAAATAGGGCAAACCAAGGGTTGTGCGTTACGGGGCGCACTATCCCAACCCTGGCTACGAGGCGAAAAATAAGGGCAAGTCCGCCCCTAACACACCCTACGCACTTGGTCTGTTCGACTCAATACTATTGGGATTGACTAACTAATGACCAAATTCTAATCGTACCATCCTCGCCACCACTAACTAGAGTGTTTCCATCTGGGCTAATAGCAACTGACCAAACCCAGCCATCATGTCCAGATAGAGTGCGCAGCAATTGTCTACTCTCTACATCCCATAGCTTGATAGTTTTATCACTGCCAGCACTAGCGATAGTTTTGCCATCGGAACTAATCGCAATGGTAAGAATTGGTGCGGAGTGACTTTCGAGGATAGCTAATTCTTCGCCACTGTTGATATCCCACAACTTGACGGTTTTATCAACACTAGCAACTAGGATATTGCTATCTTCACTAATGGCAATATCAGAAATCTGGGTTGTTTTGAGATGGTTTGCCGCAATTCTAGGCTGGACAAATCCCAAATCTTGATAGAACGATCTGACCCGCCACTGGCAGTAACCAAATGTTTTCCATCGGGACTAATGGCAACAGCAGTAACCCAGTCGGAATGCTCGGTAATGGTGTCTAAACTTTTTCCGGTGAGGACATCCCACACCATAACGGTCTTGTCCGGAGAGCCACTTACTAGGATTTTGCCATCGGGACTAATTGCTATTGATCTGACTATACCCGTATGTCCTTTCAAGGTACGAGGTGGTGCTCCAGTTTCTAGGTTCCAGATATTTATTTGTCTTTCTGTTGCGGCAGCGAGACGTTTACCATCAACACTGATTACCAGAGCACTGGGCGTTCTCGTAAACCCTCGGATCGTCCTCTGTAGCCTACCATCCCTGAGATTCCAAAACTTGATGGTTTTGTCTTTACTGCTACTAATTAGGGTTTTACTATCTGGACTAATGGCGAGAGAATTAACATCTGACCGATGACCTGAAATTACTTGAGTCAGCTGAGCCTCTTGCCACGACTGGGCTAGCAATGGTTGTTGATAATGTGAGCGTCCTAGGGTTAGCGGATAGACTCTCGCTGTAGCCATAGTTAAGATAACCGTAGTGCTAGATAGAGCCAACAGCGCTATTAATCTTTTTCTAAACATCTGTTGGATTTTCATCACCCCTTCACCCTGCTAACGCTAATCCATCACCACGGGGTTCAGATGCGGCTACCAAAACCCCTGACTGACGCAAGATTACTTGACCTTTCCCAAAGTTTATGCTATCAGCCATAACCTGAATGTCATGACCCATATCAGCTAGCTCCAAAGCAATATGACGGGGTACACTCTGTTCCAACAGGACTTGTGACCCATCTACAAATCTCCATCTGGGAGCATCTAGAGCAGCTTGAGGATTCATCCCATAATCTGCCAGATTAACCACTACCTGTACATGTCCCTGAGGCTGCATGGGGCCTCCCATAACTCCAAAGGGTCCTAAAGGTTGACCATTTTGAGTCAGAAAACCCGGAATAATGGTATGATACGACCGCTTACCTGGTGCGACTTGATTAGGATGACCGGATTCTAAGGTAAACCCTAAGCCTCGGTTTTGCAAGGCAATCCCAGTGCCAGGAATAACAATCCCACTCCCAAAGCCTTGAAAGTTGGATTGGATAAACGATACCATTAATTCTCCATCTGCTGCTGCTAGATAAACTGTGCCACCTTTGGGTAAACCGGGTTTTGCTAACGCGATCGCGTTTTCCCCAATTAACTTCCGACGTTCTGTTGCATACCCATGGTCTAATAGCTTTTCGATTGGGACTTCCATAAACCGGTGGTCACTGATATGGCGGTGAACATCAGCAAACGCTAGCTTCATGGCTTCGATTTGTAGATGGTAGCTTTGGGCTGATTCACGGGGATAGTGGCTTAAGTCAAAACCTTCGATTATATTCAATGCCATTAAGGCCGCTATCCCTTGGGTGTTGGGGGGAATCTCCCATACGGTCAGGTCACGATAGTTAGTTGAAATGGGGTTTACCCACTCAGCTTGGTGACTAGCTAGGTCAGCTTTGGTCAGCACGCCACCAGTATTAGCGGCAAAGTTTGCGATCGCATCAGCAATTTCCCCTTGATAAAAGCTTTCACCACCACTGTTTGCGATCGCTTTCAAGGTCTTAGCATGATCCTTACTCCCCCATACCTCCCCAGCTACTGGTGCGCGCTGGTTAGGGAAAAATACCTGTTTAAATGGTTCAAATTCTGCTCCGGTCAGGGGGAGGTACAGAGCTTCCTTTTGTTTCCAAGCTCTTGCTGTGACTGGGGAGACCGGAAATCCGGCTTCGGCGTATCGAATGGCTGGGGCAAACAATTGCTCAAAGGGTAGTTTTCCCCACCGTTGCCACAAGCTACGCCATGCTGATACCGCTCCTGGCACTGTTACCGATAACCAGCCGATAGCAGGAATTTGACTCATGCCACCAAAATGCTCAAGGGTCAGGTGTTGAGGGCTTTTCCCAGAACCATTGATGCCATGGAGTTTACCATCCCATACTAAGGCGAAGGCATCCGAACCAATACCATTGGAAGTAGGTTCAACCACTGTCAATGCGATCGCTGTGGCTATAGCAGCATCTACAGCATTGCCTCCAGCCCAAAACATTTCCATACCAGCTAGGGTGGCTAGGGATTGGCTGGTGGCTACGGCAAATCGATTACCCATGACTACCCTTCGTCTTGATGGGTAGGGATAATTGCTTAAGTTACCCTTGAGCATAATTTTCTCTGGTGAACTATTATCTAGTTATTTTAGAGAGAAGCTGCATAACCCCTAAGTTTGAGTACCAAGTAACTAATGAGGTTTCCTTCTACTTAGTTGTTTGACCTATGAATCGGTTCAAGTTAGGAGTTAGGCGAAAGCGCTACTACAAGTTAGGGGAAAGAATCAATGCCTACTAACAACTCAGATAACAACTCAGGTATCAAACCGTTTTCGACATCTATTTATTTAAAAGACCGCCAAGGTAATAGGGGGATCGAGCCGGTTTTTGAGTCTAATTCTAGATTAGAGGATTTCATGGCACATCTAGTCGAGTCTGAGCCAGATAGGAGCGAAGCCGAGTGGGCTGCTTGCTTCTTATATCAGTTGAGACAAGCATCTGGTATTTACCGGATTTTATCCATGACTAATCCTCCGATAGTGGTGATTAGAGCTGATCTGTTATTGTTAACGTTATCTGATCAGCTCTTATTCAATTATCTACAGTTTGTTTGTTGGTCTGCAGCTCAAGCGATCGCCCATCAGTTGAGTAAATCTCATAATCTTGCGTTACATTACCCTGTAGAAGAATGTTTCATCATTGCTAGTGCAGCAGCCAGCAACCCCGCTAAACTCCTCAGAGGATTTAACTTTTATCCTAAGTCTTCTATTTATGCCTATGCTTTTAATGCCCTCAAGCGAATTATTAGAAATCAAGTCGCCAAGGAACTCAGGTTAAAATCTATCAAGTTTTCTGATTATGGCTTGTTGCGATATTTGGATAAAACAGAACTTGAGCAAGCACTTAACGACTATGGCATCACTAATCAATATTTTAACTATTATCGTCTGGCTTGGCAATCGTTTAAAGACTACTTTAATGAGATGTATCCTCCCAGCAGCAAGGGAAATCATCGCCATCATTCCCCAATTAAATTCCTAACCCAGCAACAGCTTAACCAAATTGCTCTTCGTTACAACCAGCAGTTAAATCGGTTAAATAAACTGGTGAGCTCTGAGTTCCAAAGTGATGAGTTTCATAGGAATAATCTTAGAAGAAGTGATTCAGATTGGTTAAGACAAGTACTACGTTACTCAGCAATCAGCACTCAGCATATGCCCTACGCGCATGCTACGCGAACAGCACTCAGCAATCAGCACTCAGCACTCAGCACTCAGCCCTCAAGACTCAGCACTGAACACATTGAAGAAATGCTAGCCATTTGCATCCAAGCGGTGCGGATGTCTCAACAAAGGAATTCAGTATCCTTAGATGAGTATGGGGAAATTACTGATATAGGATCTAATCCTTTAGAGGTGGTAATCCAAGAGGAAGAAAAGGATGAGTTGACTCAAGTCAGGAGTATTATCTTAAAAGAATTTACGGCTTTAGATCAGCTAGCTCAGAAATCCCTAAGACTTTGGCTTGGTCTAGGCATCAATCAACAAGATTTTATCGAGCTTTTCGGGTTTAAAAAGCAATATCAAGTGGCTCGCCAGTTTCAACGTTATTTTAAACGGATTTTGAAGGCAGTCGTCACCTTTTATTTTCGGGATGCTATGAGCAAAAATATTACCTCTAAAGACATCAATCAGCACCTTAATAAAACCACTAAAACTAACTATATTAATAACTATCTCAAATCTTACTTAAGTGCTGATAGTAAAGAATTATTTGCTCAAATTATTTATAAAATTTATGATGAAATTGTCGATAAAATAATCACGACAAAGCTTAGTAATCTAGAAAAAAAACAACTAATTAGCAGCAACCAGATTTTAAGGGAATTAATTCAACCAAAATTTGAGGTAATGATTGAGGAAAGGTTTGCTATAAAACTGATTAATTTCAGATCAGCTAAGCCAGCGATCGCTAAATTTATTGAGCGGTGGCTCCAGCAAAATCAGGCACTAATAGAGCAATCCCAATCACAAAACAGTCAAAAGCCATGTAGGCACAGTGAAACCTGAAACGTGAAACGTTAACCCAAATATACCAAATACCAATTAACGATTAACCAAAAAGGAGATGAGTCAATGAAATTACGTTTAGAGGATGTAGCTTGCCTACACCCAGACCAAATGTTGATAGAATTCTCCCCAGAAGAACGAGAAAAAGCATGGCAACAAACCCAAGCTCAAGGTTATTCTAACCAAGCTGCTCGTTGGCGAGCCTATCTGAATTGTCTCTGTCTGAATACGTTTTTAAGCTATCTGGACACAGAAGCAAATTTAACAGAACCAAATTTAACAGGAACAAATTTACTAGAAACAGCACTAGACAAAGCACTAAACAAACCACTAGATACACCACTAAACAAACCACTAAACAAACCACTAAACAAAGCATTAGTATGGCCAGAGTTGGGGGATTTACCAAGTTTCTGGGACGTAGTGAATGGTACAGCTGTTGAGCTAAACCAGACGCGACTGGTATTAATTCCTAGTGAAGAAATCAAATTTACAGCGTTGCGAGTACCGCGAGAGTGGGTTGATATTCCTGAGTGGGCTAGTCATTATTATGTGGCGATGCAACTGAATTTAGAAGAATGCTGGTTACAGGTGTGGGGATACACCACTTATCAACAGTTACGTGATCATGGTAACTATGACATCATCGATGAAACCTATGCTGTGGATGCAGTAGATTTAATTGAAGATTTGAATGTGATGTGGGTAACGGAGGAACTTACTCCAAGTCCCAAACTGACAGTAAAGCCAATGGCAAGATTATCCTGTGATGAAGCAACAACGTTAATCAAGCAATTGAGCCAGGAAACTCCTTACTCTCCGAGGCTAGATATTCCTTTTGCTAAGTGGCAGGCACTGGTATCAAATTCTAAATGGCGCAAAGAATTATATAAACAACGTTCCCTAGTTTACTCTCGTAAGCCATCTATAAACTTACTCTCATGGCTGGATAATTTCCTGGAGGCTGGTTGGCAAACTGTTGAGGAAGTTCGAGCACGTAATTGTCAACCTACTCTAAGAGTAGCTTACCGGTCTCAACAGACTCGTTTGAAGGATAGTTTGAATGGTAATTCTTCAGCATCTTCCCCCTTTTACGAAAATATCCCTGAAGCTGTGACCGCAATTATTAAACTATTAAAGACCAATAACAGTAAACAAACTAACTTACCGGCTATAGAATTATTGGGTGAAATTGCTCATGGTAGCTTAGACGCGATCGCATTGCTTGCTGACATGATCAATACTACTCACGATCATGACTTACGCCGCCAAGCCGCTGTCAGTTTAGGAAAACTTGACCCAAATCATCCCCAAGCTGGGATTAGGCGAGTTAGGATAATTGATTTAGAAATGCAACTGAATGGGAGCAAAGTAGCATTTATGGTTACTCTCATACCTGAAGCAGATGGGGGAATTAATGTTCACTTACGGGTGTATCCTACTAATGAGAAATATCTAAAAAATAATCTCCAATTGCTAGTACTTGATCAGCAGGGAGAAATTTTCTTGTCGGCTCAGTCGAGAAGTGCTGATAATTGGATCCAATTAGAGTTTCATGGCGAAAGGGGGGATAGGTTTATGGTAAAATTGGTACTGGTAGATGCCAGCTTTTCCAAAGAGTTTGTCTTGTAACTTATCTTGGGTTGTTCGCGTAGCGTGGCCTTTTGGCCAAGGTTGTGAGGTTGTTCGCGTAGCGTGGCCTTTTGGCCAAGGTTGTGAGGTTGTGAGATTGTGAGGTTGTGAGGTTGTTCGCCTTTGGCGTTCGGTGTAGGGTAGGTTGTCTGTCAGAATGCAGAATGTAGAATGTAGAATGCAGAATGTAGAATGTAGAATGCAGAATGCAGAATGTAGAATGCAGAATGCAGAATGCAGAATGCAGAATGCAGAATTCCCAATTCTAAATTATAAATTCTACATTCTTAATTCAAAAATGTTGTTCGCCTTTGGCGTTCCCGTAGGGTAGGGTGATTAATTTGTCACCTATGTTCGGTTGAATGTTTTTATATAGCGTTTCTCATACTTATCAGGTAGAGTCAATTTTATTACCCCGACTCCCGACTCCCTCGGTGCGCTTGACCCGTAATTAAATTCGCCACGGGTCGCACCGCTCCCGACTCCCTAAAACCCAGGACTTTCTCTCCCAACCAATTTAAAAAATATATTAATAAATTCAATAATACCGGATGAAAAATGACGAATTTAGTTACTTTAAAAATAGTTGATGGTGACTTTGAACAGGGGTTTCGGGTCATCCTCAAAATTGGGATTGATGCCAAGGAAAATAATTTAATGGCTAGAGAAATTGACGGTTGGTTACCACCAGCACCTCACATTAACCAATTGTGTGACAGTTGGCTCTTAAGCTATCGTGCTCAAGGGAGAATCAAAGTGCATCGGAAACTGACAGCTCCCTCAGAACAGATAACCAACTATTCAATTATCCACTCAGCTCAGGATTTACAAGAGGCGATCAATAATTGGCTAAATTCAACCGATAGAAAGTTTCAACGCTTCCGGGATCAAGTGTTAAAATCTTTATCGACCAATGACCAGATTCGGTTTATTATTCAAACTAATAATCTCAAACTTTGGCAACTGCCTTGGCATCTCTGGGATGTCTTGTCCGATTGTGATATTGAGGTTAATTTCAGTGCTTCAGAATTTCCCCCACCCTCACCACCAAGCAAAAAATATATAAATAAAGTCAGAATATTGGCAATTCTAGGAGATGACACCGGGATTGATATCCAGAAGGATTTGGCATTACTCCAGGAGGAATTACCCGATGCAGAAATTTCCCCCTTAATCAGTCCCCAAAAAAAACAATTAAGCCAGGAATTATGGGAAAAAAAGTGGGAGATATTGTTTTTTGCTGGTCATAGTTTTACCCAGAATAAAAAGAATTTACAAGGACGGTTTTTCATCAATCAGGATGAAAGCATCACCATTGAGGAGTTAAAGTATGGTCTAACCAATGCGATTAAGAATGGGTTGAAGTTGGCTATCTTTAATTCCTGTGATGGGTTAGGATTAGCAGCAGAATTGGTTAGTTTACCAATCTCGACAACCCTGGTAATGCGGGAAAAGGTGCCAGATGAGGTAGCTCAGAAGTTTTTGAGGTATTTTCTCAACGCATTTGCCACAAAGGGAAAATCCTTATCGGATTCAGTGTGGGAAACCCGGAAAAGATTGCAGGAGGAGGTAGAAGATAACTATCCCTGTGCCAGTTGGTTACCAGTGATATTTCAGAATCCTGCTCTGAAACCGCCAACTTGGAAAGACTTGACTAAGGGATTCTATACCAAGAATAAACCCAAACTCTCAACGGTTTTACTGGTAAGTTTTATTGCCACTATTGCAGTGATCACAATACGATCGCTAGGGCTGTTACAAGGATCAGAATTACGTGCTTTCGACCATCTCATGGGTCTGCGACCACCTGAAAAGCGGGATGAGCGGGTTTTAGTAATTGCGGTGGAAGAACCAGATATTAAGTATCAGGACAAGATGGGTTGGTCGAGGAAAGGGTCATTATCCGATACGGCTCTGGCACAACTGTTGCGGAAACTCAACCCTGATCAACCGCGAGTGATTGGCTTAGATATTTATCATGACTTTGAGTTTGAACCCAGCTTAGCTACTCAATTGAAGCAAAATCCCCGTTTCATTGCGGTGTGCAAAATGCCAAGTATTGATCAGACTGCTATCGCTTCACCACCCGGTATGGCATCACAACAGATCGGCTTTAGTGATTTGCCTCGTGACCCAGATGATATTATCCGCCGCCAATTTCTAGCGATGACCCCTTCGGATACTTGTGATACCAGTTACTCTCTGAGTTTACAAGTCGCTCTGAATTACCTAGCCCAAGAGGGAATCCCGCCGATGACGAGAAATTCAGCAGGGGATGTAGAAATCGGTGGTGTGATGTTTCGGAAATTCCCACACAATGCTGGTGGGTATCAGTTAGAGCCAGATCATGCCATGGGATATCAGATGCTCCTTAATTACCGTGCTAAGAATCCCAAAAAAGTTAATCTCCAAGACTTACTCAAGGGTAAACTCGATTCCCAACTGCCCACTTTGGTCAAGGATAAGATTGTCTTGATTGGGGTGGGTAAAGATTCAAAGGATGTACACCTGACTCCCTATACTAAAGGGCCATGGCCTGACAAAATACCTGGGGTTATGGTTCACGCTCAGATGACTAGTCAGATTATTAGTGCTGTTTTGAATCAACGACCCTTGCTCTGGTGGTTGCCACAGTGGGGGGAACTGCTTTGGATTGGTAGTTGGTCTTTGGTGGGAGGCCTATTAGTTTGGCGTTTACATTCCCCATCCTACTTGGGAGTTGCTGTTTTTGCTGGTATCAGCCTCTTATCTGGAGTCTGTTATGTTCTCTTACTCCAAGGGGGATGGATACCCTTTATACCATCAGCCTTGGGGTTAGTGGCAACCAGTGGTTCCATCGTAGTTTATAGCATTTTCAAATGAATTGTAAACAATAATGACAGTTTTTTATATTCCCAAAAATCCCTAGATACTTGATTAGCTATTGCCTGTTGCCTCTTGCCTCTTGCCTTTACTAATCACGATTATGTTTACATCTCAAATGGAAAGGCTAGATTTATCATCCAAGTCTTTTAGATAATTTTGATAAAAAGGTTATTTGTTTAAAGATTTAGTGAATTTTAATTCAACTAGAGAAATGAGTCGGGATTGATATGTAATACTGTTTTTGGTAGATAAATCAGTCATCAAGGTTAACTGCGTCATTGTTCTCATAGCTACCAACCTGAAGGCGTAAACGAAAAGTAACCATTCAGTGGTCAGCGGTCAGTGGTCAGCCGTCAGCCGTGGGCTTTTGGCCCACGCTGGGCGAACAGTAGCGTGGCACAGGCTAGAAGCCTGTGACGTAGCCCATAAGCTGATCACTGATGATACCTGTACCTGAAAGCTGATCGCTGAATGCTGATAGCTGAATGCTTACAACGAAAAGACACCCAGGTTGAGATCTAGCATTTCTAAATAGATCGCGTTGCATCAGTCTTTGAATGAATAGGAGTAGAGTGGGCATCCTGCCCGCCCGAAAATATATTGAAACTGGCAAGATGCCAGTTCCACGCAAGATGCCCATTCCACAGGTGCGACCCGTGGCGAATTTAATTCGCCAAGGTCAAGCGCACCTAAGCAAGATGCCTATTCCACAGGTGCGACCCAAGGGCGATTTACTCGCCCATTGGAAAGCGCGCACCTACTCTTAAAATCATTCCATTATTAAGCAACGCCAAATAGATTGGCAAATGCTCTATATCCGATCGGTGTGATAAGAAATGTAAACGTTTGCATAAAATCCCTGAGTAAGGACTGATAAAGATTATGGAATGCTTTAAAAAAATTAACGTTTGTCAAACCTCTCAGTATGTATAAACTCAAGCTAGCGTTGTACAAACCTTCTTTGATCTTGGCCCTTGCCTGGGTACTACTTAATTTCACCATTTACCCTCTACGAGCGCGTTCGCAGTCTGTTGCCCTAAACAGCAACTCTGTCACAAATAGTTTCTCCCGATCCGATACTCCATCAGGTCAACCAGATGTAGACTTTGGGGGTGATAGCAGAACTGATCAGATCACAACAGCTGGAGGACGTTTATATTTCCTCCCACCAGACTACACTACACCAAATGCTACACAAAATCAAGACTTTGATGATGTGGGCAGACCACCGAAACGAACATCAGGAGGATCACGTGGTCTGTGTTCGGATCAGCTGATTGCTATAGTCCCTGGTAGTAGCGAGATTGTCGAGGCAACGGGCAACTGTAGTAATGATTCCAACTCTTCCTTAGCACTGACCTTAGCTGAGTCTCCTACCTTTTGGTTTTATGTTCCTGAACAGTCTACTCGTGAACTAACGGTAGAGTTTGTACTGCTCAATCAGAACCAACAGGCTGTACTAGTAAAATCGATCACCTTATCTGGAACTCCTGGTATTGTCCGTGTTCGATTGAACCAACCCCTACAAACTGACCAGCTATATCGATGGCAGTTCTCTGTTTTAGTTAATCCCCAAAACCCGTCTGGGAATCCCACGGTGGAAGGATTAGTCAAACGAATCACAGCAGACTCTACCCTCAGTAGTAAGCTAAACGCTGCTACTTCGCCACGGGACCGTATTGCTATTTATGCGAGCCACGGTATTTGGCATGATGCGATGACAGCCTTAGCTCAACTACGGTCCCAGAAACCAGAGGATTCTAGGTTAGAACGGGATTGGGAGGATTTCCTAGGTTCCGTGGGTTTGCGTGCGATCGCAGTCAAACCCCTAGTTGATTGTTGTATAGCAAAGTGAGTCGGGAGTCGGGAGTCGGGAGTCGGGAGTCGGAACCCACCCCTAACCCCTCCCAGGAGGGGAACGGGAGTCGGGAGTCGGAACCCACCCCTAACCCCTCCCAGGAGGGGAACGGGAGTCGGGAGTCGGGAGTCGGGAGTCGGGAGTCGGGAGTCGGGATCAACAATTATCACAATTCCTACACCGATCCCTATATAGCACTACGCATTAAAGTTAGGACAAGCCTCCCCATCTCCCCATCTCCCCACACCTCCCCATCTCCCCATCTCCCCACACCTCCCCCAATTCCCGATTCCCGATTCCCGATTACTTTGTGGTAGTTCTGAGGAAGCTATCATCAACAGGCAACTTTGGAGCTTTGAACAGTGGACAAGAATTGAGAAAAACACGATCAGCGAGCCCGTGGGTGGTGCATTACTCAGCATTCGTTTTATTTGAGTTAGGTCACAGGGTCGAAGCCTGTGCCACAAAGCTGATAGCTGATAGCTGATAGCTGATAGCTGATAGCTGACCCCGATTCCCGATTCCCGATTCCCGTTCCCCTCCTGGGAGGGGTTAGGGGTGGGTTCCGATTCCCAATTCCCAATTCCCGATTCCCGATTCCCGATTACAGCCAATTTCCCACTAAAACATAGGCTCCCCAGAACAATGGAGCTTTATAACCAGGTTCTTTTAAGAGATTAACTTGAGCACGGCGCAAGGCTTCAGCTTTGGTAACCGTTGCGCCAGAAGCAGCTAATTCTTCGTAAAAAAATGTCATCAGTTTAGCGGTAGATTCATCATTAATGAACCATAGGGAAGCCAGAGTACTCCTTGCTCCTGACTGAATTGCTACCCCGGCCAATCCTAAGCTAGCACGACTATCACCATCGGCAGTTTTACAAGCACTCAGCACTAGTAATTCAATTGCTTCTAAACTATTGTCACTTCTGTTCTGGATGACATTGCTTAAATCCTTGATATTGATTCGTTTATCCCACGCCAGCAGAAAGGTCTCCTCTGGTACTGAACTAAACTGACCGTGAGTGGCTAAATGCACCACGGGAAATGGCACCGAACTGATTAACTCTTGCCATTTCTGACTGGTAAAGTCTTGATTGAGCAATTGCTGACTGGGAATTTGGGATTTAATTTCTGCTAATTCTGTTTTAACATTGGGTAGGTTAGCGAAACCTTGATGATCAGCCAAATCCTCGCGCATGTCTGACAGTCCAAAGGCTAAGGCATTTAACTCAACTTGAGCTAAGGGTTTGGGCTCCAGTAAATTCAAACCAGGAATGAGTGCGATCGCATAGCCTTTTTCTACTATATACTGTTCACCATCATGAAGGGTAGCCATGGGAACATTGCGAAATCCACCATCAAGAACAAATACTAAGGTTTTAACTTGATTGGCTTCGAGCAACCCTTCCGCCGGTCGAATTAACCAGTCATAAACCTGTTTGGATAAAGCTAGACTGTCTTCAGAAATAAAACGTTTTTCTAGCTGTATACGCAAACTTTCTAAGGTTTGCTCAAGTTTAGCTTTAGGTAAAGCAGTGGTATAGTGAATAAATTCTCCTGATTTTGGTAATTTCACGATCACCGCTAACCGGTCATCGAGAATAATCGGATAGACTAATGCTGCACTCGGATCGATTTCCTGCTCGGCCAATTCCACAATGTCAGAAAGGTTACACCCCAGAAAATTCTCAATTTGGGCTAGCTGGAGAGAGTCAATTGCTTCGGTAGCTTGCTTGAGCTTGTTATCTGGGATCCGGTTATCTGGGATCCGTTTATTTGCGATCGGTTCAGCGGTTTGCTCGTCCTGCAAGAGTAAATCGACTAATTCTCGATAGACTTGCTCAACATTTTCCCGAAAGGAAAACTGCACATCTGAACTGAGAGCCAGTAAATCTTGGCGGATAGAATCTAGGGTTTTGACAGTGGCTTCGTAAGCAGTGATTGCTTCTTCAGTTTTTCCCAGAGCTTGATAAATTCGTCCTAACTGCCATTGCCATTGATAGGCAATGTCATCGGCTTGAATACCTTGAGCTAAGGTGAGGGCTTTTTCGGTAAATTCTTGAGCTTGATACCATTGCTGAGTTTGTTCATAGAGCTGACCCAGGGTACCGAGGGCATAGGATTCGGCTCGTTTATCGTCTACAAGTTGAGCCTCTTGGAGAGCTTTGACTAAAGTATGGGCAATTTCGTAAGGTTGAAGGATAAAGGATGACCGCTGAAGATTGTCTTGATGCTTGTTTGATTTTAGATCATAGCTGATCAGGCTTTCGACAAAATTGATTTGAGCATAGATTGCGGTTCGACTAGCTGGTAATTTAGTAATCTCGCTGTTGAGTAATTCCTTGACTTGGTCATTAATTTGAGATTTTAAGTCTTGGATACTTGGTTGTTCTTGATTATCATTATTATATTCATCGGTTAAGGTCTCTAACCAATTGTGGAAATCAATTAGTAAACTTAATCGCTGTAGTTTTGGCTCAATGTCTAAGCTGGTTGAAGCTGATAATTTGCTTGACTCTTGAAGAGATTCTTGATAGTATTTTATAGCATGATTAACCTGAGCAATAACCTGTTGTTTAACTTTTTTTTGCTCAGTTATCAAGTTGGTTCTGGTGTATAATTGTTTATAGTGGTTGTACCAAGAACGTTCTGTATCCCCCAAACTCAGTAATGTCTCTCGTTTTTCGAGAGGAGGTTGAGCTACTTTCAAACTTGCCTTAAGCACTTGCTGAGAGTGGTTCAAATCCCCGAGCAGACGGAGAGTATTCCCAAGGCTACGTAAGCCAAGGATTTTAATCTGGGGATCAGGGGTTTGTTGAAAGGTTTGCAGCACCGTTTCAAACCGTTCTTGATTGGACAAATCGCAATTATTGTCCAGCTTTAAGGCTTGTAATAAGGTTTTACAGGTGCGACGGTAAAGTCCTAAGGCTTCCATCGCTTGGGCTTGATTAATTAGGGTACCTGTAATGCCAATGTCATCTTTTAATTGTTGATAAATCTCAGTAGCCAATTGCCAGGCTTCTAGAGCAGTGTCTGGTTGTCCTAAGGCTAATTCTAGACTACCTAGGGTGTTGAGAGCTTGGGCTTGGATTTGCTGGTAGTCTGGGGTATTGCTGAGATCTGCTCCTGTCTCTAACAGGCTGAGGCTAAATGCGATCGCATCTTCCGCATCAAACCACTGTTGCAGTTTCTGGTAAGCCAAAGACAGATAACTTAACGCCATGGCCTGATGTAGTATATCCCCTTGGGATTCATAGGCTTGTGCCGCTTGTTCCCAAGTGGTTGCTGCTTGATTAAACTGACCTTTGGTGTAGAATGCTCTGCCTTGTTCCACTAAATCTGACGCTGACCAATCTTGAGGAATTGGCTTAACAGTGCTGGGATAGGATAAGACCGGGAGGATGCCAATGGGGAGAACTAAATTTAGGAGAAAAAAAAGTAGGGCTTGGGTGCCAACTCGGGTCGCGCGAAGCATAGGGACGCTAAATCTAGGGTTTCTATTAAATTATCTCTTGAATAGAGTATGACGTTTCATAGTAAGGCTGAGGTATATCTAAATTTTTGTCATTTGAAACAGGCAAGATGCCTGTTTCACGCTGCATCCCGATTCCCGATTCCCTATCGCAGATAACAAGACCTAGACACCTGCCTAAATCCATCCGGTGTCACGGTAGTTGGATATGCAGTAAGAAAGATATTGCCCTCAGCATCAATCATCAAGCCTTGAGCTTCTATAATTCGTTTTGGCTTAGGGGTAGTGGGGGGCTGAACGGGGGGCTTCACCAATGCAGTCCGGGAGCGATACCGTCCACGGGGAGTGGGACGGCGTATATCTTCCCAATTGCTATTGCTGCTGATTTGACCTGGGCGAGGGGGTATGCCGCCACGTCCAGTATTGATCAGACTACTGCCAGTGCTATTACTCGGTTGACAACGCTGGTCAAATTGAGGCTGGGCTGGGTCCGTGGGTAAGCTGTTGGGCTCCCGCTCCAGGAAGTCATCGATGGTGTTGATATCCACCTCACCACTGTCTGTACCACCAGAGGCATCTATATCATTAGTGCGATTGCCATCAATGGCTCGGCGCTCTTCAATATCACCAAAAATGCTGAAGGCATTGATAGTGATTTCACCGCCTTTACCCTCGTCAGATTTAGCAATGATATCGCTACCATTAGGACCAGTTGGGGGGAAAGCAATCAGGAATGGGTTTTTATTAATCCTGATGTTACCTCCGGTAGCTCCTGATAAAGCCTGTGCGGAGATCAGACTTTCGTTTTTGAGCTGTATTAGGTCTGATACGTTTAGTGTAATATTCCCTGCTGATGCATCACTATTACTATTGGCAGTTTCAGCTTCTAGTCTTCCTTTGTTAAGCAACAGGGAATTAGCATTAATTATCAGATCGCCTGCTACCCCTTTCTCACTTTTGACTGTTATTATCCCTCCATCTTCAACCTTGAGGGAATCACTATTGATGGTGATAGTACCAGCTTCACCACTGAAATTGCCTGAGCTGCTAGAAACTAAACCACTGGCAATGTCACTATTAGTGGGACTAACTCCAGAGATAGTAATGTCATCAGCTTTGACTTTAATCGTACCAGCATTTGCTGCACGTTCAGAGAAGGATTCCGGAGATACACCAAGATTTAGTTGCCCTAGTAAAAAGTGAGTAGTAATCCTTTCGGGGGATAAGGCTTCGTTATAGACTGCGACTTCATCAATCACACCATTAAATGCTTGGTCACCAATGTTCCGCCAATTTCCGATCAAGAAACGGGGGTTTTGACCTTCAAAAGCACCTTGGTCGTTACCTCTGACTCTCTTTCCATTGACAAAAATGGTATTTCTGTCGGAGCTTTGGTCGTAAGTAGCTACAATGTGATACCAAGTATCTGGTTCAATAAGGTTGTCTCGTGTTTCCAAGTCATCGGGAAAGTCACCAAAACGGACAGACCCGTTACTGGTCACTCGGAAATATAGACTGTCACCGTTACCATCGTTGCGATTATTGCTTGGATGTATCCCAACATAGGATTGCTCTTTTAGTTCGTCTGGCTTGACCCAGGCTTCTACAGTGAAGGATTTATTGCTGATATCTAATTCCGACCCTGGTGCAATAATACCAACATCCACAGCATCATTGTTGCCATCAAATTCTCCTGCTGTGCCTGATATTCCTGGAACTCCCTGAGTTACACCATTCCTGTAAGTACCATTGAAGCCATTGCCAGAACTGTCAACAGCCGTTATCGAAGTAGTTTCGTCTAAACGCCAGTAGGCTACTGGCTGATCTGCTAGCACAAATTCTTGATAGGACTGGTTGGTGAAATCAGAATCTAGAACTGCTTGACTGACACCGGAGGTTCCTGCTTCTACTCGCCCACCATTAATAAGAGATAGGGACGAAGTAGTGATATTAATATTTCCTCCAGTACCAGTAGCTCCCTGGTTTACACGACTGTCAATGACTCCATTATTAACAGTTACTGTATTGCTACGGGTAATGGTTATATCTCCACCATTCCCCCTGCCGCTTGTGCCAGCACGTATCCTCCCCCTATCAGTAACTTCAATGGAGTTAGCTTCAATTTCAATGTCACCACCCTTCCCCTCGCCATCCGATTGAACATCACTAAATATGCCACTATCTGCTCCAATCAGCTCGCTGAATCCGTCCACTAAAACGCGATCGCGAGCTGTTATAGTTATATCACCTCCTTTCCCTGTGCTACGGGTTTGGGAATTTATCACAGCACCGTTGGTAAAGGAAACTGACCCAGCTTCAATTGATACTTTGCCACCGTCGCCCTCTGCTTGAGGTCTAACTCGAGTGAAGATAATACTTGAAAATGTATCCCCGTCTTCATTCCTAGCAGCGCCATCAAATATCACTTCATCCTCAGCAATAATTGATATATTGCCAGCATTTCCTATGTCATTGATTTCAGTACTTACTTGACCGCCATTGGTCACAAAAACTGACTTTCCCTCTATGGTAATTGCACCACCCTCACCTTCAGCTTTTGATTGGTTGCTAGACTCTCGATCCGGACCGACCCGAGAGCGCAAACCGCTCGATATATTCCCATTACTTGCTATCCCGTCAATGGTAACTGTATTGCGAGCTTTGATAGTTATCTCGCCTGCATCTCCTTTTCCCAGGGTGTCAGCTACGACTCTAGCACCATTTTTGATAGTCACTGATTTGGCATCAATCGATATATCTCCTGCGTTGCCGATTGCGTCAGCCTCCACTTCGGTCCGAATCGAGTTAATGTTCTTGTCCAGGATAACTTGATCTTTAGCAGTAATTGTTATATCACCACCATTTCTCTCTCCTTCATCCCGTGCTCTGATCCTCGACTCCAAGGAACCATTCTGATTAATGAACAAAGAGCCTGTGGTAATGGAAATACCACCACTATTACCGGTAGCGTTTCTTTCTATGTTGTTGAAAATGCCAGCATTCCTACCCCTTGTTGCTTGCCCTTCTAAGGTAACTGTGTCATCAGCAACAATAGTTATCTGGCCAGCATCACCTGTGCCATTGGTGTTGGCTTGGATTTGACCGCTCTGGGTCAGGGAGAGAGAGCCAGTGCGAATGGTGATGTTACCACCGTTCCCGACCGCGTCTTGCCTAACGAATTCTCCGACGTTACTCCTAATCCTACTAAATCGATTTCCTGTTCTTCCAGACACCGTTACGCTATCACTAGCTTCGATTTCAATATTGCCCCCAGTGCCTTTACCGTTGAGATCAGCACTTAGTCTAGCACCATCAAGGATTGATAAGGATTCGGTTTTAATAGTTATAGTGCCTCCCTGGCCGGTTGCCCCACGCTCAACATTAACTCTGGCTTCACTGGAGGCTTCATTTTCATTGCCTCGGCTATTCTTTGCCCTCGGTGCCCCTTCAAATATCACTTGACGAGCCTCGATGTTGATATTACCTGCGCTCCCTTCACCCCGGAGGCTAGCATCAAGGACAGCGCTTTCTGTTACTGAGACAGAATCCCCTTTGATGGTAATATCCCCACTTTTGCCTATGCCTCCGTTGTCCAGACGAGATACTAGTTCAGTGCCGTTGTTATTGGCTTCAGTGCCGTTTCTGCCATCGATGGAAACTGCCCCACTGGCGGTAATCGTGATATCTCCGGCATCGGCTTGACTGTTGCTGTTAGTTCGGATCCTAGCTCCTCGGCGGGCGGTGAAAGAACCGGTTTCAATGGTAATATCTCCAGCTTGGCCAGCATTGGAGGTACTGGTGATTATGTCACTATTGTCAAGGGTGATGTCATCAAACGTAATTAATTTAATCTGACCAGCATTACCGGTAGCGCTAGAGGTATTAATGCGATCGCTTATTTCAATCCCGCCTCGATAATCGATAATCACATCACCACTATTTCCGACAAACCCACCGAAATCGTCATCTGTGCGGAGTGTTCCAATCTCCAGCTTGTTAGTAGGATTAGTTCCGTTCGGTTGATACTGATTGGTTAAGAATACTAGTCCATTCGGTGCTTGAATCGAAATGTCACCAATCGTAATATCTGCACTAGTAGCAGCAGTCCCAAAGTTAGACCCTAAGTTTCCAGTATCGCTATTTCCTGGAAAACCGCCGAGTAATGTCCAATCTATGCCAGCACGAATATCTAAGGTAGGTTGACTACTGCCATCAATTACGATAGAGGTTCCGGCTTGGTCAGACAAAGTAACATTAGCCAGACTAGCCAAGAACGGATTGGAATTATTAGGGCTAATGGCATTATCAGCGGTATCGGTAGAGTTAATCTCCAGGTCTCCAACGGTAACACTCCCTCCAGCCAAAATATGTAGTGAGGCTCCGGTATAGTTTCCTAAACTGACATCTCCATTGGCCAGAATAATGGGATCATGGGGACTGAGTAAATTTCCGGGTAACCCATCCAACTGCTCAATACTGAAACTTCCGCCAGCGGTATAGTGAGCATCCCCGGCTACAGGATTATGGGAACGCAACCGTAAATCAGCACCAGCGAATAAACCACTATCGGTATGGTTATGGGCAGCAATATTAATTGACTGATTCCCCTGAATTAGCAGTAAACCTCCGGCATTGGCGATAAAGGGTTGCGCTATACTATCCCTGATGCTAACCGTATCTTCTCCAAACAGAGTCAAATCCCTACCAGCCTCCAGTTGACCCTGTAAATCCAGATTGCCAGCAGCTAGAGTTAAATCTTGTCCTACTGCTAAATTCCCAGCATTTTGAATTCTTGTCCTGGGGTCATATTTGCCATACTGCAATCCTGGGGTTATATTAATTGTTAACAGTGGCGGGGCTTCTGGGGATGTGGCACTAAACTCCTGGCCATCAGCAAAGACCAGGCTATTGGCAGTAGAAGCGAAAAAGGAACCAGCTACATCTAATCTGGCATTGTGTCCAAACACAATGCCATTGGGATTGAGCAAAAACAGATTCGCTGACCCATCTACTCCCAAGGTGCCTAGAATATTGGAGATATTACTTCCAGTTACCCGGCTTAGAATATTCTCGATTCCAGAAGGATTAGCAAAATAAACCCGTTGTAGTTCCCCGACATTAAATTCTTTAAAACTGTGGAATAGGTTAGAACCACGTTTAGCGCCACCTTCGATCACATCCCCGATTTCCCCTCGGACAGTGGTATTAGGTATAACCACAGACCCTTCTGAACCCAAGGTTCCATCTGGAACAATATCGGCTAAGGCATAGTTTCCCGACATGGTTAAGGTCACCCCACCCAGGGCAATCGCCATTGCCCTGGCCCAACCTGCGGTGAGGGTGATCACTGGTTTTGCTGCACCCATATTCAGTTTCAAGTTATTGCTTGAAATAGCTTCGGGATCATTATACCAGTTATTGGTACTTTTTAATTTCGGGAGTCGGGAATCGGGAGTCGGGAGTCGGGAATCGGGAGTCGGGAGTCGGGAGCGGTGCGACCCGTGGCGAATTTAATTCGACGACTGTAAGCGCACCGAGGGAGTCGGGAGTCGGGGGAGAAAGATTTTGTCTGGATATCGTAAGTTTGGGCAATTATCGGGATTTGATGTGACGTACTCCCACACTGACCTTTACAGGTTCAGTGTGGGCTTCTTGCCAACACCACCCAACGGTTCGGTTGCTCGGCAAGCTTTACTTCTGACGGGACGTCCCACCGCCAAATTCAATATATTCCTGGCCGCATTTACATCTCTGTCCTCGGTATATCCACAATGAGGACAAGAATGAATGCGGTCTTTTAGTTCTTTGGGCACTTTTTTGCCACAATTGGAACAGTTTTGACTGGTGTTCCGAGGATTTACTGCTTTCGTTCTCAAACCAGCATTTAAGGCCGTAGGCCACGCTACGCGAACGGCTTTGTTTGACAATATTGACAGGAATTGACCCCACCCAGCATCTAACACTGATTTAGCTAGCTTAGTCCTGGCTAGTCCTTTGATATTCAGCTTTTCATGAGCTATTAGATCGTGGTCAGCTAATAGCTCTTTTGCTGTCTTAAAATGAAAATCTTTTCTAGTATCTGCGACTTTTTTGTGAGCCTTTCCAAGTTTTAGTACAGCCTTTTTTCTGTTATTGCTACCTTTCTTGGAACGGCTCACAGTTTTCTGTATTTTCTTTAATCGCTTTTGGGCTTTACGATAGTACTGAGGAATTGGTACCTCTGACCCATCAGACTTGACCAAGAAGGACTTAAGTCCCATGTCTATCCCGATAGGGTTAGCCACATTTTCTAGTGGTAAGATTTCTGGAACTGTGTCATCTTGGATCGAAAGCGTGACGTAATAACCATCAGCCTTTCGAGTTATAGTAGCAGTCTTTACCTTGAAGCCTTCAGGGATAGGTCTGTGATAGATCATCTTAACTTTTCCAAACTTAGGAAGAGTTAAGGTGTTTCCATCTATAGGACTTTTGGACAAACAAGGGAAAGTGAAAGACTTATACCTGTTTTGGCCTTTGAATCTAGGTCTTCCGCTCTTCTTTCCGTTGCAGTATCCTTTTAGGAATCGCTTAAAAGCTAAGTCAACACGCTTTACACAGTCTTGTAAAACTTGAGACTGAATATCAGCGTACCAAGGTCTATCCTTTTTTAATTGAGGAAGGGTTCGTTTCTGTGAAAAATAGTCTGGATTATCCCTTAATTCTGGGACATTACAAATAAGAGGACAAGAATTGATTGAGCAGCGGCTTTGCTCGTACCATCTAAATCTATCAGCCAGTAAGTAGTTGTACTGGTGTCGAAGCATATCTAGCCATTTTTCTACTTTCTGTGCCTGTTCTTTTGTTAGTCTTAGCCGGTACTGATACGCTGCTATCATCGTTGCTGCCTCCTGTTTTTCGACCTATACTTAGTATAGCGCAAGTATTTACAGGTGTCAACGCACAATGAAGGATAAAAATTTGATGATTAGATTGACTGATTTTGAAAAAAGGCAACTAAGACAGGAAGCCGATCGTAGAGGTATGACCAACTCTGAGTTGATAAGAAGCTTGATAGCTCGTTTCCCTGATCCGAAAGAGTCTGTGTAAAATTCATCCCACACCTATGCTACGCATTAGGATGTGGGGCTTCTTTTACCGGACAGCTAACTATGGGATTGGCCAAAGGCCAGGCTACGCGATTGGCCTTTGGCCACGCTACGCGATCGCATGGTTGTTTAACAGTTAGGCTTCCGCAACGGTTAGGTTTCCGCAACGGTTACTATAGTCGATGCGATCGCATAGTTGATTAAATCTCTAGACGTAAGCTATCAGTTATCAGCTATCAGCTATCAGCTATCAAATGTCGGCCTGTGGCCAAACTACTGTTGGCGCAGCGTGCGCGTAGCGCAATCAGTACTTTTGAATAAAATAAGCTGACGGCACCTCAAGTAGCGTGAGCTAAAAGCTGACCGCTGATAGCTGACCGCTGACCGCTGACCGCTGACCGCTGATAGCTGATAGCTTAGGTTGCTGTTACCCACAAGGAACATTCAACGCGCCATTTTTCTTCAGCCATTGGCACTGTTGAGCACTTAAGCCCTTAGCATCAGTAAACACCGCACCTGCTACCTCGCAGTTATAAAAATCAACACCATTCCAAATAGTATTCTCTAAATTAGCGTACTGTAAATCAGCATTTTTAAGATTAATATTAGATAAGCGAGCGCCTTCTAAATTCGCAGAAAATAAAGACGCTTCAGTTAAATCAACATCCTTTAATAAGGCATTTTCCAAACTTGACTCCAGCAACTGAGCACCACGCAAAATCACCTCGGTCAAATCAGCAGCTCTGAGATTAGCAACAATCAGATTAGCAGAGGTTAAATCTGCTCTGACTAAACTAGCACGGCTTAAATTGGCTCGTTCCAAATCAGCACCAACCCACTTAGTATCCATTAAGTTAGCTGCCTCTAAGCTAGCTATATCAAGGCTTGCTCCACTGAAATTAGCCTCAGGGAAATTCACAGCTCCTAAATTCGCCATCTTGAGATTGGCATTGATAAAGGTTATCCCTTTCCCAGTTGCTTCTCTCAAATCAGCCTTTTGCAGCTGAGCTAAGGAAGCCTCAACCCCATCTAGTTTTGCCCCACACAGCTTAGCCTTTGTTGCACAAGCCCCTCGGAGATTCGCCCCCTCCAAACCAGCACGATTCAGTTGAGCTCCTGAAAGTCGGGCATAAACCAGAGTAGCTCCCGATAGGTTTGCCCAGCTGAGATTGGCTTGAGTAAAGTCTGTCTCTTGACAAGACGCTCCCGAGAGATTGGCATTACGTAGGTAGGCATGGGCAAAGTCAGCCTTATCTAGATTCAAGCCCTGTAAATCAATATGACTCAGCTCGGCTTTCTGTAACGACAGTCCTTGCTTAAGTTGTTTAAGAACTTGATTAGTAGTTAATAATGTCATAGATTTAGTTCTATAAAACCTGTAGTCAGTTAGTTTTGTATCTAATTTAACTTTAATCTGACCTCAAATGTAATTATTGCAAGAATATTTTACATAAATGTTTAGGATCCAAAATATACTTTCCACAAAAACAAATTGAGGGTTTGAGGCACTCGATCAGCTAAAGTATCAGGGAGTCGGGAGTCGGGAGCGGTGCGACCCGTGGCGAATTTAATTCGCCTACGGAAAGCGCACCGAGGGAGTCGGAACCCACCCCTAACCCCTCCCAGGAGGGGAACGGGAGTCGGGAGTCGGGAGCGGTGCGACCCGTGGCGAATTTAATTCGCCTACGGAAAGCGCACCGAGGGAGTCGGGAGTCGGGGTAAGAAAATTGAATCTACCTCATAAGTATGATCAACATAAGTATGATCAAAGCTATACCAACTTCATCGAAAACTACTTCTTAGTTCTCCCCACACTTCCCCCTCTCCCCAAACTTCCCCCTCTCCCCACACTCTTCTCCCGATTCCCGATTCCCGATTCCCGATTCCCGATTCCCGTTCCCCTCCTGGGAGGGGTTAGGGGTGGGTTCCGATTCCCGATTCCCGATTCCCGATTCCCGTTCCCCTCCTGGGAGGGGTTAGGGGTGGGTTCCGATTCCCGATTCCCGATTCCCGATTCCCTGCCCGATAGCTTTCATGGTCAAGTTTTCTATCAGTCGCTTTATCCTCATGGCAGCTATAGTGATCGGTGTAATTGTTCTTGTCCCAACTATCAAGCAAATTACCCAGCAGCGAGCCATGACATCCGCTTACGAATTACTGACTGACCCATTCTTACAATTTCCTACAGAAGATTCCGTGCGGGTGGTTTGGTTTACCGACTTTCCTGGCTCCCGCCACACCGTTACCTACGGCACGACCTCTTACCGTAAGGCCACTGCTACTACTACTAAACTCAGCCGCACTCGGGAAGACCAAAAATCCCGAGTCGGCAACCAGACCGAAGACTCCCAAGTCTACCAGAAGCCAATCATGCGGGATATTTGGCGTCATGAAGCCATCGTAACTGGACTGACTCCTGGTCTTCGTGTTCCCTATCAAGTCACCAGTATCAAGGAGAATGGGCAAGTTGTCAGGAGCAAGCTCTATAGCCTCAGTGCTCTACCAAACCCTGAGACACCCCAGAAAATTCTTCTGACCTCTGACCATCAACTAATGCCGATGACAGCAGCTAATCTCCAGAAGGTGGTAGAAACCGTAGGCCAAATCGATGGGGTGTTTTATGTTGGTGATTTAGTTAATATTCCTGACCGGGCTTCGGAATGGTTTGATGATAACCGGGGTGGTGCCTTTTTCCCCTGTCTTCAGGGTCGAGCCAATTACCAATTGGAAAAGAATGGGGTTCAAACTACCTACCATGGCGGTGAAATTATTCAACATGCCCCGATCTTTCCTGTAGTTGGCAATCATGAAGTGATGGGGCGTTTTTCTATGGAAAAGGATTTGAATAGCCAATTCAATGACCCTTTTCCTCGGGCTGCAGCACAAGCCATCTATCAGCAAAAAGCTGAACAGTTAAATCCAGATAATGACCCTAATTATTACCAAGCTTGGCTAAAAAATAATACCTATAATACTGACACTTATAACGAGATTTTTTACCTACCTAATGGCAAACCTTATTATGCGGTAACCTTTGGTGATATTCGCTTAGTGGTGTTGTACATTACTAATATTTGGCGGACACCTAGCTTAAGTCCTAATGCCAAAGGTAGGTATCAAGAACGGCAACAAGATTTAGACAATCCCATCGCTTGGGGATACGGACAACATATCTTTGAAGCAGTTAGTAAAGGGAGTCCCCAGTACCAATGGCTCCAGGCAGAACTCAATAGCACTGAGTTCCAACAAGCTAAGTATAAAATTGTGATGCTTCACCATCCTCCCCATAGCCTAGGGGACAATATTGTCCCAGCTTATACTGACCCAGTGCAGATCATTGAGCGGGATCGGACGGGTAAGGTGACAGCAGTGCGTTATGAGTACCCCAAAGACCAGGATTATATCATTCGGGATGTGGTGCCATTGTTAGAAGCTGCTGGTGTGCAGTTGGTGTATTATGGGCATTCCCATCTATGGAATCGCTTTGTTGATGGTAATGGCATGCATTTTTTAGAATCCTCCAATGTGGGGAATAGTTATGGTGCTTATGTTGGTCAGAAGAAGCGCCCAGTACCAACTGGTTATAACGAAAACTATTCCGCTACTGGAGACCCAAATGGATTAGAGCCAGTGAGGCCAACCATAGCGCCATTGTTAGGAGACAATAACCAGCCCTTGCCTTATATCGCTAGTAATGACGTGACTGTGTTTAGTATCTTGGATACTGGCACCGGTATAGTAACTAGCTATCGCTTTGATACGCGATCGCCTAATTCAGAGGTGATTAAATTCGATCAGTTTCTGTTAAAGCCAAGGGATTAGGGTGGTCAGAGGGGGGAGTGTGGGAAGTGTGGGGCGGGGGCGCGGGAAGTGTGGGAAGTGTGGGAAGTGTGGGAAGTGTGGGAAGTGTGGTAATAGGGGGGGAATTTTGATTAAAGGTATAGCAGAAGTCAGAAGTCAGAAGTCAGAAGTCAGAAGTCAGAAGTCAGAAGTCAGAAGTCAAACTCTTGCGCTTCTTGATGCAAAGCGCGAGTGGGGGAAACCCCCAAGACCGCTTAGGTGCGCTTGACCTTGGCGAATTAAATTCGCCACGGGTCGCACCTCTGCATCGCTTACAAAGGGTGTGAGACTAATGTCGATGTCCTAACTGCCCTGGCGACTGCTATAATTATCCTGGAATTATATTATATAATAAATAATTAATTTGCTACTCTTGCCTATTGCTAGCTTGCCTCTTGCCTCTTGGTAGGTTGCCTATTGCTAGCTTGCCTCTTGCCTATTGCCTATTGCTAGCTTGCCTCTCTATAAAAAATAGACACCCTTGGACATTACTTACGAAATGAGGAATAATAGAGAGCGGAGTCATGAGATCTAGCATTGATATGGAAAGTCATTCTGAGATGACATTAAGCATTGGGGAGGCAGCTAAACAGCTAGGAGTCTCTACCAAAACCCTAAGACGGTGGGCTGATGGGGGAAAAATCAGATATCAACGTTCACCTACTGGACAACGACGATTCTACCTTAAAGATATCAAACATATAACACCAAGAAATTCTCAGCCATTGACGGACAGATTGACCATCAACTATGCCAGAGTTTCCAGTGATGAGCGAGAAAAAGACCTGAGGATTCAAATTCAATTATTAGAAAATTTTAGCACTGCTAATGGTTGGCAATACGAGACTATTTCTGATTTCGGGGGTGGTTTAAATTATCACAAAAAAGGATTGAACAAATTACTCAAAAAAATTATGACAGGGGATGTTGAACGGTTGGTGATTACTCACAAGGATAGATTGCTGAGATTTGGCTCAGAATTAATCTTTACCATTTGTGAAGAGTTTGGCACAGAAGTCGTTATCATTAATAAATCCCCAGAGGGAGTCAGCTTTGAAGACGAATTAACCCAAGACATGATGGAATTAATCACAGTCTTTTCTGCCCGTCTCTATGGCGCTAGGAGCGAAAAAAATAAAAAATTACTTGATGGAATGACTCAAGTGGTAAAGGCATTAGAGTAAAGAGTAGGTGGAGAGAGGGGAGTGTGGGAGGTGTGGGGAGATGGGGAGATGGGGAGATGGGGAGATGGGGAGATGGGGAGATTGGGGAGATTTTTATGTAAGTATTCAGTCGTGAGCTTTTAGCTCACGCTATGCGAACAGCTGTCAGCTGTCAGCCGTCAGCTTAAAATAAACCTCTTTTGTAAACTTCTTTTGGTATAATTTAAGGTAAGCATATGCGCTACGCGCACGCTACTT
>NZ_JAAHHC010000055.1:0-40100 GCF_010672265.1 Moorena sp. SIO3A2
ATTACCTATTACCTATTACCTATTACCTATTACCTATTACCTATTACCTATTACCTATTACCTATTACCTATTACCTATTACCTATTACCTATTACCTATTACCTATTACCTATTACCTATTACCTAAAATCCCGAAATTGTGTACCTCATAGCTATGAGAATTGCTATATAGTTCCACCCCACTATAAAAAATGAAAAATTCCGGGAAATCACTGATATCCCGGCTAGGGACTTGAGGAGAAATAAGTGAATTTATCATTGCTATTAATAATTTTAATTAAATATATTTATCAACTAAGTAGTAGTAATTACTGAACTATTTATCAAGGTAATTATGATAGACGTTTTTCTTGAGTAAGACCTGATTATGCTTATTGTTTTTTATAAGTGAAAACCCATACTTACCGATAAGTTCTGATAGTAATCTTACTATCTAGAGGGTAAATCACCCTAGTAATAGGGAATTTCTGTACCAGTAGGGGTCAAAAGGTTAGTGACATGAAGCAGCAAAATCCCCCAGAAACACTAGCCCCATACAGTGCTCGCTCTCTATTAAGCCTATCCCGGGCAATAATGTTCTCCCAAGGAGAATTTGCACTGATTTTGGTGCGATGCAACTACGAGTTATTTAGGAAGCAAATATGGCAGTATGTTCGAGAAATTACAGAGCTCACCATAGGTGAGCTAATTCTTAACAAGTCTAGTCAAACTCTATTTAGTAATATTTTTACCACCCAACAGTATGGGACAACATCTGCCCTAATGGTATCGGGTCTAGAGTCAGTTGATGGCATCAACCAGGTACTACTTTCAGCTAACCAGGTGCGAGATGAATTGCCCAAATGCTTAACCTGTCCCTTAGTGGTATGGGTAACTGACAAGGGACTTCAAAAGTTGATCAGGCTTGCTCCATATTTTAAAAATTGGGCTACTACCTCGATTCGGTTTGAACTTACCATTGACCAATTACTCGCTTTATGTTACAAGACCACAGATGAAATTTTTGCCAGTATTTTGGCTAAAGACTTGGGAGAGTTTTTGCCCAACAAGGTGCTTTCTTTAGCTTCCGATTGCCCCCGACGCCAAGAATTTGAGTGGGCATTACAGGATTTGCAATCTCATGACATCAGCGTAGATTCTGTCCTACTAGCTAGCAAGCACTTTATTCTAGGGCGAGATGCCTTTGAAAATGACCAGATTAATCTGGCCTTGGAGCATTATCAGCAGAGTCTAAATTTTTGGCAACAGGATATAGGAGAATGGGCAGGCTGGTTGTGCAGTGAGGCTCCCCATTCACATGAACAATATTATAAACCGGTTAAACAGGTAAAGGGATTTACAACTATCCAAGCCAGAGCTTCGAGGAAGAGAAAAGAGGGCAAAAGGGACACAGGTAACTGTTTCGACCAACGTCTCGGACAAACTAAGCACTCAATCCCCCCCTTCTCTCATCCCCCCCTCACCCCTTCAGGTTTAGAACGGCTTGGTTTAGTGTTCTATCACATCGGCTTGTGCTATTGCCGTCAAGCCCAGTTGCAAGGCTCCATCGGTTGCCATCAGTGGGAGCAAGCCCAGAAAAGCTTCTGTACTGCCATTGAGGTGTTTACTACAACAGGACGCTTGGACTTGGTGGCTCAGTTGACCATAAAACTGGGAGAAGTCCTACAACACCTGGAAAATTGGACAGAATTAGAAGCTTTAGCGCTAGCGTTTCTGGCACAGCCTCAAACTCAAGATAAACCAGTTCAGCTCTCTCGAGCCTATGGCTTTTTGGCAACAGTTGCCTATGAGCAATCCCATTGGAACCGTGCTATAGACTTAGCCCTCACAGCTGTGGGTACTCTGGAGACATATCAGCCGACTCTCAACGCTCAAAAGCTTTGCCACCGAGGTTCCTATCTGCTGCTAGCGGCTAGATCTGTGCGTCAGCTGGGCAAGCCAAAATCTGCGATTAATTATCTTGAACAAGCCATAAACCTCAAAACTATCGAGCCCAATCCTCTACAGCAGCAGCCTCAGCTGTTCATGGAACTGTTGGAGGAATTGCGTACGCTCTACTTCGAGCAAAAAGCATACCAACGAGGCTTTGAACTTAAGCAACAAAAACGCTTGATAGAACAACAGTTTAGGTTTTCTACCTTTGCTGGTATGGCTCCGTTACAGAGTGTCGGGCCAAGTCGAGAAATTGATGCAACGATTACCAAGAAAGGTTTTTGTCCATCAGCCCTAGAAATTGCAGCCGCTGGACGTCAAACCGATGTCAATAGCCTGCTCGAACGCATTAGCCGCAATGACCACAAACTAACCGTGATTCACGGGACTTCTGGGGTTGGCAAGAGTTCCCTGATTAATGCTGGTTTACTTCCTGCACTTAGCTCCAGAATTATTGGTGCTAGACAAACTTTGACGGTGGTGCAAACGGTTTACAGGAATTGGCTCGGTGAGCTGGAAAAACGTCTAGACCTTGAATTAGCAAGTACAGTCCTCTTCAAGTTTAAAGATGCCAACCTTTCACCTTCAACCGTTCAACCAACCCCAAGGGAACGCCTAGGGCGAACAACCTACCCCAAGGGAACGCTTACGGCGAAAGCCATTCTCGATAAGTTGTATCGGTGTTCCCAGCATAACTTATTAACCGTCCTGATTTTTGACCAGTTTGAAGAATTTTTTTTCCTTGCCACCGACTTAGGGCAACGGCATCAGTTTTATGATTTTTTAGCCCAGGCTCTCAATCTCCCCTTTGTAAAAATAATCTTGTCTATGCGAGAAGATTATCTACATTACTTGTTGGAATTTGAGCGCTATAAGGATCTCAGTGTCATTAACAACAATATCCTGGATCAGAAGCTGCGTTATCACTTAGGGGATCTGTCCCCAGAGAATGCCAAAAACGTTATTCACTCCTTAACAGCAGTATCTCAGTTGAAGTTAGAACCTGCTCTAATCGAGGCACTGCTAAAGGATTTAGTCACCAATACGGGAGTGGTGCGCTTAATTGAGTTACAAGTCGTGGGTGCTCAGCTACAAGCGGAAAAAATTACTACCCTTCCAGGATACCGAGCTTTGGGAGATGACCCCAAGACAGTTCTAGTAGAGCGATCGCTTTCCCAAATTATCTATGATTGTGGGCCAGAGAATGAAGATGCCGTCTGGGAGGTTTTATTCTCCTTAACCGATCAACGAGGTACCCGTCCCTTAAAAACCCAAGCTGAGTTAGCAGTCTCCAATGGTAACAACGCCACACTAACTCAAATCCCCTTGATTTTGGAAATTTTGGTAGGTTCTGGTTTAGTCTTCCGAGTGCCAGAAACACCACAAAACCGATATCAGCTAATTCATGATTATCTAGTTCTACCGATTCGTCAAAAATATAAGCAACGTACCCAATCTAATATTAAAGTACGGCTAAAACAAAGTGAGAGTCAACTGTTGCGGGTTCGTAAACAACGATTGCGTGCCATTGCCATTAGCACAGTGATGGCAGTTTTAGCAGTGACCAATGGTGGGTTGAGATGGCGAGCCGAAGCTCAACGAATCAATGCTATGCTTAGTGCGCTGAGTGCCTCTTCAGAAGCTCTTTTCGTGTCCAATAAAACCTTTGATGCTTTGCTCGAAGGGTTAAGAGCCGCAAAAAAACTACAGCAGGAAGAGCAGCAATATCTACCATCTCGAACAGTAGAGGCAGATACCCGTCTACAAGTAATCACAGCTCTGTCCCAGGCAGTTTATTCAGTTTCCGAACACAATCGACTGGAAGGACATAGTGATATTGTTTCGAGCATCAGTTTTTCCCCAGATGGTCAGTTTATTGCCTCCACCAGCCGCGATAAAACGGTAAAACTGTGGCATCCTGATGGCAAGTTAATCCAAACAATTGAAGGTCATCAAGATAGTGTAACCAGCGTATCGTTTAGTGCAGATAGTCAGTTAATTGCCTCTAGTAGCTGGGATGGCACAGTCAGACTATGGCGTCAAACTGGGGAGCTAGTCAGAACAATTACCACTGATGCTGGTCATATATACAGTGTCAGTTTTAGTCAAGATGGCCAGATGATTGCTGCAGCTGGCAAAGATAAGAAAATTCGATTATGGACCGTTGATGGCCAATTAATTAAAACCTTTTCCGGTCACCGGGGTGTAGTGCGGTCGGTAAGCTTTAGTAGAGATGGCAAGATCATTGCTTCTGCTAGTGCGGATAACACCATTAAGCTGTGGAGTCAATCGGGAACATTGCTAAATACTCTTAGAGGACATAGCGCTCAGGTTAACTGTGTAGTATTTAGTCCAGATAGTCAGTTAATTGCCTCCGCTAGCGACGATCAAACGGTCAGGTTGTGGAGTACCAATGGCAAACTAATCAAAACCTTTCCCAAGCATCAGCGATGGGTCCTAGGTGTTGCTTTCAGTGCTGATGGTCAGCTGATTGCCTCTGCCAGTGATGATAATACCGTGCGGCTATGGAACCGTGAAGGCACTTTAATAAACACCTTTAAGGGACACAGCGATGGGGTTAGTGCTGTCAGTTTCAGTCCTACTGAGCCCTTTAGTTCTCAAGACAACCTAGCCCACAGCAATTCTCATATCCCTCTACAACCATCCAACCCTCAAACTGACCAACTGATTCTGGCTTCAGCCAGCCACGATAAAACTATCAAGCTCTGGAGTAGTATTAATCAGTCTCACGTGATTTTAAGAGGGCATCAAGATGATGTACAGGATGTAACCTTTTCTCCAGACTCTCAACAGATTGCCACAGCTAGTAATGACAGAACTGTTAAGCTTTGGGATCGCAACGGTAAGCTGCTCCAAACCTTGACAGGGCATCATGATCTGGTCTATAGCATTAGTTTGAGTGCTGATGGTGAGCTAATTGCCTCCGGTAGTCGAGATGGCACCGTGAAACTCTGGCATCGTAGCGGTACTTTGATTAAGACAATAAAAGCACATCAGGACTGGGTATTGAATGTTAGTTTTAGTCCTGACTCGAAGCGGCTCGCGTCTGCCAGTCGGGACAGGACAGTCAAAATTTGGGATCGCACTGGTAAATTGATTCATACCCTCAGTGGTCATAGTGAGCGGGTTAATGCAGTTAAGTTTAGCCAGGATAGTAAGCGATTGGCATCGGCCAGTGATGATAAAACTGTAAAGCTGTGGAGTGCTGATGGGAAACTCCTGAAAACACTACCAGGTCATCGCAATTGGGTTTTGGATGTCAGCTTCTCACCTGACAACAAGTTCTTGGCAACCGCTAGTTATGATAACACACTGAAACTCTGGCGCAAAGATGGCACTTTACAATCAACCCTCAAAGGCCATACTGATAGTGTGGCAAAAGTCCGTTTTAGCCCCAAGGGCAAAATTTTGGCAACCAGCAGCTGGGACAACCAGGTTCAGCTATGGCGCTTCGACGACACCCTGATCAAAACGTTGAAAGCTGGTGAGCATCGCGTCACAAATCTTAGCTGGAGCCATGATGGAACAGCCTTGGCAGTGGCTAGTGAAGATGGGACAGTGGCCATTTGGAATTTGAATTTAGACGATCTGCTAGATAAAAGCTGCCACTGGCTAAGAAATTATCTCCAAAACAACCCAGAGGTCAGAGAAAGCGATCGCCAACTTTGTCAGCTGATGACAAACAGCTATATAAAATCGAATAATTAGTAGGTTCGAAGCGGTAATGTTAGACTGGGAAATGGTGAATAGGTAATCATTGAACAACTAACGATGAAAACCAATGACCACAATAATTTTCCGGAGGGGAAGTTGGGTGGGAGGAAAATTAATAATATGGGACTGATACCCCCAGCTTCCTTATCCTTAGTCAGGATAGGTTATTTCTTGAAATCCTAGCTAGATGGGATTATGGTGGTGTGGTGTGGTGGTATGATGGCCTGATTAGCTAATGAGGTTAGTATGGATAAATAATATCCTCACGACCCTAATCAACAACACAGATGACCCCTAAAAGGCTATAGCCATAGGGGTATCTTAAAAGGGTTAGACTACCCAAAATTGAACAAGGGGGTGTCAGTCTCAGATTGATTTGCATAGGAGCTGTCTGGCATCCCCGTTCGTTAGATTTAACTTAGCTCCTTTGCATTAGTTTCCCGACCTTAAGCGAAAGGATTATGGTAATTACAAAACGTGGCCTGGTTCTTGGTGCGACAGCAGTAGTCCTAACAACTGTAGCAGTTACAGGAGCTGGTCTTCATCTATCTCAAAGTCAGGCTTTCTTTCGCGAGAGTCCTAAGGAGCTAGTTGATGAAGTTTGGCAAATTATTAACCGCAGGTATGTAGATGCTACCTTCAACCAGGTTGATTGGGAAGAAGTTCGCCAAGATTATCTGAATCGGTCTTACAGCAGCAAGGAACAAGCCTACAAGGCAATCCGGGAAATGCTAGAGCCCTTGGACGATCCTTACACCCGGTTTATGGATCCCGAAGAGTTCAAGAATATGCAGATTGATACATCTGGGGAATTAACTGGTGTAGGTATTCAGATTGCCCTGGATGAGGAAACAAAAAAGTTGATGGTGATTTCCCCCATTGAAGATACCCCAGCTTTTAAAGCGGGAATCCTGGCGAAGGATATCATTATCAAAATTGATGGCAAGAGTACCGAAGGTATGGATGTCAACGATGCAGTACAACTGATCCGAGGCAAGCCAGGGACTTCCGTGACTTTGACCATTCAGCGAGGCCAAAAGGTAGTAGACTATCCGATCACACGAGCTAGGATTGAAATCCACCCTGTAAAGTATAGCTATCGGGAAACTTCAGATGGTTATGGCATCGGCTACATTCGCCTTTCTCAATTTAGTGCTAACGCGGCCAAGGAGATGGGGGAAGCAATCCGAAAGTTAGAAGATCAGAACGTTAGTGGCTATGTTTTAGATCTCCGCTCTAACCCTGGGGGGCTACTTTATGCCAGCATTGAAATTGCTCGGATGTGGTTTGATTCTGGTACGATTGTGTCAACAGTTAATCGAATCGGCAAAGCCGAATACCAGAAAGCAATTAATCGCTCTCTGACTAATAAACCATTAGTGGTACTGGTGGATGGTGGTTCAGCCAGTGCTAGCGAAATTCTTTCGGGTGCTTTACAAGACAATCAACGTGCCATATTGGTAGGAACTAAGACTTTTGGTAAGGGCCTAGTCCAATCCGTCCGAGGGCTTGGAGATGGCTCAGGTCTGGCAGTAACTATTGCTAAGTACCTTACCCCTAGTGGTCGCGATATTAATAAGTCTGGAATTGAACCAGATATTGTGTTTGAGCTTTCGGATGAACAGCGTAAAGACTTGCAGAAAAATCGTGACAAAGTTGGCACCTTGGAAGATGCTCAGTATGCCAAAGCGTTTCAGATTTTGATGCAGGAAATTGCTGCCAAACAAGGCTCAAGGGCAGAAGGTAAAGCTCGTTAAGCCTTAAACCTTTCACTGATTGAGAGTGGGTCGAGTGTGGCAAGAGATGGGAGATTTTATGTTACCAATTCTCCCAACTACTTCTAATTGGTAATTGGTAATTGCTAATTAGTAATTGGTAATTAGTAATTGGTAATTGGCAAACACACTACGGTTATAAATTAAGATATTTTACTGATCCGAGATTCCTTGTTCCCCTTTCCCTTTCAAGGAAAGTATGATGTCGTAAGTTTATGTCTTAGTGTTATATTTGGTAAGTTATCGGGCTTTCCAAGTAGTGTATTCTGAGAAAAATTTTTGCTATTCCAGACTTAGTATACATTGAGTCAGCATTGTTTTGATGGAGCGGTCTTGTTGATAATTGAGACCGTTTTTTTTGTACCACAAGTCAGAATAATTACCAAATCATGAGGATCCTAGCCCGGTTCGTCGTCAGATCAATTTCCTTACTGAGCAAAAAGTAGAGACGTAGTATGCTAAATCTCTACTGGTCTGAAACTTTACTGAATCTTTATCAAAAGCAAACTGATTTGGTATTAATCTATGTAATTAACGTGAGTTAGTAAAAATGCCTAATTCCGTAAAGAAATAGGGGGTTAAGTAGATTCATGTCATTTAACCTCATAGTATTTTTTGATATCAAAAATATACCACTTAATTAACCAGCATATGACTACCTCAAAGTCGATGAAAGAAAAATCAGTCCCTTTCATTCGAGCAGCAGTTGTTGTTTTAGGAACCTCAGTTGCTTTACAAGCCACTGCTTTAGAACCGGTGAGTGCAGCGACTTTTTCTGTAGGAAATAGCACTGGTGGTTTATTTGTAGCCGACTTTTTCCCACCAGGAGAAATCATAGATTTGCCATTTCCGGGTCAAAGTTTTACGCCCAATGTACCAGGTGATGCGGGGAGTGGCACAGCTCCCACATCCGGTTCGGTTTTGTTAAACTCATTTACCCTAGGCACTCAAAATTCGGGTATTGCCTATGTCTTTGACTCGCGATTCACAGGTATTCCTGCTGATTTATCCAGTCAAACGGTAGGAGTAAATGGTTTATTGGGGAGTAGTACCTCAGTCAGTAACGGTACATATAAATTTGCTGAAAATGGGCTCAAACTGGCTGACGTATCAGCAGAATACTTTGTTTATATAGATACCCGAGTAAACTTTGAGTTGGCCCAAGGAAACCCCTATACTGGTGGGACTGGGTTTGCTGCTGAAGACCCGATTAATCGTGATCCAACCTACATACTGGGGAGCGAAGCAGGGTTGGATGACCCGGATTTAGTGTTTTTTGCTAATTTGACCACTGTACCAGAACCTGTTTCAGGGCTGGGATTATTGGCCTTAGGTGCTTTAGGTACTGGTTTAACCCTTAAGAAAAAGCTAGTTTAGTTTGCCTCACAATCTAATTAGCTACAATAATTAGTCATACAAACCCCACTTGCTTCTGTTGTGGGGTTTGTTGTAAGCATTCAGCCCTCAGCTAATTGGCTACAGATGGTGCTACTTGAGGTGCTATCACCCATCTGAGCCTACTGATCAAAGAGGCTAGACTATCAATGAACCAACGATCAGCAGTAGTCCAGTTGAATAAAACTGCTGGAGACTGCGGAGCACTTGGCAATAGCGATCGCTATTTCCAAAAATCCGTGCCACCCAATCAGGGCCAGGGAGATGCAATAACTCTTTCCTCAGCTTTGCCTTGTAACTAAGCAGGCTTTCGGCTTCATCACCCAACCAGGATTCAATCGATTGGGATGTGGTAAGGGTAGCAGTCATAACCATAAGAGTTCATAGAAAAGTCACTCTACTTTTATTTTGACAATTTCTGATTGGGAAAGGGGCTTTAATAATAACTAATAATAACTGACTACTTACAGCTAGTTTGTGGATAATTTGTATTTCTATGGTAAGCCTCCATACAAATGACCCCTAAAAACTGATAAAAAATTTACGAATACTTCACCCTAAAGCTGGTATTATCTATACTCAGTTGTGTAACTAAATAGGGATAATATAAGTAAAGTTGTCGAAGAAGTACAACTGTTAACAAAAAAGCTAACCAAGAGAGGCGTGAGTGATGGCAACTACGACCATTTCCCAACGTGACCTTAACGCTCTCAGTGCAGAGGACGTTGCCAAGTTGGCTGCACGTCTAGAGCTGGATGATTACTCTAGCGCATTTGAAGGACTCAAAGATTGGCATCTGCTGCGGGCACTGGCGTTTCAGCGTCCAGAGTTAGCAGAACCCTATATCTACTTACTGGACATAGAAGCTTACGACGAGGCGTGAATAAGGGTAGAAAAGTTTTAATTGGTGTATGTGGGGGCATCGCTGCCTATAAAGTTTGTGAGGTTGTTTCTACCCTATTTAAGGCGGTCACTGAAGTAAGGGTAATTCTAACCCAGGGAGCTGAAAAATTTATCACTCCTTTGACTCTAAGTACCCTCTCTCGCCATCCAGCTTATACAGACAACGTATTCTGGCAAGCAAAGCACGAACGCCCGGTGCATATTGAATTAGGGGAATGGGCAGAAGTATTGGTGATTGCTCCTCTGACCGCTAATACCTTAGGTAAGTTGGCTTATGGCTTAGCAGATAACTTACTAACCAATACGGTTCTAGCGTCTAGTTGCCCTATTTTGTTGGCACCAGCGATGAATACAGATATGTGGAAGCAGCAGTCAGTGCAACGAAATTGGCAACAGCTGTTAAGTGACCCCAGGTATCATAGTGTTGGTCCAACAGCAGGACGGTTAGCATGCGATCGCATTGGTGCAGGACGGATGGCAGAACCAGAGGAGATAATCGCCTCTATCCAATCCCTGCTGTACACTGGTGGCAAACGAGACTTAACCGGTAAACAAGTCTTAATCAGTACTGGTGGCACTCGGGAATATATAGATCCAGTACGCTTTATCGGGAATCCCGCCACAGGCAAGATGGGACTAGCCCTAGCCCAAGCTGCCAGAAATCGGGGAGCAGTTGTCACCCTAGTTCATGGACCGGCTACTTGGGAAGCACCGATGGGTATCCGGACAGTTCCAGTAGTTAGTGCTACTGAGATGCATCGGGCAATGCTAGCAGATTTTCCCAATGCTGATTTGATTGTGATGGCAGCAGCGGTAGCAGATGTAACCCCCGGAATCTACCAGGATATGAAGATACCGAAGCATGGACTTCCTGCTGCTCTACCCCTAAAACCGGTGCCAGATATCCTAGCTGAATTGGGACGACTGAAACAGCCCCATCAGTACTTAGTTGGATTTGCAGCACAGACTGGAGATATTATCAAACCTGCGTTACAAAAATTAAACAAAAAGCGATTGGATGCAATTGTAGCTAACCCAGTTGACAAACCAAACGCTGGTTTTGGCAGTGATACCAACCAGGCAATTTTGATTGATAAAACAGGACGGCATCAACAGATTAATCGCTGCACTAAATTAGAGTTAGCTCACCGTTTATTTTATTTTATCCAAAACAGTCCCGAGGACAATAGTAATGTAAAGTATCAAATAATTACTAGATAACTAGTATTACTATAAGTAGTCGGACACAAGTTTTGGGCTCTTTGTAAAGTTTTGTAAGCACAGCCAAAACGCTTCAGGGTAAGCGCAAGAAAAAATTGCCCATAATGTGCATTGGCTGGATATCGGTTGAGCGTGGCTCGAAACCCCTATAATCTGGTAGAACTTTATTCTCAATAGAGTTGGCTTGTTGATAATAATGCCCTTTTTTTCTCAATAAGCTACAGCTTATTGATTCTTGCGCTTACCCTGCCAAAACGCTTGTGGCACAATAATAAATAATAATTAGCCTTGTTGTTACATTTATTAATACAGAACTGTTAGTGATCTACTTTAAACTAGTAGATATAATAATTCCAATCAAAAATAGACTTTTTGTATTATGTCTACACGTTTATCTACTACTCTTATAATTCCACTTATTGCCTCGGGACTATTAACGGCATTCCTTCCTAGAGCAGCTAGGGCAGAAAGACCTACCTGGGGTACTGGTTCTGGTTGGTCAGCTGTTAGCACAACTAGCCGGACAGCTTGTGAATTAAAAGCACTCGAAAAATTCAAAAAGTACGAAGCTGCAGGAAAGTTACAAAACGGAACTGTAAGACGTTTGCGAATGTCTGGTGTAGAAGGTCGAATGCAGGGTAAAGATGCAATGTTCGTTTTACTTTGTGCCCCTGATGGAGATGCTGTCTATGTATTCGACGTTTGTCCTGTGAGTGTTTGTAGAGAAAGTTCAGTAATTAATTTGCGTAATGAATTGGGTCAAACGATGGTTTGGTAATAACGCCCAAGAACATTTGTGTTGGCTTACGCTATCGCGATGCTGTTGGCGAAATATAACTTCACACGCTGAAACCCTTGTGATTTAGCGATCACTCATCAAACCATTATGTAGTTTTGTTAAGCGAATAACAGCATAATAATGCTTTCAGAAAGCGCGGTTTTATACACACTATGTTCGGTAGAGTCCCTTTTTTTTGAGTTATGACCCGATTTTGAAAACATCGGGCATAACTCAAAAAATTGGACGGAATTGACCGGTGATATCGTCTTATAGATAAGGATACTAAAGACAGAACATAAAATTTTTTCCAAAGTCCAATCAACTGTAAATCAATAGCAATCCTAAATCAATTGAGAGAATGTTTGTTCCCTGTTCCCTACTCCCTGCTCCGAAGTCCCTGTTCCCTTTGCTAAACTAATTAGCTCAATGTTTCCACTAACTTAGCTACTCGTTCTTTAATTTCATCTCGGACACGGCGAAACGTCTCTAGTAGTTGCCCATCAGGATCATCAAGCTGCCAATCTTCAAACACATCTCGTAATACCCAGGCTTCTGGTAAATTAACACCACAGCCGCACAAGGAAATTACAGCATCATAGTCTTCAGCCTTGAAATCCTTTAAAGGATTAGACGTCTGGTCTCTAATATCTATATTAATTTCATCCATTACTTGAATTGCTGTAGGATGAACTCGGCTTGCTTCTAGTCCAGAACTAGTAACAGAAATCTTTCCTTCTCCTAAGGTTCTAGCAAACCCCTCCGCCATTTGAGAGCGGCAGGAATTTCTTTTACAAACAAACATGATTTGTTTCATAGTAATTTGTTAGTTTTTAGTTGTTAGTTTTTAGTTGTTAATTTTTAGCTAGCTATGGTTTTATTGAATATCCCTAAATCCATGGGAAAGTTGCCGATAGGCAATCACAGCTAATTGCGCTCCTACAATTGGGGCAACCCAATAAATCCATTGATGTTGCCAAATTCCAGCTACTACAGCTGGCCCCAATGAACGGGCTGGATTCATGCTGGCACCGGTAATTGGTCCGAAGCAAGCTGCTTCTAATGCTACGGTTAAGCCAATAGCCAAACCAGCAAAGCCAATGGGAGCACGGCGGTCGAGACCAGAGCCTAAGATGACAAACATTAAGATAAAGGTGAGTACTACTTCCAGGACTAAGGATTGAAACCAGTTCCCTTGTAGAGGCAGAGTTGCGCCAAGATCAGCAACATACCCCAGTGTCAACAACAGTAATGTTGAAGCAGCGATCGCACCAATGCATTGAGCCAGGATATAAGGTAACACCTTGCGAGCGGGAAAAAAGCCACTAGCCCAGAAAGCAAGAGTCACAGCTGGGTTAATATGGGCATCGCTAATATGTCCTGTGGCATAGATTAAAGCAGCGACCACTGCTCCAAAAACAAAACTGACGCCCAGATGAGTTAAGGCTCCACTAGTGATGTGATTAACCATGACAGCACCAGTGCCAAAAAAGACTAAGATAAATGTAGCCATGCCTTCAGTTACTGCCTCTCGCCAGCAATGGGATATTAAGGGCCCGAGAGTTTGTTTGGGTATCAGTTTGCGGATTCTCATTTAAAGGTGATTTAATTTATCCACAGCAGGAGGATGTCACAGTATTGGATTCCTGCTGAGAATTGTCGGTAATCTTGAGATTCATCTCGGGTGAAGTATCTTCGACGTTCACCACAAATACTTCCCAGCGGTTACCATCTGGGTCACTTACCCAAACTTTATCCTGGATGGCATAGCAACAGTGAGTGTTCTTTTCCTCTAACACCTCTAGTCCTGCAGCTTGAAAACGCTTGATCTGAGCTTGTACGTCTTCTGTCGTTTCAACCTGTACACCTAGATGAGATAATGTCCCACCAGAGTCCATGTTGGGGTTTAGTTCTAGGGTGAGATTGAGGGGCGGATTTGCCAAATCAAATTTGGCGTAGTCAGCTTTGTATTTAACTGGAGATACACCAAACATTGCCTGGTAAAAGGTGACAGATTTGTGAAGGTCAGTGACATTCAGGGAGACATGAGTTTTGAGAGTAGCCATGAAGAACCCTCCTGTTTTACTAATTAGTTAATCCTAATATATCAAAAAAAATTGATTTATTGCTTAAACAATAGTTAAGCCATCGGCTGAATTGGCTAATGGTATTGGGCTAATGGTATTAGGTACATCAAAAGCAGTCTAGACCCTAAGCTAGTCTGAGCAACAACTACGGGTAGGTACCATCACAGCTGTGCGACGAAATTCTGCCAAATATTGCTCTAAAACCACAAACTGGGGCAAATTCAGGCTGTAGTACATCCACCTTCCCTGTTGGCGGGGGCGAATCAAACCAGCTTGTTTAAGGGTTTTGAGGTGAAATGATAGTTTTGATTGCTGGACATTTAAGCGATCGCATAAATCACAAACACACAACTCTTGCGATCTCAGTAGCTCAATCACTGCCAGGCGCAGGGGATCGGAAAGAGCATGGAAGCCAGCGAGGATAGTAGTGGAGTCTGGAGCAGAAGTGGCTTGCATCAATTTTTATTGAATTATTCTGTGGGTTGGACATCGATAAATTTAAGTAATCGCACTTTTGGTTCAGATAGATTACTATACTTCTTAGCTGTGTCTTCTATTTGCTTCAGTTGTCCTAGTGCTTTGCTACAAGAGAAACCAAATTGAGCTTTGACGCGATCACTACCATCGTTAAGCGCAGTTCGAGATAGTGCCACAAATTCCGACAGAGAATAGTCTTGCTCAGCATTAAAATATTTCTTGACTACTAGAGAAGGAGAATAGCAAAGTTCCTGATAACCATCAGGCCATTCAATCTGGAAGTGAGTTTCAGGCATCTTCTTATCTGATCGGATTTTATATTTTAGACTTGGAATTTTTTATTTAATTAATTATAACGATAAACTTGAACAAAGACTTGCCGTCCAGTCAAGGGCTAACCTCTGCTTCCTTTTGCTTTTAAAAATACCCTTTCCCGCATTTACAGCGACCAATTTCAAAAATACTAAACTGAAGTTTCTGGCAATATTTCTCAGTCAACCAGATCCGGTATAATTGGAATCTGTGGCACACATATAACGTTTAGGCGACCCATGTAGCGGTCGCGGTTATCGGTAATTTGTGGTATTGAAAACACTAGCAATTGTTAAAAGTCTTTAACAAACTCTGAAACAATCTCATCCCATCGATATTGCCTAACATCGGATCAGCTGCTCGTTCTGGATGGGGCATCATACCCAAAATTTTGCCAGTGGTATCACAAATTCCGGCAATGTTATTTAGGGAACCATTGGGATTACCTATTGTCTCTATCTCTCCTGAAACAGTAGCGTAACGAAACAATACTTGACCATTGTCTTCGAGAGCTTTGAGAGTTTCAGCATCAGCGTAGTAGCGCCCTTCACCATGGGCAATAGGTAGACTTATAATTTCTCCTGGGTGATAAGCTGTAGTCCAATATAAATCATTGCGCTCTACTTTAACTGGAACGCGATCGCAAATAAAATGTAAGTCCCGATTTCTGACTAATGCCCCTGGTAACATCCCCATTTCGGTCAGCATCTGGAAGCCATTACAAATGCCCAAGACAAATTTACCCTGTTTAGCATGGTCTACCACCATTGGCATCACTGGAGAAAACTGAGCAATTGCGCCACAGCGCAGGTAATCCCCATAGCTAAAGCCCCCAGGGAGTACCACCACATCTAAGTCAGAAATATCGGTTTCTTGATGCCAAACCATCCTGGTTGGACATTGGAGTAAGCTAGTTGTAACATAGGCCATATCGCGATCGCAGTTTGACCCAGGAAAGACCACCACCCCAAATTTCATGCTTCCACTCCTAGTTGTGCTGACATCTCAACCAATTCAAAGCGATAATTTTCAATAACTGGGTTGGCTAAGAGCTGGTCGCAGATCTGATTCAATTGCTCTCGCGCCGTATCTTCATTAGCAGCACTCAGCCTCAGTTCGATATATTTACCAATACGCACCTGTTCTACACTCTCGTAGCCTAGCTGCTTCAGTCCTGACTCAACAGCTACACCGGCTGGATCCAATACGGAATTTCTAAGTGTAACATAAATAGAAGCCTGATATTTTTTAATCACAACTCTCCCCTTTCACTGTATAATGATAATGGATATAATATCAAGGATGAACGATCAAGGATTAAAAAAGTCTATCAATTAGGTTACTGATAGGTTACTGAGCAACTAGTATTTTTTTGAGCTAGTATTTTTTGAGCTAGTATTTTTTTTAGCTGCCACAGCGTGTAACTAGGGCTAGCCTAATCCTGGGATTTGGGCACAGCCGCGATCATTATTGCTCATGATCCGTTGATCATTAATCCTTCTTTACAGTTTGAACCAACAAGCACCATTAACATCAAAAAATTTCTAGGATATTAAAAAAAGATTAATGAAAGGCCAACGCACCCGCTCCCAAGAGCGAATTCTGAAACTGCTCACAACCTTGAATCGGGCTATGTCGGCCCAAGATCTTTATGTCGAGCTGCGCAAACGTAAGCAATCTATGGGTTTGGCTACAGTTTACCGCGCTTTGGATGCTTTAAAACTGGAAGGAATGGTGCAAGTCCGGACTCTTGGTAGTGGAGAATCCCTCTACAGTGGTGTACAAGAGGATCAACATCACCTCACTTGTCTCAATTGTGGCATGTCTATTCCCATTGAGGAATGTCCCATACCTCAATTACAGAAGAAGTTGCAAAATTCTTATCAATTCACTATTTTTTACCATACCTTGGAATTTTTTGGATTATGTGAACAGTGTTCTGTAACCAATGCTACAGAATATCAAGATTCAGAATGAGATAATACCGTAATCACCTAAAACAGCCCTGCTAACAGAAGCTTGGTGATGCTGGCGACGCCCTTACCTAACCAAAGACACCATATCAGTACAATGTACAATGTTCCATTGTACACAGATTAACTGTCCTCTACATCATTAACATAAAAAGCTTAAAAAGCTTAAAAAGGGGTGATAAGTACTGTAGAGGGATAGTCTCAATTGGCTTTTGCCAGACTTTCAGCCTCGAAGGTGCTAATTGATTTTAACAGGTGCTTGTGTTATGGCTAATATCAGGGAAGTTGTACAAAAAGCACTCAAAACTCGCTATTTGAGTGTGACAGAAGAAGATAAGCTACGGCAGCTTCTAACCAGAAAATATCCACTGGAAGACTTAAATGCCTTCATGAAGCTACAGCTAGCTGTGATGAATGGTTATGTTAAGCAAGAATCTCGTGAGATGTTCTGTTCCAAGGAACTTTCTCAAGGGATTTAGCTAAGACCGCGATTCATCCCACACCTCAATGCGCATTGAGGTGTGGGATGAATCGCGGACAGGAACTGTGTTGCATAGGTTGAAGAATGCTATAATGAAAATAGTAGGGAAGACAAATTAAGAGCTAACTGCCACCTACGTACCTCAAAATTGAACTTTTTTGTGTTGTTCCGGTGGGTCGGGGCATCCCGGAGACGAAACCTTAGAATAGGGTTTGAAGTTACCGTAAGATAAGGTCGCCTTTTTGGGTTGTAGGTTATGCAGAAAAGGTTTAAAACTATTGTTATAAAGGCGACCTTATCTAAGGTTTCGTCTCTTGCCTTAATCATAAAGTTTTAACTCTTTACCCATAGCCGACTAACCATAAAGGCTGCCCTATTCTTGCGGTAACTTCTGACCGTATCGTTAATAAAGCTTGCCGAACGCGCCCCGCGTGGCCTACGGCCTTGTATCCTAACCAATGGGCGGAGTTGGCAAGAAGCCCACACTGACCTATCGGTTCAGTGTGGGAGTATGTCACGTATTCTGTGGTTATCCCACGGCCAACGGGTTCAAACCGCGTTGGCTTTAACCGCTGTCAATAGACTCCTATATCCCTTGGCTGTCTTAACAGCTGTGGATTTGCTTGATTGGAAGATTTTTTATGTTTAGACACAAGCCCCACCTAAACGGGGATACCCGTTTAGGTGGGGCTTATTGACGCTGAACTTTACCTTTGATTCATCTCAATACCTAGGGAATTGGGATTAACCTTGTCTCCATCACCAACAATCGAACGCATCCCTTCAATGGTTGCTGGAATGCTGCGAGGGTCCATGAACATCACTTTACTACTCTCGCTAGTACCAACTTGCATACCCATATCGATATAATTCTGAGCCAGTAAAAACTGGAGGGCATCACGAGCATTCGGGTCATTATCAAGAGTCTTAGCCACAATTTTGAGAGCCTCAGCAGTGGCTTGTGCCTTGAGAACCTGCTGCTGTCGTTCTGCCTGAGCTTTCAGAACTATTGCCTGTTGTTGGGCTTCAGCGTCCATAATCGCAGCTTTTTTACGGGCTCCAGCATCTAACTCTAGTGCCTCGGCCTTACCTCTGGCAGTGTTAACCGCAGATTCTCGTTCCCCTTCAGAGGTCAAAATTGCCGCCCGTTTACGCCGTTCTGCGGACATCTGTAACTCCATTGAGTCCTGCACTGCCTGAGATGGCACAATGTCCCGCAGTTCCACCCGGGTGACTTTAACTCCCCAAGGATCAGTGGAAATGTCTAATTCCCGCAGTAGGGTTTCATTGATTTGAGAGCGAGCAGTAAAGGTTTGATCCAGTTCCAGTTTCCCCATTTCAGCTCGAATCTGGGTCAGCACCAAATTCTGCATGGCGGAGCGCAGGTCTTCAACCTTATAGTAGGCTTTCTCCATATCCATGATCCGCCAGTACACCACAGCGTCAACGGTAATGGAAACATTATCGGAGGTGATACAAGGCTGAGGTGGCACATCAAGGACTTTTTCCCGAATGGTTTGCTGGAAAACCACCCGCTCAATCACGGGAATGACAAAGTTGAGCCCAGGTTCGAGTTTTTTGCCACTATATTTTCCCAATCGTTCCACTAAGGCTTGGTTTCCTTGATTAATAATCTTGACGGAACCGAAAAGACCTGAACCGCCCAAAGCTAAAAACACAAGCAAAAACCACTGTGACACGCTCTTTCCTCCATTTCTGGTAGTGTTTTACAAATTTGTTGTTAGAGGGGGAGCGGATGGGTGGGGGAGGGCATAAAACTGATTTAGTCTGATTCTCAAGTGCTTGAAGCTGACTCTATTCCCCTTTGTCCAACCTGAATTTTAAACTGTTTTTTGACAAAAAACAGTGGACTGGGTGAGCAGGGAGACTCCCAACAACTAGTAACTAGGGGGAGTAATAAATCTACCGTTGACTCTATTACTCCATCACCCTATTAACCCATCACTATCCCCTGAACCTGGCAGAGCACCCTTGGTCGATCAACTTCAGTCATGCAATAGGTGATGAGGCACAACAATCAGGGTAGTGCCTTCCCTACGCACTACGTAGACTTTTTGGTTGGGTGCGATCGCATCTGCATAGTCTTCACAACGGGCACGCCATGAGTTGCCTTCATAGAGTACCCGCCCAGTTTGCCCTGGCAGAATTTCTGTCAAGGTTTGAGCTTCCATCGCATCCAAATTTTTGCCCACTCTAGCAGGGGGCATCAGGCGACGGGATAAAAAGACTGAGGCAGTGGAAAGCAGCAACCATAACCCCACTTGTAGGGTATAAGATATGGGCAAAATCGAGATCACAAATGCTACGACCAAAGCACTGATGCCCATCATGAAAGCAACAAATGCTGTTGGCACAAACAGCTCGACTAAGCACAGCATTGACCCGGCAATTAGCCAAAGCATCGAGGAACTTACCATCGGCTCATAATATACAGGGTATGGGGTAAGTAGTTGCGGGTAACTCTAATTTATTTTGTCTGACGTCAGACAAAGATATAGGTTGCTGAGTTATGTTAATTTTCTTGAATCTACTAGACAACTTTGAGAGAAAATGTTTAAAAGCTCAAACAACCCCTCTTGTGACATACTCCTAAACTGAACTCGCCGAGTCAGTGTAGGCTTCTTGCCAACTCCACCCAACGGGAACGGATACAAGGCCGTAGGCCACGCGGGGCGCGTTCGGCAAGCAATATTTACGACACGAGATGCCCCTCCGCGCCGGAACAATACAAAAAAGTTCTATTTTTAGGTAGTAGGTGGCGGTTAGCTCTTAATTTGATTACCCTACTATGTTCATTATAGATGATCACAAAGTATCAAAGTTCTTGTCTGCCATTCATCCCACGCCGACATGCAAGTGGGGACGTGGGGCATAAGCGCGGACCAATGCTAATTTATCTCAGCCGTCTAGAATTTGACCGTATAGCCGTAAATTAACTTCATAGGTATTAGCCGTGGATCGTTATCTTTGGGCAGTTGGTTCTGCTGCCGTAGAGCTACCAGTTGGAGAACAAGTGGCAGACCGCTACCAGGTAGTTGCCCCGCAAATTTGGCAGGATATGCAGCCAGAACTGCCACCGGATTTTCCCGAACAAATCAACGGCCATATCCTTCCTTACCTACGCTTGTATCCCCACTGCCTCCATGTGCCAGAGGTTTATGGGATATGCCAGTTGCCACAGCAACGGAATTTTCTGTCTACACCTGGTCAAGATGTAGTCATTTTGCTAGAAAATGCCCCCATTGATGCCAATGGCAACTTATATCCCTCAATGGAGTCGATCTGGACTTCTGCTACCGCAGTGCGTCAAGTCTATTGGCTTTGGCAAATTTGGGAATTATGGATACCCTTATCAGAATTGGGTGTGGCTTCTAGCCTGTTAGTGCCAACTAATTTGCGAGTTGAAGGGTGGCGGCTGCGACTGCGGGAATTATATCGCGATACAATGGCTGATACGAGTCTATCACCAGTTGTACCGTCTAATGGTCTAGAGGATAGGGGATTTGATACATTGGTTTCCCGAGACTCCCCTGCCGAACCGACTTCTGTGAGTGAACCCTCTGTGGATGCTAGTCTTAAACAGCTAGGAGAGTGCTGGGAAGCTTGGTGTCGCACAGCTTCAGTTTCTGTGGCGGATCCGCTACAAGCTATTGCCCAACACCTGCAAACTGAACACCCCTCCTTAAGTGCGATCGCATCCCAACTTAATCACCTATTACTTGAGCAAGCTGCTCAGCACCCGTTGCGGTTACAGATTGCTGGTATCACCGCAACTGGTTCAAGTCACAGCCACAATGAAGACAGTTGCTATCCCACTAAGGCTGACTTGATTAAGCACCCAGAGCAACCCCAAAACCCCTTGATTCCCCACCTGTCGATTATTTGTGATGGCATTGGTGGTCACGAAGGGGGGGAAATTGCTAGTCAGTTAGCACTACAGTCGATTAAATTACAGGTTCGGGCATTACTGGCTGAGTTGAACGAAGATCCGGAGCTGATGACACCAGAACTGGTAACTGAGAATCTATCAGCAATTATCCGGGTTGCTAATAACATGATTTCTTCTCGCAACGATCAACAAGAACGAGAATCCCGGCGTCGCATGGCTACTACCTTAACCCTAGCGCTACAACTACCCCAAATGGTGAATACACCAGAAGGGAAAACCAATGGTCACGAAATCTATATCGCTAGTGTAGGAGATAGTCGTGCTTACTGGCTTACTCCCGACTATTGCCAGCAGCTAACTGTGGATGATGATGTGGCTACTCGGGAGGTCAAGCTTGGTCGTAGTCTTTATCGACAAGCGTTGCAGCGATCTGATGCACAAGCACTCACTCAAGCCTTAGGGACAAAGGAGGCTGAATTACTTCGTCCCACTGTGCGACGCTTTATTTTGGAAGAAGATGGCTTGCTGCTGCTGTGTTCCGATGGCTTGAGCAACAACAACTTGATTGAAAAATTTGGTCGAGATTTACCCGAAAAAGTCAATAGCCACCGACTTTCCGTGGAATCGGCGGCTGAGTCTTTAATTGACCTGGCCTTTAAACATAATGGTCAAGATGACATTTCGGTGGTGCTAACATACTGTGCTGTCTCTCCCCAATATCCGACAGTGCTAAATTTGGGAGACATCTCTAGCTCTAAAGAACTACAGGTGGTTAATCTGGGGCAGCAAACCGCTCTGACTCCATCACTACCAGCGGAAATAACCACAACCAATGATAATAAACCCGAAACCACCCGCTCATACCGGGATTGGATAAGAGCCTTGTTTGGGCTGCTGGGGGTAGTCGGTATACTAGTTGGTGCTGGGGCTATTTTACTGACTACCCAATGGATACTAGCTCCTGAGGGCTTCCAGAAAATGCGCGATCGCTTTTTACCATCACCCGATCCAAATCTACCACAGTCTTCACCTACCGAGCAGGAGCTCCCAGACAACTAAGGGTGAAACTAAGGGTGAAAAAACCTTACATTATAATTTTCACCGATAATCACCGGCATCAGACCAGGGAAGCAATTCCATTCAATCTAAATTTTGTTGATGATCACCACTTTGCTAGATGTAAACAACCCACTCTGTGAGACAATAAGAAGGTTGCCTGAGCCAACCCTAGCTTAGGGAAGGGATGTCCGTATAATAGTTAGAGTTACTTATATGAAAGTTGGCGATCGCGTCCGAGTCAAAGAATCAGTTGTGGTATATACCCATCCCGAACACAGAAATAAACCTTTTGATATTAAAGGTCTCGAAGGGGAAGTTACCGGAATAATTTCTGAGTGGCAAGGTAGGCCCGTCAGCGCCAATTTACCAATACAAGTCAAATTTGACAAAAAATTTAAAAAAGTTCACTTCCGTGAAGATGAACTAGAAATTATCCCCTAGGCGGCTATATTATTAGCTAATACTATAGAAACCAATCATAATCACCATCACAGGGATTTTTAAACAGGTCTGCACGGATAGGATTAAGTTAGATTCTTACTGTATCTATTGATATCTATTACTATCCGTGTTTACTTTAATTAGTTAAACCATCTTTTAAGATAATAAGCTAGACTTGTAGTCTAATCTACCTCTGAGTTGCGGCGACTGAACCAACGAAAAATGTTGATGTCACCGCGCATTTTTTCTAATTCCTCTTGATGGCTTTGTGCTGTCAAATAATACCACTGGCAATAGTCTTCAAATTCTTGCCGATGCTCTACTTCTTGGCTAAACTCATAAGCTAGCTGGTAAGTGGCAAACATATCGGCTGCTGGTGGTGGTGCTGGGACAATCCGTTGGAATTCTTCTGGCATAGTAACTAGGCAAATAATCAAGGATAATATTTCAGCAATAATGTCATACCCAACCACGAATGCGATAAGCGACTATACCAATGTATTCCTTGATAGCACGGGTAATCCTAGACAATTGCTCAGCATTTGGCAGAGAATGTAGCAAAGCAGCTTGAGTACTGCTGCTAGGTTCATCCAGTTCATGTTGGGACACTAGAAAATCGGTCGGTGCTGGGATCACATCAATACCCTGACGCCGGAACACTAGGACAGAACGAGGCATATGGATGGCTGAAGTTACCAATAATACCTTGCGCAAATCCCGCTGATCCAAAATTTTCCGCACATTGACCGCATTTTGGTGAGTGTTTAAAGACCTAGACTCTTGTATGATAGCGGCTCTTGGAACACCCAGGTCTTCTAGAATCTGTGCCATGTCTTCTGATTCAGGAGCCAACCGTTGTGAGGATTGACCAGACTCGGAAGAAAGTCGTTGGCTAGAGTTATTACTACTGGAACCCCAAACAATCCGACCACCAGCAGGAATCACCCAGGGAGCTTTCCCTTCACGGTATAGCTGAGCACCATAGAGAACGCGATCGCCTGCTTCATCCACTTCTGGAGTAGGTCGTGGTGGAAAAGGTGGTTTAGTCGCTCCCCCCAAGATCACAATCGCATCAGCCTCAGGTAATTCTGAATTAGGAATATATTGCCACTCCAGAGAGCGTATTAAGCTGTTAGTCACCCAAGTATTACTTGAGACCAACAACACAATTAATGCTAAAGCCACCGGTATCGGAACCCAGCGAGGGTGGCGCCACGACATTACTAAAGCTACTACCAGTAGCACACAAGCCAGGCCCAAGGGATACAGAAAGAGTGGCAATAGCTTTGAGAGAAATAGAAACATTTTAGATTTTAGTTCTTAGTCAGAAAGTACTCAATCCAAAGCAAGTTCTTCTAGATTAGCCCTAGCTTAAATCTCTTGGTATTTTATTTTGACCAATAAGCAATAATTAATTACTCTTGCTTAACGTCTAAAAAATCTACTAATAGGATTGAGTGACCCTTCTGAGCGGCTCTTTTCTCTAGCTTGTCGTTCTTGTACAGCTAAACGGATGCCCGTTAAGTCAGAACTACCTTCCTCGGTATACTCTGCTTGCTGGGGTTGTGAGTCCCTGGGTTTGTCTGGGTGGTGCCACCAGTCAACTATCAAACCACCGGCGAAAGCGCCAATGCCACCAAATAGTAAGCTGAATTGGATGTCGTATCCCAGAAAGGCAAGGGCTAAGATAAAAAACACTAAAATTTGAAGCCCGCTTAAAAAACCGTCTTTCTTACCGTTCATGTGATTAAATCTAAGGTATGTAGCTGTTTTGTTTCTAGGTTAGAGGTTAGAGGTTATCGATTATAGGGACTAGCTCGCGACCATCCCTTTGCCGCTTATCCTGTTATTTAACCTTCCCCCTGTGCCATATCAACGCATTATATTTTACCAAAGCCAATTAAACTAAAACGATTAGTCACAAGTGCCGCTAGAGCAGCTATTGGGTTTCAGCTTTTCGAGAAAGTAACCATAGTCTTTCTTAACTTGATCAGCATAAGTTAAAGCCACTTCCCTTACCAATTGCCGAAACTCCTTGTGGCGACCGTCAGTCAACTCATCCACCTGTTTGTCTATGGAATAAGGCACTAAGGCAGCATCAAAATCTTTGTCAGCTCGGGCGTGAGCTGTTGCTAACACTTGACCCCATTGTTCAGCTAGCTTAACAAAACGTTTCTCTTTAGTTAGCTCAGTGATATCAAAGGTTTCCTTAAATGGCGATCGCTCTCGCACTGAGTAATACCCATCCCCTAGTTTCATCCAGCCCAGGTGATTATCGGTGTGCTTGGTTAAGGCTCGATAGGCTAAAGCATGACGTTGACCCTCATTGTTAAAATTTTTATCATAGTTTTGCCGTTCCTGCTGACTCAGGTAATCATAGGCAGTAGGGGAAGATTGGAATTTAATGTCCAAGATCCGGTCATCCTTCTGGGAAGAGGTCTCGCCTTCAATCAGGACATAATAGCGGGGTACTCCTAAGGAACTGGTGCCAGCCAGTAAACGTTGCGCAATATCTTTGACCCGGAAGTACTCTTGATCATATTTAAAGTTTTTTGTCAACGTTTTCCGATAATCTGCGATCGCATTCTGAATATCCTGTCCCTCGGAAGCAGTAGGTTTGCCTAACTTAACCTTGGATAAATTGAAGCGACGCTGATTTCCGTCCAGTTCTGTCCATTTTTTCAACATTTTTTGGCGGCTTTCGTTGGCTTCTACTCCTTCTAGGAAGTCATCCAACTTCCCATAGGTATTGTCTTTAGTGAAGTAAGTCTCCAGTTCACGATCATTACCCCGATAGGAGGCCATAGTATCAAGATAGGACTCACTAAAGGCATCAATCCCGTTGTTCTGTTCCTCAGCAGACAAACCATTCTGACCACCGACCAATGCTAAACTAGCGGCCATGCGCCAGACATCATATTGGTAATCGGCAATAATCCCATCATCAAAGTCATCGAGTGAGTAAACGATTTCCCCTCGATTATTATCATATGCCCCAAAGTTCTCGGCATGCATATCTCCTGATAACCAAATCTTGGTTTTGGCATTTCCAAAATCCTTGAGGCGGCTATCCCCAGCGAAATCTTTCCAAAAGAGTTGGTTAGTGCCACGGTAGAAGACAAATTCAGAACAAGCCATTTTGCAATATTTAGTTTCTCGATCTTGCTTGGAAATGCCAGTGTTTGCCTCCTCAATCGTTTTCACGACTACCGTTGCACGATCCTTGGTTTTCATTGGGGGGTCTTGTCGGTCGGGGTAGGAACAGGATAGGTTAGTCAGTAAAAGTAGGATTGCGAACGCACCCAAATAAACTAGTTGCTTACAAGTCTTCATCATTCAACTCAATCAACTCAAAATTACGTTAATATTGGAAACATCAAGGAATAGATCTCTAAGAGGCTATTCCGTCAGCCGTCAGCTTTTAGCTCACGCTTCGCGAACAGCCGTCAGCCGTCAGCTTTTAGCTCACGCTACGGGAACAGCTTAAAACAAACCTAGAACGAGAGAATTTAAGAGTTCTAGATTAATGAAAATTTAAAGTCTGGGGAAAAGTCCATTGACTCGTGGCACAGACTTCGACGCTGATAGCTGATAGCTGTTCGCGTAGCGTGCGCGTAGCGCTTAAGCTGATAGCTGTTCGCGTAGCGTGCGCGTAGCGCTTAAGCTGATAGCTTACGCTATTCCTTTACTCTTTTGATGGTATAATAAATAGATTACCGCACGTTAAGCTTTTTGCGATTAGGCTTGTGCATAAGATTTATTAAAACTAGACACCAAGACAATGGCTGGAAACAGAATCAGGGTTGCTAAAGATAAGGCGGCTTTGGTGAAAGACCTAACCGCTTCCGATGGAAAAACCGGACCGTTTCAGACTTATGCTGATGTGATGGTGTTTGCAGCTGCTTTAGGAGTAAAGCGTAAAAAGCGATCGCCCCTGAAGGTAATTTCTAAACGAGAGCCTGGTCCGATTGGACTGGAAATTTTTGTCTCAAGGGGATATGAGGTAGTAATTAAATTAATTGCGATCGCTGAGATTAAGGATACGAAAATTCTTTCTTCTATCGATAAAGAGTCTGAGGAAAAACGCATCTATATTTTTGAGGAGTATGCGAATGGAGGGCTTGATATTTTGCGCAATGAGTTGCGGGGAGCAGTAGACTATTCCGAGCGACTTTTGTTACTTTTAAATACTGATAGGTATAAGAAGAAAGAATCTATAGCAAATGATCAACAGGAGTTTGATTTGAGTCGATTTTTGTGACAGCTAGCGCCTACACTTACGGGATAGGGAACTGTAGGCGCTGTCACTAATTCCGTTACAGCTGAGATGGTAAGCTGCTACGCAGCTTATCCCGAACTGACGTGTACCGCAAAATCAAATGTCCGGTGCGTAATTGGGCTTACTTCACTCATTTTGAATTCTGAATTTTGAATTTTGAATTTTGAATTTAGCACCGACTACCTGCACCGAGTACAGACTTATTCAGCAAACCCTGAATGTTCCTGTAGCCAGTCAAGCAAATCAGCGCTAGTCTGAAAATCCCACATGGCATCTGCTAAATTATCTAATTCCTGGGAATTCAACCCAACGATAGCTGCACTCAGTTGTGAGGCTATTTCTGGGAAACGGCGCTCCAACTGTCCTAATAGTAAGCTTCTTTTTCCTTCTTCCCTACCTCGAATTTTTGCCTGTTCAATCTGTTCGATTTGCCATTGCGCCTCAAATTCTTGGGTACTCAAGATACTTGCTTCGTAACTTTTGTTATCCATATAACGCTTGTATGCCGCTCTTTCTTGGTCGGAGAGATTATTGACTCTTAAGGTTTCCTTGGCTTCCACCATGCCTAATGCTCCAAATTCATCCTTGATCTCACTGTTTTTGAGAAAATAGATCCATTCGTCTAGGTGGTTTTTCGCTGTCCCCTTAAAGTTCTTTACTTTCAGCAGGTAGTATTCTGGAAAGATATCTGCTACTTTTTCAATAGTATATTTTCTTTCTTGAGCTAGGGTAGGTTCCAGGATATCTCCTTGATTCACTCCCATGAACTCCGAGCGCAGACGATAAATATAGTCATCTCCCTTACCGAGGTTAAAGTAGACGATATTCACTGAGTATATTTTCCGAATTTTACCGTACTCTTCCCCTTGTTCAAGATATTCGGTGACTAGCTGGGAAACACCGTAGAGCATCCGATGAAAATAATCGAGTTGGGAGTTGTTTTGCACTTCGATCAGGACTAACTCGGAGTTTTCGGTTTCCGCCAGAATATCGACACGGTTGCTTTTATCTTCCTCTGTCTGTTGATTGCCTTCACTTTCGAGAAGAGTTTGGATTTTGATCTGTGTATGTAATAACTCGCTTAAAAACCCTTCCAAGACTACATAATTGGCTTTATTGCGCAGTAGTCTTTTGATGGCCCAATCAAAGCGTATATGTCTGGTAGCCATGGTTGGTGTGCTGGTATGACTACATATATTTTAGCTTGGGTAATAGGTAATGGGTAATGGGTAATGGGTAATGGGTAATAGGTAATGGGTAATAGGTAATGGGTAATAGGTAATAGGTAATGGGTAATAGGTAATGGGTAATGGGTAATGGTTAATGGGTAATGGGTAATGGGTAATAGGTAATGGGTAATAGGTAATAGGTAATGGGTAATAGGTAATGGGTAATAGGTAATGGGTAATAGGTGGCACAGGCAAATAGCCCTGGTTGACTGACTTGAGTACATGGGGTAGGTTGGGTTGAGGCAACGGAAGCTGTAGGCGTTACTAGACTAAACCGGCTTATTGACTTGGGTAAGCATTCAGCCGTCAGCAATCAGCTATCAGCTAATGCGCTACGCGCACGCTTCTTGAGGTGCTTTTGAAGAAAACAGGTAAGCATTGGAATAATGCTGAGTTACTTCAGCTGACGGCACCTCAAGTAGCGTGAGCTTTTAGCTGACGGCTGACGGCTGACGGCTGAATACTTACAGACTTGGTATTCCGTGATCAGCCCTGAAAATGTCTGATAGTTTTTTAACGCTTACTATGGCTTAATCCGGCTGATTGATGTTAACTTATATTTCGCCAACAGCATCAAAATTGGGGCGCTAGGGGGGCGAAACCATACCCAGAATCAGCAACGCCGATAAGGTATAAAGCGTTTCTAGGACTCATGAGGTACACAGAATGGTTTGACTATTGGCTCTTGCCTCTTCTCTCTTACCTGCTCCGAGGCTCCCTGCTTCCTGCTCCGAAGTCCCTGCTCCCTAAAACCTTAGGTGCGCTTTCCGTATTAAGAATTAAATTCGCCACGGGTCGCACCTCAGATATTTGTACCTCACAAGTCGTAGAATTGCTATAATAAATGGACTAGCACACGTTAAGCTTTTTGCGCTTAGCCTTGTGCATAAGATTTATAGAAGTCTAACCGCTGAAAACCCCGTCACAAAGCGAGCGGGGATGAAAGGGAATAGCGGCAATAGCGCCGCCTGTTGACGATTGTCTAGCACTAGAGTATACTTTAAATATGGGTACAGGCTGAAAAACCGAGGCGCAACCGGGAGAGAGACCCGCCACTGCATGACCTGAAAGTAGTAATGCCCGGAGGGTAGGGAAAGTCCTCCTTAAAAACCCAAGCATCAATCAACCGTTGGTGTGTGAACCATTACTTTGCACATTTTGAGAAAAGAACGGTACGGCGGGGTTAGAAGTTACCGTAAGAAGAGTGGAGCCTTTATAGTTAGTCGGCTATGAGTAAAAAGTTTTAACCTTTTTGATTAAGGCTCCACTCTTCTAAGGTTTCGTCTCCGGCACGCCGAAACCGAGTGAAAAGGGAGGAAACAGACTTTTTAAGGCACTCCCAGTAATTCGCTAAACGCTTAGGAAGAATTGCCCGCTGGGTCTGCTGTAAATTGAACTGAATTCTTGGTCTTGACGGGTTTTCGGTTTAAGTATTGCTTAATTTTTGGCGACGTCAAAAATTAAGATATAGCGGTTTAAGGCAGCTCGTTGAACTAAGAATCCCCGTGTCTTTAGACCGGGGAGTGTCAATAAAACTAGACACCAAGACAATGGCTGGAAACAGAATCAGGGTTGCTAAAGATAAGGCGGCTTTGGTGAAAGACCTAACCGCTTCCGATGGAAAAACTGGACCGTTTCAGACTTATGCTGATGTGATGGTGTTTGCAGCTGCTTTAGGAGTAAAGCGTAAAAAGCGATCGCCCCTGAAGGTAATTTCTAAACGAGAACCTGGTCCGATTGGATTGGAAATTTTTGTCTCAAGGGGATATGAGGTAGTAATTAAATTAATTGCGATCGCTGAGATTAAGGATACGAAAATTCTCTCCTCTATCGATAAAGAGTCTGAGGAAAAACGCATCTATATTTTTGAGGAGTATGCCAATGGAGGGCTTGATATTTTGCGCAATGAGTTGCGGGGAGCAGTAGACTATTCAGAGCGACTTTTGTTACTTTTAAATACTGATAGGTATAAGAAGAAAGAATCTATAGAAAATGAGCAACAGGAGTTTGATTTGAGTCGATTTTTGTAATGACAGCTGTCAGCCGTCAGCTGTCAGCTGTCAGCTGTCAGCCGTAACTCATACCAAGTTGCGGTCAAACGTACAACTTTCTCTTCCCCCAATCTCCCAATCTCCCAATCTCCCAATCTCCCTATCCAACCAATCTACTATCTTTGAATGCAACTCGGTACCCGGGCGTTGAGGCGGAAAATTAGGGCGAGCCCTTGGGTGGTGCGTTACGGGGCGGGCTATCCCAACACTGGCTACGAGGTTGAACATGATGGCAAGCCCGCCCCTAACGCACCCTACTGAAGTCGAGAAGGCGAAAGCCCCCGTGCTATGGCTAGCGGCAGACTACGCCAACAGCCGGGGGTAAGCTTACTCTGGGAATTACCGGGTCAAACCACAACTTAATCTTCAGTCTGAGTTTCAACTGGATTAGCTTCTGGCAAGGAATAGTCTACTACTGGGAAATATCCCTGATTCAGAACAGCTAAATCATCCTCCAGCTCGGAAGGAATGTCAACCCCATAATAGTGGCAGAGAATGAGAGTGATATCTTTATTGTAAGACATTAAGCTAGGAGCGTACTTGGCTAAAGTATTATTAACCGCTCTCAACAAATTATCATAGCTATCCGCAGAGCTAACCACAAAAGGTTCAAGACGCTTTATTAACTCGTAGTAGCTAGAGATATCCAACTCCTTCATCTCTTTCTCAAGAGGAGGAGTCTCAGCCCCAATTTCTGGCAGAATACGACTGACGAAAGTAACTCGGTGCATCACTCGCCAACAAGAAGGAGTGTTTTCAGGGTCATAAGCTCCCCGTAGAGCAATAGCATTTTTGTCATTGCTTTCATTCAGCCAGATGGGATCAATCACTTTGTTAAACAACTGGTCGTAGTTTTCATTGTCTTCTTGCAGGAAGAAGGTCATAAAACGGTAAGCATCGACTTTCCCTGGACATAATACAGGTTTGCCATCAGCATCATAAACCGGCTCTCCTTTGGAAGGATCTTCGGAATAGTCATATTGCTGAATGTTATTCGAGAGGTTAAAAGTAGTCTTAATCTCGAAGGTTTCTTTATCCTCCTTAGAGCGACTCTTGGTTAAGCTCAATCCTATATTGTTGAATCCATTGGTTTTCTTGCTATGACTGCGAATTTCAAATTTGACATCAAATGAAGAAGCACTACCTAACTGGAAAGAGCCGGTAAAAGACCCTTCAAAAGATTGTGTCCGGGTTTGGGCGGTTTGAGTAGATTGGGAATAAAAACCGCCATCAGCACTCCAGACGTAAGTATTAACAATGTTCTGCTTGGCAAACTTATCTGGAAGTTTCTGATCTGTACCAAACTCACGAACCAAGGCTTCTGTTGTACTTGCAGTAGTTGCAGCTAGACTTCCCATTGAACCACTGAATCCTCCCAGCCAGGCATGAAAGCCTCTTCTGCTACCAATCACTTTGCCATGGACATGCTTCTTATGACGAAAATAATCGTCTATTTTCTGTGTCATGCTTCTCCCTCTTGGATCATGACTAATTAAACTACCTCCAACTCCCACAATTCCTGCAGTTCCGGCAGCTATTGCTGCATCAGACCAGCCATAGTTATCAAAACTATAGGAGACATTAAAGTTTTCGTAATAAGCTGTGAGGTCTTTCTCCTGGCGAGTAATTTGTTCCTTGAGATTATAAGCTTCCTTGGGTTTGAAGTAACTATATTCGCCGTAATCACTAGCTGTTGGATAATCAGGGTCAAGGAAAACAGCACCCTGTTGATCATAACCAATCTTGCCATCAAGAGTACCTTGCTTAGTATATTGGGGGTTAATCTTGAAGGGGATAAGGTTGAAGTCCTTGGGAATGTCTGGGTTAGGGCGAACAGAGTAACTAAACAGAGCATTATTATGCTCAAACCGTAGGGCAAAGATATCCGCTGTGTCAGAAAGAACTAGAGCAAACCCTATATTGTCTGGCAGATAACGAGCTCCTAAAATTGGGTTATAAGCAGGAGGTTCCGAATCCTCATCTGGTAATTGTTGCCAATAACCTTTAAGTTGCTGTTTAGTATTTTCAGTAGTGGTTTCACCAACATCCATCGTTTTTTTGTCAGTGAAGCCATTATCACTGTCTATTTTGTTTTTACTGATTCCAGTTCCTGTAATTTGTGGACTTATAGCTTTACCCAAGCCCAGTGGTGCCAAGACAAAAGTGAGGTCAATCTCTCCTGAATAGGCGGCTTCGTAATCAAAGCCATTTTTGACAGAGTGTTTACGAGAGTGAGAATAAGAATATTTATAGGAATTCACCTCTGTCAATTCTACGGCGGTAGTGCCATCGTAAGTTACTTGATAACTTTTAGGCCCCACAGTCAGGTTTTCACCAGGAACAGGCGGCGCACCTTCAATGAACCCGATAATTTGTGGGTCAAATTGTACTTGAGCCATCCACTGGGTTTTCAGGTTAGCAACTTTGAAGCCATGAACCAGATGCCACTGATTATTGTAAATATAGGTATATAAGCGTTGCAAGCTGCCAGAGGTTCCCCGGCTAGGATCGTTGAACATCACTCCGTAGTCAACCACAGAGGGGAATCCGTCAATTGTAGTTTGATATTGTTGGGTATAGCCATCAATAGCCGAACGCACCAGGGCAATATCATCTCCAATGGGTGCGTTGGAAACTGGTCTGGCGGGTTTATTCCCTTCTTCTGTTGGGAATGTCAGGTCGTTGCCAGTAAAAGATTCATCTTTGAGCAGATCGACATTTTCCGTGAGATTACAAGAGAAATAAGCAATCAGGTCTTTTTTCTCTCCCTTGACATAGGTAAAGAGATTCTCTTGAATTTGCTGCATGGAACGGAAAGTTTTCCATATACGAATTTCCTCCATTTCTCCATGGAGGAAATTCGCCAAGCTATCGTCGTTAGTTTTGACAGCACCCAAAGAAAACTGAGAATTATTTAAGGCTTCACGCACCTCTAATGAGGATTCCAACTCAATAGGTGAATATTCCAACTCAACAGGTTGACCATTGAGGTAGGCAGAGCAGATATTGGCATCAGGGACAGGGGTTTTCTCCCACTGCCAGTTTTCGCCTATAATTTTGGCATTGTGTTCTCCAACAATATCATTAGCAATGTTGCCTTCTTTCTCATTCAATGGCCACCAAGCAACAAGTCCTGGTGATTCCTGTCCATAAAGCCCTTGTCCCAGGGCTTCTGGTTCGAGGGCTACATTCCAAATCCGCACATCAGCAATAATTCCGTTGAAGCCCTCTCCAATCTTCACAGGGAAGTTGCCAATACCAGGGTTTATGTCTTTGATGAGATTGGATTTTTCAGCTTCTTTGTTTTCATCAGTATTTTTACCATAAATGTAAAAGATGATCCGTGTATTGACTTCAGGAATCTGTACCTCTACTTCCTGTTCGTGGTCTCCAATTTCTATGGTCTCAGAATGAGTTTGGTCAACTAATTCTGTTTTGCGTACTACTGCCACTTTTTGTAATTTATTGGCAACAAGGGCTTTATTGGACGTATATTTTTTCCAAGTTCCGTCTTGGTTTTGGAAGGAGAAGACCAAGTATCCACTTTGGTTCATCTCTAACTTATAGCTAGTTAGTTCAGTGTTGTTAGAGCTAACACCTGTTTTAGCTAGTAGGATCGATGCTTTAATTTGAGCAGGCTGACAGAAAAGCTCTAGGGTTAAGTCTTTAGTAATGTTAAGAGCATTAGCATTCGGCACTTCTAGACAATCTGAATCTTGGAATTTGATTCCGAAAGATTGAAAATAGGCGAAGGCTAGCTGAGTCCAACTGTCTTGAAATAATCCTTGCTTACTGCGATAAGTGTGGTTGTCAAATGTAGCAGTTAAGGAAAAAGCTGGTGCTTCTCCTAGCTGTACTGCCCCTCCTATAGTACCATGATGCTCGTTCTTAGAATCATCGGTATTACTGCTGTCTAAGCGCCAGTAGGCAAGCAAACCTGCTGTTTCTGGAAATATTTGGATTCCGATAGATTCACGGATTTCTTCCTGGGTGCGGGCTGAATTCCAGATTCGGACTTCTATTAAATCAGCTTCAGCTTTGCTGGCATTATCAAATCTTCTACCTAAATTCCAAACACCTGTTCCTTGGAATGATGCTATATTACCCTGAGATGCTATCAACTCTCCATCACGGTAAATCTTCCGACTTTTGCCATCGTAGTCATAGACACAAGCCCAATGATGCCAACTATTGTCTGAGTATTGAAGATCACAGTCCAGGTCATTATCAAAGAAAGCGAAACTAAACTTATTATTATTTCCTCGGAAACCAATATGCAAGCCTTGGTTGGTCTCTGAGGTTCCTTGACTACAGAGCCAATCATCTTGACCATTTTCAAGGCGCTTTGCCCAAAATTCTATAGTAAAGCTTCCCTTTGTCAGATCAATTTTGTCACCACAAGTGATATAATTTTCGCCATTGAAACGAAAGGCATATTTGGGCAACATTGAGATGCCGTACTGAGAAATGTTTAAAAGATTACTGGGTTGATTATTCTGGTGATAGATGAGGCAGTTACTGGGAGCATCTGGAGCTTCCAGGGATATGTCTGGGGCGGTTATCATTATGGGAATAACTTCGTCTCCGTCAAATCTATGAGGAAGAGTCCCGTAATGTGTCCCGCAAGAATCTATATATTGCCTCCGTTGTCTGCTATGACTCTTTACAGAGGCATACCTTGTTAAATTATACGAGCTCATGTCGGAATTATCCGCTAGGTTGGGTACGGAACTAGAACCATCTACTAACCAATGAGCAATTAAACCATTTTGGTTAGTTTCTACCCACCGTGTGTCGTTTTTAGAACTATTAATTTCTGACTCGGAGAGAGGGCGATTCCAGATTCTTATATCTCCTATTTCAACATTAGTCCAAGCATTGTATAAACCTAGAATATTAACACAATCGCCACTTTCAAGATCCCGAATATGACCACTATCACCCTGAAAATTTCCATTAAGGTAAACCCTATAATTGTTTGATACTTGATCACATACATAGGCATAATGAGTCCAATTAGTACTATCATGATTTCCATAACGGTAATGGTCATTGTGAAGAAGCATACCTATCTTATTGTTGCTTTTACCCTCTGGGTGATTTAATCTGAATTTACCACATCCTATGCCTTTGTTGACTATTGAGTCTTTTGGTCCGATAAAAACTGCCCAATCTTCATTGTTGCTGTCATGTCTCTTAAGCCAAAATTCAATGGTATAGCTAGATTTTACCAATTTTGATACTAAATTCGGACAGTTATCGTTATAGTAATGACCCCAATAAGTTGCTCTTGAAGATTCAGCCCATTTCTGCTCAACCATTCTAGGATTATCTAACTTCCAGTAGGCAACTAGGTTTTCTTCATTACCCTCAAGTTGCTGCCTCATCTTTTCGATGATTTGCTCTGGGTTGCGAGCAGTATCCCACACTCGCACTTCCATCATTTCAACTTTTGCTTTCCTCCCGTCACGATGTCCAGCAATCCATAAAGCACCATCTCCTCTAAATGCCTGCACATCACTATCCTGAGAGCTTACTAACTTTCCATCACGATAAATCCTCCGACTTTGGGCTGACTCGTCATAGACACAAGCCCAGTGATGCCAATTGTTGTCTGATTGTTGAGCATCGCAACTTAGGTCATTGGAATAGAAAGCAAAACTAAACTGATTATTTTCTCGGAAGCCAATGTGAAGATACTCATGATTTCTGAAAGCAGAACCTTTGGTGAGACACCAATCATCAAGATTAGATTCCATCCGCCTTGCCCAAAATTCGACAGTAAAGCTCTTATTCTTTAAGTCAATGCGATGACCACAGTCGATATAAGTGTTACCCTCAAACCTCAAGGCTAATACAGGAAGATTTCCCGGTTTTTCTTTTGCCGGAATCAAAGTTGGCTTCACCCAAGTTTCCAGAGTTACCGCATCAGCGTCTGAATCAAACCCTTTGAGTTTAACTTCGTCTTCGGTGCTAATATAATCATCCTCATCAAACAAAAGAGATTCAGAAGCCCGAGGCGAAGTCCAACCTGTAGTGTCTCCATTCCCAGATTTAGTCGCGGTTCCATTGACAATGGAACTCGTTCCTGGGGCAACACCCAAACTTATATTGAATAATATAGAACCACTATAAACTACCGCACGGTCTTGGTCTTCGTATTTGAGAGTTTTCACCGGAGCGATCGCTGATTCTTTTTTATCTTTATCTTCCTCTTCCTGCTTATATTCCGTTACTCCTTGATTAATCAGTTGCTGCAACCAATCAACTTTGCGGGGAGCATTTGTCCAGGTTTCTTCATAGTCTAGTGCTTTGATAGTGAGGGTACAAGTTTCTGGGGTACTTCCATCAGCAATAGAAATTTCAGCATCGTTCATCTCAGATTCACCATTGTAAGCTAACCAAGTCAGGGTATTCTCACTGTCGCTTTCAGAAGTGAATTTGGCTTTGGCAGTAGTGATATCAAAGTAAGCCACGGAGAATTGTTGATTATGTACTCGCTGGAAATAAAGTCCCAGTTTGTCTGGTCCACATTCCCGGATGTCTGGGCGAATGGTGGTGCGGGCAAAATCCAGTGCTCCGCCTTTGACAGTTAATCCGTAAGGGTCTATTGCCAGGAGGGGCAGGGGCACGAATGTGGCTGCTTGATTTCTGGAAATAGCTGCTTTTAACTCAGCGAGTTGTTGGAGTTTTTCTGCCAGTTCTTGTTGCTTCTGGGGCAGTTCCTGTTCTTTGTTGAGGACTTGTTCGAGCTGGGCGTCAATTTTGTCTTTGACCAGGGTGAGGGTACCGAAACTGAGGGGTTTAGTCGGAGAGGTTAACTCTTGCCAGCGCTTCACCAGTTTTTTGTATTCGGGTTCCTCTGGGCGATAGTTTCGCTTCAATTCCTGGGCAATGGTTGCTAATGCCTTTTGTTTAGCTTCTAGTTCCTTTTTGGAGGGAAGTTTGTCTAGCTCTTGGAGCTGTTGACGTATTTTGACTATCTGTTTCTTAGTTTCTTGGAGGTCGTGTTTGTAGTTGCAGATGGAGTAGGCTCTTTGTTTGAGTTGCTTGGGGTCTACATCTTGGAGTATTTCACTGGGCTGAAGCTCCATTAATGGTAAGGTTAACAAATCCTGGGCGATGGTGGCTAATGCGGTTTGTTTGGCTTCTAGTTCCTTTTTGGAGAGGAGTTTGTTTAGCTCTTGGAGCTGTTGACGTATTTTGAGGATCTGTTTCTTGGTTTCGTGGAGGTCTTGTTTGTCGTTGGAGATGGAGTAGGCCGTTTGTTTAAGTTGCTTGGGGTCTACATCTTGGAGGGTGTTACTGTCAGGAATTAATAATTCTTCTTCTAAGTTGACCACATCCGGGATTTGGGCAAGTTTTCCATCGTTGCCCACTCCTATATCCAGGATAGCTATTTTACCTAGATTATTAATGTCATCTTCTTTTCCAGTGGGAATAGCTAACATCACACGACCATCATTTTTGATGCCGTCATCCCCGGTATCGTTGGTTTCTTGTTCGTAGTAGAACAGGCTGGAAAAGCTATTTCTAATACCCCTGGAGAGTTTAATGCTAGTACGGCTCACCCCAGGGTTGTCACCCACAGGGGCATCAGACGCAACCCACTGAGGTTTTTCCTCACCTTCAAGTGTTCCATGACAAGCCCGATTGGTTTTATCATAGACTGTATCTTCTGACCCTTCATCAAAGCGCCAATAATTTATCAATCCACCTTCGTTCCCCACCAAACGGTAGTTCATTTCCTGCTCAATCTGCACTTGGGGACGTGGATAATTCCAGACTCGCATTTCGTCTATGGTTCCTTGGAAATATTGGCCAGAATAGGTTCCAATGTGAAAATCTCCTGTCGATTTAGCGTGATCCTTAACAGTTCCTTCTGCTACTTGGACTCCATCCCAGTAAATTTCCATTTTCTTGTTCTCTTTGTTATAGACAAAAGCATAATGATGCCAGTCTTCGTCAATCTCAAGGTCGGAAGATCTAACCTGGTCGCTATCTGAGAAGTGAAAATTAATCTGGCCGTTTACAATCCCGGCGGTTACGAGTCTCCATTGAGAAAAGAATCTATTATGGCCATCAACTGTTTCCGCTTTAGCCCAACACTCAATAGTAAAACTTTGATCGTTGAAGATATTCATTCTATCGTTAGTGTTGGTAACAGTTACAACGGATTCATGCTCTTTACCCAAAAACCGCAGAGCGCTTTCGGCAGCACCTCCCTTGTTAATAATCGGAATTAATGGCTTCTTTGTAAAAGGACAAATTCCCGGTTGACGTTCAAAAACTGCACTTTGATATTCTAGGTCTGGACTGGTGTAGTGCCTGGTGCCAAAGGTATTGAATAAGCCATCCTTGGCCACTTCAATATTGTAGGAGTCCAGCAACTCCGTTGTATTGTTATAGCAAAAGATTTGCCAGCGTTTCTGCTGGTTTACTTGGGTGGGCAGTTGCAGCACGGAAAACATTCCCTCGTGCATTTTCCCGACTAAACTCAATTCTTGAGTGGGTTCGTAGAATTTGTTTTCCGCCATATCCTGAGTACCCAAGGTATCTTTGTTACTCTGGCGTAGGGTCTTATGTTTGCTGCGTTGGTAGCGAATTTCTAGTTTGGGTTGGAGAGTTGGCCCTTGTTCTCCTCCTAATGCGAAGACAAAGCGGTCTACTAATAGGGTTTGATTGGCAACTGGCACTAGCTTGTCATCTGGGCCTTTTAAGATATCCTCACGCTCTTGATCTCGAGTGCCCCGTCCTCCTGGAGTTTCGATGGGATATACCATGTCCTCATGGTCTTGATCGATCGCTTGCCGGAAGAGATAGATATAACTACCATCGGAGAAGATTTGGAAGGGTTGGTCGTCGGTTAAACAAGCTGTGGTTGATAAGAATGGGTCTTGGTCTTTTTTATCAATGCGACCTTTTTCTAGTTCTTCACGAGTATTATCTTTAACAATGGGCATGGGAGTGGGATAGAACACTCCATAACCTACTGTAGTTATCTCTTCCGGGAAATTGAGAAGACGAGGTTCGGGGAGTTCCACAGGAGCTTGCATGGAGTCGAGGACTGTGTAGTAGATTTTGCGCTCATTGTCCATGGCAAAAGCGACCACAAACCCACTATGGAGAACTGTGGTGGTGTATTTGTAGTTTTTGTCGGTGAAGGTGGTACGGAATTCTTGATAAATACTCATTACTGAGATTCTCCAATTTTTTCAGATTTACACATGAGGTCGAGCACCTCAATTTTCAGGGTCTAGTTGTTTTTCCCAGACCCAATTCATCCTACGACTCCTCCCAATCAAGATTTCCTCCTTGATCAGCGTTCGCGTAGGGTCGGCGAAGCCGAATCCCTGGCAGATTTTCTGGCGTTGCTTAATAATGGAATGATTTGAAGAGTTTTGTAGAACCGGCATCAGGCGTGGAACGGGCATCTTGCCCGTTTCATTTTTCGGGCAGGCAGGATGCCCACCCCACTCATTTCATTACTTAATTCAGCAATGCCGCTTTTCTCATATTTGGTTCCAGATTCCGGTTTTCTGCGATCGCTAAAACCTGGTGGCGACGCTTTGCAACTTCCCATAATCCCTAGGTAAGTCTCCCGACGGTGTATCTGTTCTTAGTACCCAGAGAATTCTGTTGATAACCGTGCGCTGCTCTTTGTTTGGCTTACCTGTATGCGGTTTTTGCTGTGGTAGTAACGGTTTTAACCGTTCCCAATGTTGATTACTTAAGTTCCCTCGATTCATGAATGCACCCTGCGATCACACTACTTTTTTGAGGATATAACGAGTTGGAAAACAGGCCCTAGGGGGTCTTGCCATCATTTTCCGCCTCGTAGCCAGCCTTGGGACAGGCCGCCGGAAGGATACGGGCAAGATGCCCGTTCCACAGTTGCGCTTTCCACCCACCAGGCCAAACAGCAAAAATGATATGGGTGCGGCTCTTTTAAAAGTACGGTAGACTAGATCTCAGTAAAACTGACAAATTAGTCAGAGTAATAGTTTGAGTCAATACCTCCTGGTGGGTGACCAGCTGAAAAAGTCAGCAGTAGTTCAGGA
>NZ_JAAHHC010000056.1:0-38071 GCF_010672265.1 Moorena sp. SIO3A2
CGAAGCCGCGCCAAAGGCGATCGCCTTTGGCGCGGCTTCGCCGATCGCTAAACTCACCCAGGGTTGTATGAGCACTATTGTCACTGCAGCAATAATCAACACTATAGGAAGTGTGTAGCTTGGGGAGAGTTCAACAGTTAATGTCGATTTTGGAGAATAATCAGCAGAAGTCACTTGGCTTAAATCCCGAGCTGATAAAGATGAATCAATATATGAATATAATTTAATTCTAAGCCTATATTCCCAACTTCTTCGATCTTCCCAATTTCTTCTATGGGATTCTATGGGATGACAGTTACCTGATCTTACCTACTACCAGTACCTAGCACATTCCTGAGTGAGATTAATCAAAAATTGAGTTAAATTTTTATACGGAGAGGGGGGGATTCGAACCCCCGATGGCTTTGACACCATAACAGATTTCGAGTCTGCCACCTTAAACCACTCGGACACCCCTCCATGATCTAGTCAAACCGCACCCCAGACTTCATCTGAAATTTGAACACAAAACCGTGGAATTTGTCAAGCCTGCTGTTGAAAACTCAGGCATTGCTGGGTGCTCAATGATGGAATCACTATCAAGGAACATCAATGTCTATCTCAATATCTTCAACAGTAGTCTTAAAACCACCATCCGGTGTCCACTGGATAGCACCATCACGGCCTGTCCAATAGAGGGTCATCTTAGCATTGCGCATGAGCTTCGCCGTGTAGGCATCCACGACATTGGATGATGCGATCGCAATTTTCGGTTGCAGGGCATCGAGGAATTCTGGCCTCAGACTTTTTCCCGACCACCAAAGTACTTGTAGCTCAGGGAAACGGATGGTTTTGGCTAACTGTTTTTGGAAGCCTGGTTTGAGGTCTCCTAAGAGTAACCAATTTTGGTCAATGATGCGCATCAGCAACACTGGTGGTTCAGTGTTGACTAATTCTATTGAAGTAGACCCAAAAGAGAGTATTTCCCCCACTGGAATTGGTTGGTAGTTAGCCTCCCTAGAGGCTACTGCACTAGCGATAGAGTTACGGGTGACAATATCGTTCCAATTTTGACCCTGAGACAATGGTCGTTGTAAATCAGTGTTATCGTAGAATGTCTCGATCGGTAAACTACCTAGAAGCTGAACCCAACCACTTCTGAGTTGGGGCTGCTTGTCGAGAGCAACTGCCCAATTAATATCATTGATACCTTGCTTTTGCAGAAAAGGCAGCACTGTAAACCTGACTGTATCAGGGTTGCCACTATTGACCAAGGTGACTTGTCCCTGGTCTTGAATCACTAAAATTTGGTTATTTCCTGTAGCTAGCACTGTAACTTGAAACAATTTTGACGCTTGTTGCCATTGGGGCAACACCACCACAGTGACAGCAACTAGACTAATCAGCCACCAACGAGGATGTAACCATTTAATCAAGCAAGCTAGAGCAATTAGCCCGTAGAGGAATAACAGTTGCCCTAGGGAAATTTTGCCCACCGCTACAGAACTTCCTGGCAACTGATTGAAAAATTCCACTAGTCCCATCAGTCCATGGGTTGGGTAATACAGTAACCAAGCCAGTCCACTTCCTGCTGTTGGCCAAATTAGTCCTGCCAAGGCACTGACAATTCCACCCAAAGTGATAATAGAAATTAGGGGTGTAGCAATAACACTAACTGGTATAGAGTAGCTGGCAACAACTTGAAAAACATACAGTTGCAGGGGTAGAGTCCAAACTGCTGCTGCAATTGGCACAGCAACTAGGGATGCGATCGCAGGTGGCAACCAATCCAAACGTTGGATAATCCCTGGTGCAGTGATTAGTAATCCTAGGGTGGCCAGAAAACTCAGCTGAAATCCCAAATCCCAGATCCACAAAGGATTAAATAGGAGTAACAGTGTTGCTGCTAACAAGAGTGACCCTAAAGGCTTAACTTTCCGTGCCGTCACTAAGGCAATTAGGGCACCCACCCCCATCAGAGCCGCCCGCATTACCGATGGCTGCAGTCCAGTTAATGCCACGTAAATTAACAGTACACTCAAGCTAATACTGAACTGCTTTTCCTTGCTTAAACCCCTGGTAACGGCTAAGACAAAACCCAACAGCAAAGAGACATGGAATCCAGATGCTGCTAAGGTATAGGCTAACCCAGCCTGAATAAATTGATCCCGGATATCGTAGGGCAAATCAACAGCACGACGTCCTAAAACCATTGAACTGACTAACGGACCTGTGGGAGAGCCTAAAAAGCGAACTTGGGAACGGATAATACGTTGTCGCAGTCTCCACCATCCCCAGGGTTTGCCAATAGTTTCCTCATCAAAGTTTATTTGACGCCCACTCAAACCAGCAAAAGCCCCTTGACGGGCAAGATAGGCTCCAAAGTCGAAGGCTCCGGGATTAGTCACTGGCTTGGGTTTATATAAAACCCCAGTTACGCTAATTATCTGACCTGGGTAGATACCAGTTCCTTGAAGTAATGGCACAGTCACATACAACTTGCCTGTCACTCCCTGACTGATCGCTCCCCCATCTTCGCGACTTTCAATTTCAGTTAACTGAGTAGCTTGTAACCAAAATTGTGTACGCTGAGTTCGGGTCAGGCGAGGCATACTCTCCACTTTGCCTTCAACCTTAAACAGTTGCTCTGGAGCAATGCTATTGGTTGAGGGGACATATTCGCTAATGTCATTCAGTTCTGGTTGTGGTACCCGCAATTGAAAATAGACCACCGCCAAGGCCGAGATTAGTCCTGCTGCTACCCATAATCTTGGTTTTGGTCCTGTGCGCCAGAACCTGGGGAATGCGATCGCAGCCACTATCCCTGTGACAACTAATCCTGTTACCAAAGCTCTGTACTCTTGCCAGGGAATCTCACCAGTCGGTAAGTTGAGAATCCCTGTAGACAGTAAGCCCAGAATATAAGCAAGACTTATTACTGTACCAGTGGCAGGCTTCATCAGATCGATAAACCTAGCTTTAAGCCCAAAACAACATGAAGCAATAGCAGGCAAAGTGCCGTACTTCCTAAGTAGGCATGAACGCTACGCACCAATGCTTTGTTTCCGCCAAAGCCAGTCAAGGCAATCACCCCATTAGCAGCCAGCACAATCAGTACGATTGATCCTGTCCAAAAGTGGGGGCTTTCTAGAATTGGCTGATACTGCATTACCAGAGACAAAACCCCACCCGTGTAGCCACCTGCGATAAAAATAAACATCCAGGGTGCTATTTTTCGATGATTACTGCGACTCTGTAGTGCTATTTCAGGATCAGATACTACTCGGCCACGCCATCCTGCTATTCCCACAAAGCTACCCATAATCAATACCACAATTCCCATCATCAATGGGTGTCCCCAATGCACCACTGGCTCAGGAATACCTAAAATTCTAAATTGGTTAGCAATTGGTTCTAAGAGCTGACTGAAATTTCCCACCGGTGTAAAACTATCCTCTCGATTAAGGTTGACCTAGCTTAGGTAACCATCTTTGTAGCATATTCAGAATTTGATTGGGCAACAAAATCTCACCATATCCAGATAGTGATGTTTAGATTCCTTGACACTTGTCTCAAACTAACAAACAGATAATTCAAACACTTGCAGTTCAACGTGAACAAAAAATCATACCAGATCCTAGAAGACTGGTATGATCCTTTGCTTGTCCCTAGTGCAAAGGAGACGCAGGGCTTTAGCCCCCAGGGCAAAGCCATCTAAATTTTTTTTGACAATAATTTAATAACCGACATTCCTCACTTCTCACTCCTCACTTCCTCACCCCGCCACTGTCACTACTTTGTTTATAATGATAATTTAAAAAAAAATGAGTAATACTAAATAGCTAGGATTACCCAGGAAAATTTAAAACTGGTATATATCAAAATTAGTAAATACTAATTTTTTTCTGCCGCTAATGTAGCTTTGGAGTTTTTTTGAGCAATGCCTTTATTATAGAAAAGCCAGGTAAAGATGACTAATCCAGCTTCGGTTCCTAATAAATCGTGAAGGATATGAAATAAAGCATTGAAAGTCACTTGCGGATCACTATAGGGATTCCCTCCAAATTTATCTAGAAGAAACACAAAGGTTAAATTGACTCCAACGGAGAAAATTGGGAAAAGAATAATTTTCCAATCTTGGAGTATCGTATAGCCTCGATAGGTCAACACACCCAAAACTAGAGTAAGTACAATATAGATAGGAATCTTAAAATTATCGTTACCGGCTTGATAACCTAAAGGGTACAAAATTGAAACAACTAACAGACTGATGGCAAACACAATGTTAATTAAATTGGTGATGATAGTAGTCTTCTCCACTAACCCATCCGCCCACAGCGCAAATCCTGAAATCAAGAAAAAGTAAAACATGAAATTCAGCATCGTAAAATCGTTTTGATAATACCAGCATTGGGTGACGTGCCAACCAATTTCTGAAGCGATCGCCACCATCACAAAAGCTAGCCCCAGTTGCGACGCAAAAATATTTGATGTCAGTCCTAAATTTTTTAAACTGTTGTAAAAAATTCTCATCGCCAGAGGGATGAGGGCAAAAACCAGCACGTGGGTGATAATTAATCCCAGTTTCCAACCATCGACTATACAAGTTCTAGAAGGGTCTGTCGGGGATTCTGCGATTCCGGGCAATGTGGCGAGAATATAGCCAAATCCAGCTAAACCGATTAAGAAGCAGAGTGCAGTAAACCCTAAGTTGCTAGTAAAAATCTTGCCATCGTTATTTTCCTGGGATTTAGTAAATTGCTTTGAAGACATTCATACAGCTCCTGCTCATAGACAACTAAAACAAATCGCCGAAATCGCTGGAGGAGTCTCCCCACAGCCTGATATCAACTACTAATTGTCTCACAATAACTATCCCTGGAATCTAATAGTTAAGATAAATTTTAGGTGATCATTGATAAATGTTAAGTAACCATCAAATTTATGATGATTGCGTTACATATCTTTGTTAAGATATAGATTGCTTTACAAGTGTGATGGCTAAAGCCCCTGTACTTTAGTCGGGGGATATAAGCGAACGGATGAATTGATTCATCCGCGATGCGGGTCGCTAATGTACACTAAAACTTTCTGAGTGCTAATCTTGCCAGTGGTGTCAAACATATACGAATGTGTCCATAAACTTGGCAATCTCAACAGGTCTGGAAATTATTGTCTAAGCAATAATGATCTTCGTAATTGGTTTGCTCATTGCTGTTACTGTACCTCAAGCTTACTAGGAAACTATAGTATGAAGCAAAAATTCTCCCCAAAATTGACCTTAATCGCCGCTTATTGCATCAGCCTATTTCAGTTTTCTCCCACCGCAGAGGCGCTCACCATCGATCAATGGTCTCTCAAGATTATGCCTTTAGGAGACTCAAACACTCGTGGTAAAGCATTGGATCGAGCCGGATATCGAGATGACCTGTGGGCATTGTTTAAAGATAATGGCTATAGAGTAAATTTTGTGGGTAGCGCTACCTCAGAAAATCCCGAAATAGTTTTAGGCCAAAACAACACATATGTGTTTGACAAAGAGCATCAAGGGCATGGGGGATTTGCCATAGCTGGTGTTGGAGCATCCAATGCGTGGTCAGATTTAAACTCCGAAATAGAAGATTGGCTGAAGCAGGCAAGACCGGATATTATCTTATTAATGGCTGGCACAAACGACATACTTTTTCAGAATGAAAGCCCTGAAGATACAGTCAATGAAATGATTTTACTAATTGATAAAATTCTCGCCTGGTCAGATCAGGTATATTTGTTTGTCTCTTCAATTCCCCCCATTAAGCCCTCTGCACTTAAGGATGGTACTCTCAAGAATCAGAAAGCTGATAAATACAATAACCTATTGGCAAATTTGCTGACTGGAGAAAGTTATAAAAACAAGAACATTCGATTTATTAATAACCGCAATATATTCACCCCTGAACACATGCTTGAGGATGGTATTCACCTAACCCCAGAGGGTTACAAAAAGTTGGCTCACGCTTGGTTCAAAATCATGATCGGCATTGGTACGAGGGAAAAGCAAGATGATATTCCTATAGATGTTCCCCTTGAGATCGAGATCTATGGTAGTTGAGAAAAAAATCTACAGGGTAAGCGCCTTGCGCTTACCCTGCGGTATAACCCCATCATTAAATTGCTAATTGTTGATAGCACCTCAAGTAGCGTGCGCTACGCGCATTTGCTGTAGGCGAAGCTCTTCTGAAGGATAATGATTTTGCTAATTGCTGACCATAACCATAGATACCAAATGGCTTATATAGGCCTTTCGGAATGCATTCACGGGGCTATCAAGCTCCTCGTTTTTGCCCGTGTGATTCGATGTGGTATTATACAAAGGTCTGTCTCCGTAATTATTGTGATAACGCCAGATTCTAATATTGATGTATCAAATTTTTCAGGCTTCCTGCCTCAAAAAATCTGTATCAATTGCTAATTTTTCCACTCCGATCTCCGCTGATGCGCACTGGGTGGCTTGATCACGATTGGAATTGGCGATATCCAGACAGCTTAGACTGAATTACCCTAAACTTCGTACAAACATTTAAGATGCTAACAGAACAAGACATTGATCAATGCTTGAAGATGCTGGATGGCATCTATAGTTTATCCGAACCGGAAAGATTAGAGAGGATTGACAAATTTGTTAAATCTACCCTGTCTATTACTCCAGATATCTACAGTCCAAAAAACTTAAAATACTTATTTTCCTATCCCGACCCCATCGGTGTTTTTGCCGATTTCGTGTCTAACTACATTAATTCTAATATTCATACTGAAGAATGTTCGCCAATTTTTACTCGTTGTGAAGTAGAAATGGTAGAAACTCTCCTGCCGTTAGTGGGTTATCCTGAAGGCGATGGTATCTTTTATCCGGGTGGTACCTTATCTAATTTGGCATCTGTATTCTTAGCAGTACAAAGAGCAAAAGTTAATTTAGGACAATCAGTCATTCTGGTTTCCGAACATTCTCATTACTCTATCAGTAAAGCTGCTAAGATTTGTGGGATTCAACATATTATCAATGTTAAAACAAGCACAAAAGGAGTCGTTGATCGAGAACATTTACGAGAATTAGTCAGCAAAATTAAAGCTGATAATCTCAATCTAATTTACTTTGCTTGTGTTCTGGGTTCGACTACCTTGGGAACTTTCGATCCGGTAGAAGAAATACTGGAAATATTCCAAGAATTCGCGATTCAACCTTGGATTCATCTTGATGCAGCTTGGGGAGGCGGGGTTTACTTTAGTGAAGATGCAGCGTTTTCTAGAAAACTGAGTTCTTTGTCAGATTCAATTGTATTAGACTTTCATAAATTTCTTTCAGCCCCTCTATTATGCTCAGTCTTACTGGTGAAAGACAAATCTGTTTTAGTGGATGAAGTAATCGCACATAATCCTAATTCTCCATTTAACAGCAACCAGAATAGAAAATATAGTCTCAGCATCAAGTCTTTACAATGTTCCCGAGAAGCCTATGCCTTTAAGCTTTGGTTGATGTTCAAACATCATGGTCTTGAACATTTTCAAAATTTAATTCAAAAATACTATAAAAATCGTAAAGAATTCAGGAAACAACTTTCGGATCGGGTTTTATATGTCGTCGAACCCCAGTATTTTAACCTCTGTTTCTGGTTTATTCCTGAAGAAATGGAAGTGAAGGAAACCATCACAGATTACACGGCGGCAGAAATTGATAAAATCGATCAACTTAATCTCGCTATCTATGATCAAGTAGTCCAGGATGACTTTATCAAAGTCAGTTCGTCTAGTTTTAATAATCTTCCGGCATTTATTCGGATAATTGTACATCATGGAAATCTGACAACAGATATCATTTCTGAAATTGTTGCTTATTTATATAAAATCTATGAATCTTTTGGATAAAGTCGTTGTCTAAGTCTAATCTAGAAGTCCAAAATTACAGGAAATTACAGGAGGATTAGAGAATGGGCAGAGTCAGAAAGCATGAATCCTACACCAACTCAATTCTAACACCCATTTATCAAAATACAGCCTACTTTTATGACGATCATGAAACTTATGTTAAAGCCTTACACGAAGGATCGCTCACAAAAGGCCGTTATGGCAGGTATCATAATCCGAATTGGGAAGAAGTAGAGGGAATTTTAGCCCAACTCGATAAGGCTGAAGATTGCTTACTATTTCCCAGTGGAATGAGTGCGATTTACAGCACTTTAATGGCATTCGCCAAATCTCAAAGCTGTTTCGCAACAACTTGCTATCTCTATAAAAACACAAGACGTGTTTTTGAGAATCTTGAGAAACTGGGGTTCAAAACTTTGATTTTGGATAATTCGGATCTATCTGAGTTGATGAGAACACTTGATCAAGTCAGTCAAGATATTAATATTCTTTTCCTAGAACTTCCCTCTAACCCTCATCTTTACCTGGCAGATATTGAAAAAATCAAAGAGTTGTTAGAACCCGATACGCTTCTGGTTGTCGATAGTACCTTTGCCAGTCCCTATAATTTTCAACCCTGTTTATGGGGGGCAGATTTAGTGATTCATAGTTGTACTAAATATCTCAATGGTCATGCTGATGTGGTACTGGGAAGTGTTGCTGGGAAAAAGGAAGCGATCGCTCAAATTAGAAATTTCAGAAATATCAATGGAGTTATTCCTAGCCCTCGGGATGTGTTTACATTGGGTCAACACTTGAAAACCTTTCAGTTGAGAATGGAGTCTTTAAATGCTTCAGGGCAAAAACTGACTGAGTTTTTAAATTCCCATGATTTGGTTTCCAAGGTCTATTATTTGGGCTTAGATTCTCATCCTCATCGAGAACTCTCCAAGAAATATTTTACTAATGGGTATGGTGGTGTTGTGACCTTTGAACTCAAACTTTCAAAACGTGAGACATCAGAATTCATTGACAACTTAAAAATTCCATATATTGCTTCTAACTTTGGTTCAGCGGAAACCTATATCGAACAGCTTGCTCCCTTTACCTACTACTATTTATCCGACCAGGATAGAAAATCATTAAATATTACGGATAGTCTGATTCGACTCTCCATCGGCTTTAATGATCCAGTCGATAGTATCATTGAGGATCTCGATTGTAGTCTTGCTCGATATATCCCTACGGAAATACATTAGACTTCGCGGCAGTTGTCGGGAACAGGGAACAGGGAACAGGGAACAGGGAACAGTGGACAAGAATTGAGGTAAACACTATCAGAAAAATACTTTTGCGCATAGGTCTATTAGAGTATCTTGTTTCTGTACTCTATTTCCTTTGGCCTTACCCCCGATTATATTATCCTAATCTAAATGGAACCCTGCCAAATGCAATCACTTAACTGCTGAATTTCTTGGAATCGAACATCCTGACTGATAAAGAAGATTCCCACAAATAAGGTCAAATATTGACTCAAACAAGCATAAAAACCAGCTCCAATACTGCCCCAATGCCATTTAATAATGGAAAAATAATCAAAGATTATATTGCCTAAATTGCCAATGATTGTTATCACTAGCACCTTACCACTCATCTCTTTTCCTAATAACCAACCGATCACGACTAAGTTAAGTGCCACTGCGGGAGCACCCCAAATACGGGCATTAAAATAAGCAATACCAGAAGATTTAACGTCATCAGGAGCATCGAGTATAAGAAACCAAATTTTCTCGATAGGATATTGTAAAATAACAATTAATACACCCAGTACCAACCCTATCAATCCATTGCGTAAACCCACTAATAACATGGCTTCCCGGTCATCTTTGCCTACAGCTTGAGCCGTCGCTCCCGTTCCATCCGCAAGAAGTGTAAAAGTCGGTAAAGATAGGTAAACAAAACCGTTGCGACTGCAACTCCTGCTAAGTGACGAATTTCTGGCAGATGTCCCAGGAAAGCCACGCTGACTAAGCCCGATAAGGGAATCATGATATTGGAGAGAGGTAAGCATTCAGCTCTCAGCTCTCAGCTCTCAGCTCTCAGCTCTCAGCTCTCAGCTCTCAGCTTTCAGCTCTCAGCTTTTGAATAAAACAGGTAACCATTTGTCTAATCTGAGTTACGTCTGTTGAGCACTGACCCCTGACAGCTGACGGCTGACCACTGACCACTGACAGCTGACGGCTGACCACTGACCGGTGAATACTTACGGAGAGAGTATTAATGACCGCAAGCCTGTAGAAGCGGGGGATAAGACTGTCTGAGTTTAAGCGGGCAAGTTTCATCGGCTCAAATATCAACTTTATTGGTATTTTTAATAGTAAATTTTAACAAAAATCAAGCTTAATTTTAAAAATTTTTATGGGATTTAAAAAGTTCCACTTTCTGTGAAACACAGGATAGAGAGACAACTCAGATCAAGAACAATTCTGATAGCTGGTCAGCTACCTAAAAAGGGAAGCTAAAAGCCCCGTCTCTTTAGAGCGGGGTGCTGATGTTCAGCGAATTTCAAATAGAGCGCATGGTCAGAGATTTTGCTAAGGTTTGATAGCTGGCAGGATGACCTGCAAAATATCCCGAGAGATAATACCTGGCAGGTTCATAATGATTTTCAGCCGTGAACGGAGCAAAAAATTGATCACTAACCAAATCTTTTCTGACAAAAAATGCATTAACACCCGATAAGTTACAGCCCACAAGATAATACCCTTTTTTATCTAGATTGACCTCAAAAAACTTCAATGAAGCCCCAAAACAATCATCTTTTTCCCATCTGTGTGTGGCATCATAGTCCATACAATATAAAATGGGTGGTGTGAACTTGGCATTATATTCAACGACAATCACTCTGGGACTTATACAGGTGATTGAATCAATAATATGATAGTCATTACCATCAATATCGACTGATAATATATCGATTTCATCAGCATCTATATTGGCAGAAATTAATTCGTTAATATTCTCTTTTGTAATAAAGGATTCAACGATTTTTAACTGACCATTTTCTATGACTTTATGAAAATATTTTCTAATTTTATTTACCGAACTAGACGACGCATCGATCCATAGACCTTGCCAATGATCAAAAAGCAGGGCAAGGGTATTGTTTTCTAAGCCATTGCCAATGCCAAATTCAACAAAGATTTGATTCGTGACACCAATCCTGTTAAAGATTTCTCTAATAATGCCATCTTCATCACTTTGGGAATAAACCTTACTACCAAAAGCAATTAAACCCTGAGGATTTTGATAGCGTTCACTTGTCCTTAAACGTTCTATTTCTTGAATAATCGGAATCTGTTTAATCCGGTTACGAATTGTTAATTCATAGCCGATATCCTGGATAATAGGCTTAATCAATTTTTGTAGTCTTTGGAGTGGCATAAACCGATTGTTTTCATACAATAACTAACGACTTTTCGGTCAACAGGTTGTTTGAAGACCATTGTTGACCTCCTCCCGACGCCAACGTTTCACTTTTGGCGCGGGATTCCCAAACTTGTTGATGTCTCGGTCATGGTGAGTCCTATATACCGGGAGGTGACCTGCTGCCATCCCAGATGAACCCGAATCCATTTAGATTTCCAATCTTTAGTGTGTGCTAGAGACTTCAGTCATGCGAGGATTCCAACGAGAACGCAACTCTTCGATATGCATATTCTCTCTGTTCTTTTTGAGATGTCGAGGGCTACTTTCAAAAGATAAAGAAGATGGCAGCGGATCTGACCCATACTCAGCTTGAATAAAGGATTCTAACTCTGTATAGGACGGAGAAAAGCTTTCTTGAGTCGGCTGGGATACCGTCGATTGATATCGCCGTAATGTCGCAGAAAACAAACCCGTACCATCATCAAAAAACCGTTCAGTGGTTGCCCCATAGCGTTCATAGGGATGAAAAGCCAGATGATCTGGGGCTTGAGCTGCCACCCAGGAAACGTAAGACCAATATTCACTAAAGGTGCCAAATTTCAGCGCAGATCGCATCATCAGCAACAACCAATGGTCATCCGATTGAAAGTAGTTGCTCACCTGACACTTAAAGGACTTAAGGTGCTCTTGTTTAAACCACATATGATGGGGAATAAAAGTGCCTTCAGGGTCTGTTAGGGGTTCAACCCCCAACACCGAGCGAATCCATTCTGCCCAAGTGGAGACAATGCTCGCATTGCCCCACTGATTGTGCTGAAGTAGGGCAAACGTATGCTGTTGGGTTTGGTTCTCCTCACAAATCAGCGGCCAAGTCGCAACCGGAAGTAGGTCACTATCCCAGACAACATACCATTCACTTAAGTCATCAATTCCCTCACCAGCACCCAGTTTTAAGAGTTGCTGATAGAACCAGCCTGGAGTATAAAGGGATTCCCCGAGTTCCAGTTCAGCACAAATTCTGTCTTTTGTCAGACCACTCTTTTGAAAGAAGGTTTCCTCAGAATGGGTATAAAGGGGAGCCACTTCCCAACCCTGAGACACCTGTTGTAGTGATCGCGCCTCTGGCTCAGGTGAAATCACATGGATACTGCGAGGTTTGTAATGGGTTGTAATTCCCTCAAGCACACCCCGCGTGTTCCAGCGCAACTGATAGAGAGGAATCACAAAGTCGAAGATTTCTTGTGACATAGCGTTTAACTCCGAATTTATCTAGACTATCAACAATAAAAATATCATCTTAATCGAGCAAGGAGTCAGTGTTAGTTTAGGATGTTAAGGTCTCTTGCCGTTATTAACATCTAAGCTGAACAAGTACCTCAGAACCCCATTCAGAATTGATCATTCATCACTTATCATTCATATGGGCTAGCAGTGGAACCTCTGCTATTGCGACTGGTTGAGCAGAACTTAGCTAAAGCTAGACTTTAAGTCGCCTTCAACCCCATTCATAATTTATAATTAATCATTCAATAATTCAATTATAATAATCCCACAATTGCCAACAGTGTTGTATCCTGAAACAGACTAATAAACTGACCGACAATCGATGGAATCGATATTTTAAAAGCTTGAGGTAAAACAATCAATCCTAAAGTGAACGGGGTATTCAAACCTAGGGCTTTAGAAGCTTCTACTTGACCTCTCGGTATGGCTTGGATTCCACCCCGCACCTTTTCTGCTAGATCAGCTGAACTAAATATTGTTAATCCTACAATTGCCCGTAATACCCGATCCGGTCGCATTCCTTTGGGTAAAAATAAGGGCAGTAAAACTTGTCCTATAAATAAGCTGATATGCATTTAAATTGGTTATTACCTATTCCCTTTTGGGAAACTCAATTGCTACATCGCTTACCTTAAGGGAGTTTGAGTCTCAAAGTAGTACAAATGAACAGAGTAACTTCAGTCAAAAAACTTTTATCTGTAGTTTTTGATACTAATTTAGATGAGCTTACCCTGGTTCAACCCGTCAAATTTATGATATAGCAGTTCTCATACTCATGAGCGACATTGCTTATCCCTTTAAGGCAAAAGGCAAAAGGCAAAAGGCAATAGTAAAGAGGGTTTTAAGGTAATCAGTCTCAAAGACTAGTGTACCTCATAACTGCGAGAAACGCTATAATTGCGTTACATATCTTTGTTAAAATTTAGATTGCTTTACATTAAGTCTAGGTTACTTGTTACTTGTCAAGTAAGAAATAACAAGTAAAACAAGTAACCAAGTAACAAGTCACAAGTAACGATTTCCATGGTTTACCAAAGATGTCTCCACCAAGGAATAGGCTTAACATCAGGAAAATCGATTTTATTGCGGATTTCATCAATATCCCATCCAGTCAACTCAGCTAAGGTTTGAGCTTCCTGTTTCAATCGTCGATTTAAGGATTGTTGATAGTCAACTCCTGCGCTACAGCTCATCTTCCCAGTAAAGGGATGACGAAGGATATATCGTCCCTGAAACAATTCACGGTTTGACGTTTCCTGGAACATCAAATCTTCTGGGAACGTATCACGGGTATAGCGAACATGGAGGCGAGTGATATAAACATTATTGGGTCTTCTATTGGTTCTTCCTGAGTTTAGCCAAAAGACACCTGATTTCCGGAGTTCTTCCCGATTGAGGGGATTAGCTGAACATGGGTCACAACTAGCCATATCCCAAGCATATTCAAGAAAAGCCACTTTTTTACCTTCACCCTCGTAAGCAGTTTGGAACATAGCAGTGTAGAAATCACCAAACTCTGCTTTGACAAATACTGGAATTTCAGTATTAGAAGGAATCTTCACAGTGCGGTAGTTTGTAATTTCAGCCTGACCTCGGGGTGATAACACATACACAATCAGGTCTTGCTCACCCGTAGCATTCATCATTCCTAAGCGAATGGGCAGCATAAATCGGGGAGACTCGTAAGCCATCTGGAGGGGTCGCAACCGTTGGTAGGCAGTTTTGTCAAATTCGTGCAGATTCACATTGGGGGGGTCAAATTCGTGCAGATTCACATTGGGGGGGTCAAATTCCTCCAGATTGACTTTGGCAACGAAAAATTTCATATTCTGGCGGATGTAGGGTCGCAATAACCGATTTGCTCCCCGTGGAATTTTGTAACCGTTGCGTCTGAGCCAGGTTTCTAAACCTCTAGAGTCCTTAGCACTGAGGATAAGAATGTTATATTCTCCAACTGAGAAGCGCTCCTCTACCGTGACACCTAAACTACGATCATAAGCATCCGCTCCCCTTGTGCCACCTGGACGACCTAGGTCTGCTGGCGCACTTTCGAGATACCTTCGGTTATCGGCACAGGGGTTTGGGTCAAAATATTCCACTAGTCGAGGTGCACTAAACTGATCGAGGCCTTCAATAATCTTAGGGTCACCTACATTCACCTGTTCTCGCTGAAGCACCACAGGAACTGGGACAACCATGGCAAAGTCTTTAACATCCCCTTGATAGTCATTTGCCATGGTTAAAACAGTGCGATCGCCATCCCGAGCAATTACCACTTGAGACGTCTGGTTATATAGTTTAGTATCAGCTTTGGCCACATAAAACCCACAAAAACCCCAAGCTTTTTGAGCCAACCCTAAACTCACTAAAACCGTTATAATAATAGTACTTATAACCCGAATAATTTTCATTTTTATAAGCTTAATTCACGTCATTTAATAGGTGCGACCCGTGGCGAATTTAATAATTAGATGCGGAAAGCGCACCTAAGATTCACTATCATGCCAGGAAAATCTTGTAGATGACCAAATAAAATCCAAAATTACGGTCAAAGGGGATAGGGCAAACAACGCCCAGAAAATAGCAGTAGGCATGAAGAATTGATTGCGCAATATAAAAGTGAGTAACGCAATACACACCGCCCATAGCAATCGACTAATCGGTGCATTGGGGATTGAGCGAGGGTCGGTTAGCATAAATAGGGCAAATAGTAACAAAGACCCACTCATCAAGCGATGGCAAAATACATCCCAACTCCAGCCAAGCCAGACATTTCTAATCCCTTCTAAAACGGCATAAGCACCCAAAAACGCTGCCGTTGTATCCCATCGTCCTACCCGTTTTAACACCATACTGCCAGTACCAGCAAATAATAGAGCATACCAACCATCATCCCCCCACTGTCCGGGAGAAACCCAAGCATCATTGCTTAGGATAAGAACAGCAATAATTCCGAAATTGGCTGGATTAAAAAAATGCTTGCCCTCTACTCGGAAAATAAATTTACTCAAAATTCCTAGGGAGCCAGCTAAAACCATAGTGCTATAGTTATCAGCACGCAGCAGCAGACTCAAGCTTAAGGCTGTAATCATAGCACTTTTTAGGGAAGGGGGTTTGGGAGAACTGGCGAAAGTAGCATCATTATCCTGGGGGCAATTTGATTTTTTTGTCAGCAGATTAAGAATTGTTTCTAAGGTTTGAATTTTGCACCATTCAAGGCTAGTTTGGAAATAGGGTTTGGGATTAAAACTCAAAGGGAGGCCAAGGAAAGGGAGGCCAAAGAAAGAGAGGCCAAGCTCCCCAGAGTTTTTGATTGCGGATCTGTGTTTGGGGTTTGACCAAAGAAATGCTGCTAACCACTGAGTTAGTAGACAGCTTGCGATTACAACTAGAATCAAGTCTGGTCTTAGTGTCCAGTCCCGAGTGCTGATGCCCAAGACTAGGAAGATGGAGAGAAACAGAATTTGATGGTTTCGGGGGTCTTGTTGCCACATTATCTACGCATTCTGATCCGACTGTTAAAGTAATCAGGGCGCTCTTTATGGATCAGGTTTAACACAAAAAAACACGCTAACTCTACGAAGACTACTGCAAGAGCTATCAGGCAATGTTTACCCGCTACCAACACCAGGCTACGGGAGCGATCGCACCATTCTTGATGCAGTCGCTCATGGGGGAAACCCCCAAGACCGCGCTGCATCGCTACTGTGCAAATGCTCTTTTTGACTGGTTCTGCACAGGTACTGGATTTGGGCAAGCTAATTTAGACCAACAATCAGCAGAGAGTTTCTGGCTGGTGATTATCATAGCCTACCCAATCAATGTAAAGTTTCGTAACTGACTGCATAAACTCCTGAACTGGGTCTGAGAAGTCTACAGAGGGAATTGGGAAAGCGCTCAAACCAAATCCAAGTAGGTAAATAATTATGGCAGATTTTAACAAAGACGGTTTTGACGACTTAGTAGTAGGTGCCCCTGGTGAAGCCCCGGGGTCGGCTCCCAAGTCGGGGTTTGCCTTTGTGTTTAATGGTTCCCAGAACGGACTGGTCGCCAGGCAAGGGCTGGGTCAGGCAGGACTCGGAGCTAATGAAGCTGGTGATCGGTTTGGTGAATCCTTAGCAGTGGGAGACTTCAACGGCGACGGTTTTGACGACTTAGTGGTTGGGGCCCCTGGTGAAGCCCCGGGGTCGGCTCCCAAATCCGGGTTTGCCTTTGTGTTTAATGGTTCCCAGAACGGACTGGTTGCCAGCCAAGGGCTGAGTCAGGCAGGACTTGGAGCCAATGAGGCTGATGATCGGTTTGGTGAATCCTTAGCAGTGGGAGACTTCAACGGCGACGGTTTTGACGACTTAGTGGTTGGGGCTCCTGGTGAAGCCCCGGGGTCGGCTCCCAAGTCGGGGTTTGCCTTTGTGTTTAATGGTTCCCAGAACGGACTGGTCGCCAGCCAAGGGCTGGATCAGGCAGGACTTGGAGCCAATGAGGCTGATGATCGGTTTGGTGAATCCTTAGCAGTGGGAGACTTTAACGGTGACGGTTTTGACGACTTAGTGGTTGGGGCTCCTGGTGAAGCCCCGGGGTCGGCTCCCAAGTCGGGGTTTGCCTTTGTGTTTAATGGTTCCCAGAACGGACTTGTCGCCAGCCAAGGGCTGAGTCAGGCAGGACTGGGAGCCAATGAGGCTGATGATCGGTTTGGTGAATCCTTAGCAGTGGGAGACTTCAACGGCGACGGTTTTGACGACTTAGTAGTTGGTGCCCCTGGTGAAGCCCCGGGGTCGGCTCCCAAGTCGGGGTTTGCCTTTGTGTTTAATGGTTCCCAGAACGGACTGGTCGCCAGCCAAGGGCTGAGTCAGGCAGGACTGGGAGCCAATGAGGCTGGTGATCGGTTTGGTGAATCCTTAGCAGTGGGAGACTTCAACGGCGACGGTTTTGACGACTTAGTAGTTGGTGCCCCTGGTGAAGCCCCGGGGTCGGCTCCCAAGTCGGGGTTTGCCTTTGTGTTTAATGGTTCCCAGAACGGACTGGTCGCCAGCCAAGGGCTGAGTCAGGCAGGACTGGGAGCCAATGAGGCTGGTGATCGGTTTGGTGAATCCTTAGCAGTGGGAGACTTCAACGGCGACGGTTTTGACGACCTAGGGGTTGGAGCCCCTGGTGAAGCTCCTGGGTCTGATCCCAAGTCCGGGTTTGCCTTTATCTTTCATGGCTCCGCTAACGGATTGGTACCTAGCCAAGGACTGGATCAGGCAGGTCTAGGAGCAAATGAAGCCGGTGATCTGTTTGGTGCTGCACTTGCCTAGCACTTCCCTCTGAATTTTCGACGTTGCTGAAGTAAGAAATGATATCAAGTATAGTCGGGTCATTTATCAGTGGTCAGTTACCCATTCCCCATTCCCCACTCCCCTCAATTATTCCATTAATCATCAACGCCGAATTATCTAGGTTATGCATTAAGCAAATCTCGGCTAGATCGCCCGATCATTCCCAGCCTGGGGTGAGGCTAAAGTTCTCTATTAGCTTGAGCCTCGCCCATTCTAATTAACCATTTTAATTAACTGTAATTAGCCAAAATTTGACGAATTTGAGCATCAATAGTCTCTGGTTTCTCAACCATCGCCATATGTCCACATTCAGCAATTTCAATCACATTGTCCCCACAGGATTGAAAGAGACTGTGAAAACTAGCAAGATGGCGCACATATTTGGGTTCCATTACCTTATCCTTAGTACCAGCAATGAAATAAACAGGTTGTTTGAGTCGGGAAACTACCTGAGGTAAGCGATGCACCTCCGCTTCTGTGGTAGAATCTAATAAGGTTCTCAATGCAGCTTCTGCGTTAGCAGTAACAAAATCAATAACCCGTTGACGTCCCCATTTCCGGGCAATAGGGCGCGCTACCTGAGCCCTGGTAAACAGTAAGTCCAGTAAAGGGACATAACACAACCAACGGGGACGCCGTTTTACCAACTGCTGACCAGCCACCCGAAACCGCTCAAATTCTTCTTTCAGATAAATCCCACCACCAGCATTAAGACAGATTACCCCTTGAATCCTCTGAGGCAGCAAATAGGCACCCCATAGAGCAATGCTACCCCCTAGGGAATGACCAACCAACCAAGCCGGCTCGATTCCCAGTTTTTCTAGCAGGATGCCCAAGTCCTGAGCATAGGCAGCTAAGCTATAGCGGTCAGTGGATGAAGCAGCAGTCTCAGGAAATGGTGATTCCGAGTCCCGGTTCGATGTTGAGCTTTGAGTGTTATGAATTTGGGACTGGGATTCACCGAATCCCCGCAGGTCATAAATCAGACACTGATACTGCTGTGACAACCTATAAATTAGAGGTTGCCAATAGCTACGGCTTAACAGCCAGCCGTGGATGAAAACCAGAACAGGACAGGATGATTGAGTAGGAGGTGTTAATTCGTAAGTATGGGATACTCCTAGGATGTTAATGCTTGCCATACCTTGATCTTATCGAAGAATTAACAGGATAGGAAATTAGTCAGTGATTTTAATCACATCTTGTTTGTCTTTACTTGAAAAGTAGGCAGGATGACGGACTTAGCCACCAATAGCCTTAAAACCCGGTTTCTGGTTATATATCAAAGGCTGAAATCGTAGTAATTACCTTAAGAAACTGGGTTTGCGGCATAAGTCCTTAGGTGCGCTTTCCCCATTAAGAATTAAATTCTGGCTTTGGTGGGCTTTCCAATGGGCGAGTAAATCGCCCTTGGGTCGCACTTTCGGGTCTCACCTGTGCTTGTCACCCAATGATAACTAAAACACTTGACCTAGTAATCGCCTCCGAATGCTTTCAGCAATTTTTTGACCTAAATAATCGGGAATCAAGTTTCCGTTAGGACCTAGTAGGTAAAGAATCAGTCGGGTTCGTCCCCGCCACACCAGCAAGTTGGCATTGACCACCAGTAAATCCTCTTGCCAGATGGCATACATAACTTTGTAAAATAATCCAGGTTGGTTATTGGCCTCAATTAACAGCGCTGGTAGATGAAACACTGGGTCTACATAAAATTCTGTTTCTACCTGCTTCAAGCCAGCATCGAGATTAAATTCCACTGCCAGCATTTGTTCCACCTCAAAGCGCCCTGCCAAAGCCTCCCTCAGGGCACGGCAGACATTTTCTGAGGTTTTGTAGGTCAGCGCTTTCCGGTCACGAGACACCACTAGTTTCATAAACACCAGCATTGGGGGACTAATTTGACCATAAAGACTGAGACTGTGGATAGTCAGTCCATAGGCAGTCAGAACGCCAAAAATGTCACTGAGCAGAAAAGACTCATTGCGGTAAGCAAAGTGCAGGACACTTTTTGAGCCTTCCGGTTTGATCTCAATTACAGCATGTTGGGTTTTATAGAGTCGGTAAGCCAGTTTGAGGTTGTGCAGTTGGATCTCACTACTGACAAACTGTTCATAGAACTTAGGAAACGCTCGGTTGAAGCGTTTCAGGATTTCTTGTTGGGATGATTTCCAACCCACAGTGATCGATAGGGGTAGGTGGCTATTCTTGTTTATCAAAAGGTGCGACCCGTGGCGAATTTAATTTGCCAAGGTCAAGCGCACCTAAGCTTTTTGAGTTAACACAACCCCGTCAGCTTCTAGGGGGACTTACAAAAATACTGATAAAAGAGCCTTAAATGTATATATAGATAGAGTTTAACATTGAGGTGCGACCCAAGGGCGATTTACTCGCCCATTGGAAAGCGCACCTTGATTTGCTTGATTTCTTGATATATATGGGTTGGAGCCCCCAGCCAACAACAAGGGCGGATCTGATTCATTTCTGAGCAATCCTGCTGATTAGCCTAGTCTAACTAATCTTCCCCAACTTCCCCACCTTCGGTACCTTCCTAGCCTGAAACAGCTGTGCCCCCTCCGACGCGAGAATCTTACCCAAGCAACTTCAAAGAGCGCGAGCCTTGAGGGAATGCTAGGATGGGAATTTGGATAGGAGGCTTAATTGTGGTATTATCATTTGCACAAAGAATTAGTTTCAGATCAAGGTAGGTCGGGTATGATAGTTTTCCTGGTGGAGTAAAACCATATAGATCAAATATCACTTTCTGTTTTTTAAAACATTTAAGTCTGGCTCTGGTTGACCGAGACCCAGAACGTCTGAGCCGTCAGGGAAAGAAGACCATTACCAGTCCAAGTAGCTCACAATTATGATAACGCCACTGTCACACCTGCATGGGTTTTTGGAAAAGCTTCTTTAGCAGTTCTGATACTGCTTTGCCTCAAACACGATCTGAAGGAGATACCGTAGAAGGTGTCAAATATCGCACCGACGGTACCTCACGGGTATTTTTCAGTACAACACGGGAAATTGACCTGTACGAATTGGAAGAACTTTGTGATGCTGTTGGTTGGTCTCGGCGTCCTCTGCGCAAAGTTAAGAAAGCCATTCAGCATAGCTTTTTGGTTACTTCTATGTGGTACCAGCGAGGTAACACGAGGCGCTTAATTGGCTTTGCCCGTGCCACTTCTGATCATGCTTTCAATGCCACAATCTGGGATGTAGTAGTTCATCCAGATTTCCAAGCCAAGGGACTAGGTAAAGCTTTGATGAGATATATGATCAAAAAATTGCGCAGCCAAGATATTAGCAATATCACCCTATTTGCCGATCCTCAAGTGGTAAGTTTTTACCGTAAAATGGGATTTATGCCTGACCCAGAAGGTATTAAAGGCATGTTTTGGTATCCAGATTAATCTAGAGTACACACAAAATGCCAAAAGTGAGTTATACTGGTTATACTGCTTAGAGGTAGCATCCGGGATGTAGCGCAGCTTGGTAGCGCGCCTGCTTTGGGAGCAGGATGTCGCAGGTTCAAATCCTGTCATCCCGATTGGAAATCGATCAATCAATAAGTCTAATCAGTCAAGACACCAGGGTAAAGTCAGTGAAACTTGATAATAGTCAGGTGCAGAGCCATGAAACGCCGCTGATCAGCTAAGTTAACATGCCACGTCAAGCTATGATCGACAAGAATGAATTTAATCTCTGCCTCTACTAGAGGTTAGTAAGTTGCGTTCAGATCTCTCAGTGAGCAGGGTATTCTAGTTGTAACAGGCTCTTCTTCGTTAAAATTCGAGGTAATTTCTATGAAATCATTGTTCCGTTGGGGCACAACATTAAGTTTAGTAGGGAGTGCCTTACTAGGCTCAGTGAGTGCGGAAAATTTAGCGGCACTGGCTCTGACCGAAGAGCAGGTAAGAGAAAAGTTGACACCTGTACCTGTATTTGCAGTTACTGATACTAAAGGTTCGCCACTAGTAGCCTCAATTCCAGATCAGCAAGATCAAAAGAAGACTACCTCAGTGGCAGGTGTGTTTATTAGCCAAGAAGATGCTAATGCCTTTGTACAGCGTTTAAAGCAGGAGAATCCTCAACTAGGTAACAAGGTTCAAGTAGTGCCTGTATCTTTGGGGGAAGTTCATGAGCAAAATCAAAAGAATCGCACTGTTCCCAATGGTTTAAATTTTGCCTACATACCAAACCAACAGCAGGTAAAGCAGGCACAAGCGATCTGGAACCAAAATGGTCAAGAAAAAAAGCCATTTCAGGGCGTACCGCTGTTTGTGGCCAAAGAAGCTAGCAACAGCGGATACCTAACCATTCAACAAAATGGGGTCTCATCAATTCCGTTCTTTTTTAACAAAGAGCAATTGCAGAGTATAGTGAATCGCTATAAGCAGCAAGACCCTAACTCCCAGGTTAAGATAGAGGTAGTGCCTCTAGAGGGCGTTATAAAAACCTTACAGGACAGCAACGATCAGCAGCTAGAGAAAATCGTACTAGTGCCATCCCAGGAATCCCTGAAATTTTTGCAAGGTCTGTCCCAAAATCAACTCCAACGTCCAAATCAATGATTATGGGTCAGCGGTGGGTGGTCTCGGGAAAAGAACTCTGGCAGTGGCGTCAAGATGCCTGCAAGTCTGCCGCCGAGGCAGGTGTCCCTACAGCTGAAGTGGACTGGTTGCTAAAGGAGGTAGCTGAGCTTGACCCATTAGTGCTACGCTTGGAGTCATGGCAACAGTGTTCCTTGTTAGGGCAAGCCACTGAAAACTCAACTATTCAACTTTCCCAACCTCTACCTGTACTCACCCAACTGTGGCAAAAGCGTATCCATCAGCGATGCCCAGTTCAATACCTAGCTGGGGTTACTCCTTGGCGTCATTTCTCCTTGAGAGTTTCCCCAGCTGTCCTGATTCCCCGCCCAGAAACTGAATCCCTGATTGATCTGGCGGTCAATGGTGTAGCTATGAGCTCTACACCTGACTTATCATCAGGACACTGGGCGGATTTGGGGACTGGTAGTGGAGCGATCGCTTGTGGACTGGCAGAGGTATTTCCCCATGGGACTATTCATGCCGTTGATTGCACTGAAGAAGCCCTTGCCATCGCTCAATTGAATGCTCAACAGTTGGGCATGGCAGAAAAAATTAAGTTCTACCATGGTTATTGGTATTCACCTCTAGAAGCCTTGAAAGGTCAGTTAAGTGGTATGGTGGCAAACCCACCTTATATACCTAGTAACTCCCTCAAACAGCTACAACCAGAAATATACTACCATGAACCCCATATTGCCCTCGACGGTGGCAGGGATGGTCTAGACTGTATCCGACAGCTGATTGACATGTCTGGGGATTATCTGCGCCCAGGCGGTGTTTGGTTAATTGAAATGATGGCAGGACAAGCGGACAAGGTTGTTCAACTACTCCAAAACCATGGCAGTTACTCTGAGATCCAGATATTTCCAGATTTAGCAGGTATTGACCGCTTTGCTCTAGCTTATAGGAAGTATGAAGTATAAACAAGGTATGCATAGATGCCCACAGGTAAAAAGCTTTGGAGAATTTTCCCAAGCTTTTACCTTTGACGTGATAGCTTCTACTTTTTAGTGTGCTGGTGAGCAATGACCCAAGTTTCTATGGCTACCCTGATTTCCGGGGCTCTCTCAGGTAAGCTGGTAAGTTTTCCGACAGATACAGTACCAGCACTAGCAGTGCTACCGCACAAGTCAGAGTTGGTGTTTGAGGCAAAGCGGCGTCCTCAAGACAAACCTTTGATTTTGATGGGGGCATCTCCTAAGTCTCTTTGGCCATTTGTTCAAGGTACTTCCGCACAGAGGTCGATTTGGGAACACATGGCTGTTAAGTATTGGCCAGGAGCATTAACATTGGTTTTACCCGCTTCAGATAAAGTACCTACCGTTATGAATCCTTCTGACCCGACTACTATTGGGGTGCGTGTGCCAGCTTCCAGGATAGCGATCGCAATTTTGTCCAAGACTGGTCCGTTGGCAACTACCAGTGCTAATTACTCAGGCGAGCCACCTTTACAAACAATGGCAGCGGTTGAGGTGCAGTTTCCCGAGGTATTGACCCTCCAGCCAGCTGAGTTAGAAGCGATCAAACCAGACAAGATTGGCGTCCCGTCTACTGTTGCCAAATGGACCAGCAGTGGCTGGGAAATTTTGCGTGCTGGAGGGATTGAATTAGACGATTCAGAGTTTGAATAGTTCTACTCACCTTTTAAAAAAACTAGCTATCCTTAAAAAGATCTGACAAAAAAGTATGAAGTTTGAATTGTGAAGGAACCCTGAATTGTGAAGGAATCCTGAAAAGGTTCTATCGATTGGTTACTCAGCAACAGGTATTTTTTTAGCCTCGTTGCCTACCCAACTCTACCCTTGTCGATTACCAGCAGTACAATCTTCAACCTTCATTCTTTATCCTTCAATTTTGTTAGGTGCGCTTGACCTTGGCGAATTAAATTCGCGCGATTGTCGCGCCTCCAAGGCCGCGAGCAATCCCTCGCGGCCTAGGGTCGCACCTTCGGGTCGCACCTGTTGACGTTTTTAGTGTGGCAAGACTTAATAAGCATGGGTGAGACAGATCTGATCTATTTGCTAGTAGGCATTGGGTTAGGAGTTATGGGGAGTCGCTTCCGGAAATTTTTAAAGGTGCGCTTTCCAATGGCCGGGTTCCCCGGCCTTGGGTCGCACCTTAAGGTGCGCTTTCCAATGGCCGGGTTCCCCGGCCTTGGGTCGCACCTCCATGAAAGCACAGACTCAAAGACCTCTGGATGCCATCAAACTGATACTGATGCTGAAGAAATCCAGGGTCTGAAACAGGAATTCAAGCAAAATCAATTGGCTTACCAAATGGCAATGGAAATGAGCCAGTTTAAAGCCGGATTTTTGGCACGAACTTCCCACGAGTTGCGATCGCCTCTGAGTCGGTTGATTGGTTTACATCAGTTGATTTTGTCGGATCTGTGTGAGTCTCCAGAAGAAGAGAGAGAATTTGTGAACCAGGCTAACGCCTCTGCCCATACTATGGTCAAACTGCTTGATGAGGTGACTGCTGTAGCTAAAACTGAACACGGTACTAACGTTTTGGAGATTTGCTCAGTCCCCTTGAAGCAGCTGTTGGAAGACCTCTATCGTCTGACCTATTTGCAAGCTGCCAATCGCAATCTCCAACTGCAAATAGTTCCACCTGACCCCCAAATTCACGTTTTAGTAGATCCACGGCGTTTTCGACAAGCATTACTAATGATTGTGGATACTGCGATTACTCAGATAAGCAGTGGTGAAATTAAAGTTTCGACTACACTCTCCTCTAAATCTGAAACAGTTTCCATCTGGATTGATATGCCCTGTGCTATCAGCTGTTGGGCTGAAGCTGTTGATTTATTGCAATTACCACCAGATCAATCAAAACAGCCCAGTGAAACGGTATCCACTTCATCTGGACTGACCTTGTTGATGATTCAAACACTCTTGGAAGTGATGCAGGGGCGTATAGAAGTATTAGCGGTCCCCAGTGAAGAAGCTGACAATGATACCTCTGCTGAGAATCTTACCCGGTTTCAAGTTTCTATACCCCAGGGGATTCCTGAGATTGTAGAGCCTTACTAGGCACTGGAGTAGCTAGAGGCTGATTGTACAATACCATTGTGGTACTGGAGTTCACCTCAAAACCAATGCGTTCGTAAAAACTTTGTTGATGGGTGGTCATCAGATAAACTCTCTCTACTCGGCTCATCTGAGGATGAGAGAGTACGGTTTCCACTAGCTTACGCCCTAGCCCAGCTCCTCGATAGTCTGGATGGATAACGACATCCCAAATGGTTCCCCGATAAATTCCGTCAGAGGTAGCTCTAGCTAATCCAATCAGCTTCTGGTTATCCCAAACGCTGATGACAGGATTACTGTTAGCGATCGCAACTTGCCAATCCTCGATTTTTCGGTCTTTTGCCCAAAAAGCACCTAGGTTAAACAATTGCTGTAGCTGGTAATAGTCGATTTGAGATTTGCGATCGCAAAACTGAATATGGCGGTAATCCATAGTTACCAAAGTTCCTTCTGATTTTGTTAAACGTGCCTTGAAATTGACTTACTTTCCTGATTTTAGTCGGGAAGTTTAATAAAAAAATTTTAATTTAAAATAGGGTTCAGAGCCTGTCCTATTGACTACGGTTAAGTAATAGAAACCAGACAATTTTTCCTGATTAATTAACAATTTAAAATTGACAATTAATCAGGATTAAAGGGGTTTGCAGATAGCTGTTAAAGATATATCTATCGATAGGTGATCTCTGGCTTGACAAACCCAGGCAGCTGAGTATTACAAAATGTTAAGATTATAACCTATTGTAATTATTTCGGTCAAATTCAATAACTGATAGTATGGGTGGTAGTATGGGCTATTGTTGTTCGATCACGACACCTGTGCACAACCACCTCTCACCCACCCCATCCAAACCCCATGCCCAATTGCCTAATCAGCGTTGGGAAATTGCCCCCCTCAAAACTGAACAAGCTGACCAACTCGCCCAAGCTAGAGGCATTTCCCCCCTAATCGCTCAACTCCTGATCAATCGGGGCATTGAAACCTCTGAACAAGCCGAGGTTTTCCTCAATCCCCTATCTCAGGTGATGCCTGCACCGATTGATGAATTTCCCGATTTGGCAATTAGTGTCGGGATGCTCACTGAAGCGATCGCAAATCAAGAAAAAATCGCTATCTGTGGAGACTACGATGCTGATGGCATGACCAGCACGGCTTTGTTACTCAGAGCATTACGCTGGTTGGGGGCTGATGTAGACTACGCCATACCCAGCCGGATGACAGAGGGTTATGGCATCAATACACGGATTGTGGAAGAATTTGCGGAGGAAGGGGTGGGTGTGATTTTAACGGTTGATAATGGTATTGCTGCCCATGAACCTATTGCTAGAGCTGTAGAACTTGGAATAACGGTTATTGTAACTGACCACCATGACCTACCTCCAGAACTTCCAGACGCTGATGCCATTCTCAATCCTAAGCAACTGCCGGAAGAGTCACCCTACCGAAGTTTAGCGGGTGTAGGGATAGCTTACATTTTAGCTATCTGTCTAGCACAAGAACTGGGTCAACTCAAAGGCTTGACCCAACAGCTGTTAGAACTATTTACTCTGGGAACTATTGCGGATTTAGCCCCTTTAACCGGTATCAACCGACGTTGGTTAAAGCGAGGCTTAGGGTTATTGCCTCAATCTCAATTAGCAGGAGTTCAAGCATTAATCGAGATAACTGGGGTCAAAGATGACCAAAAATCCCTCAAGCCAGAGGATATTGGGTTTAGACTAGGACCAAGAATTAACGCTATTGGTCGCTTATCGGATCCCCAAATTGTAATTGAACTGCTGACGACTACTGCACCGGAAGTAGCACGTGAGAGGGCAATGCAGTGTGAACAAGTGAACCAACGGCGTCAGCAATTGTGTGCTGATATTGAACAAGATGCGATCGCATTTATTGAAGACACTGGACTAGATTGGCAACAGAAGCGGGTATTAGTGATTGTCCAACCGAATTGGCATCATGGAGTGATTGGGATTGTTGCCTCCCGATTAGTAGAGCGCTATGGTGTCCCAGTCTTTATTGGAACCTATGAAGACAACGACCAACAACACATTCGTGGTTCAGCAAGGGGCATCACTGAATTCAATATTTTTGAAGCCTTAGAGTTCTGTAAAGACTTACTGGGTAAATATGGAGGACACAAAGCAGCTGGTGGATTTTCCCTACCTGCTGAGAACTTAAGCGCCTTTGAACAATCCCTTAGCGGTTTTGCCCATCAATCTCTAAAACCTGAACACCTCAAACCCCTAGTTAGTATCGACGCTAGCCTAGAATTCTCTCAAATTACCTCTAACCTCTACCAGCAATTAGATCTGCTTCACCCCTGTGGCATTGGCAATCGGGACCCTGTCTTTTGGAGTGCCAATGTTCAAATCCTTGAACAACGAGTGGTTGGTAAGGGACACATTAAGCTTACTTTGAATCAGGACAACCAACCAGTCACGATTCAGGCTATTGCTTGGCGTTGGGGGGAATACTTCCCTTTACCTCGGCGAGTGGATATTGCCTACAAGTTGCGAGAGCATCATTGGGAGGGCAACACGACCATTGAGTTAGAGTTAGTTGGTGTCCGTCTACCCGTAGTTACTAGTACAGTTACTACTACCTCAACTACCAAGAAAGCGGAATTTTATTACAATCAGCGCCGTTACACCTGTAGCCTCTGGGAATCTTTAAACGAACTAAGAATTAGAAACCCGGAAGGAAAAGTCCTAGCGATTCAGAAAGGACAACGCATTGGACTTTTGGGTACTAAACGGGAAGATGCTATAGAAGTTAATGTCACTAAACCGCCCTACTACCCGTTGATCAAAGCAGCAACTCGTGCGTTGGGACTCAGTTGAACAAAATGTCTCGTACAGTTCCCACCTATAATCTTGCATTTAGGTGGGGTTAGCGACACCAACAAAAAACACGAGCTTTTCTTATTCTTTTGGCAATTCGATGAGGTAGCTACTGGGAGTTGGCTGTTTGGTGGTTAACTGAAGTTGAAATGCTACTCTACTAACATAGTATATTGTTTGAAATCTGAAAGATATAATTAAATACTCATGACTAAACCACTTGAGTTGATAGAACACCCAGAAGGCGGAAGATATCAGGAGGTATTTCGATCAAAGATTTCAGTAACTGCAAGTGATTCTAGCGTGAAGTCTGCTCTTACTCATATTTACTTTTCTCTGAACCAAGATGAAAAGAGTCGGTTTCATCGGGTTATTGGGGATGAAGTTTGGAATTTATACAAAGGCACGGGTATCTACCTCTACCTCTGGGATGGTACCGATTCACCACCACAACGTATTACATTATCATCTGAAGAAAACCAGTTCTGCTACGTTGTACCTTCAGGTGTGTGGCAGGCAGCAGTACCCATTCAAGGTAGTGTTTTGGTGGGTTGTTCCGTTGCACCAGGCTTTAAATTTTCAGGTTTTGAGCTTATCGATAGTGGCTCAAAAGAAGCGCAACTTCTCTTCTCTGTTGCACCAGAATTGCGCCAGCTAGTCCTTCCTTGATAGGCTCTTACTACAGAACCCAAAATTTTTACCTATCCCCATACAAGATTATGAATAAACACGACCTAATTCAAAAGTTGGGCATGCAAATGCATCCTGAAGGAGGCTATTATTCATAAACTTATCGTTCTAAAACAATAATTGAAACCGATAGAGAAGGGTCATCACGGGCAGTGTTGACTTCTATATACTACCTGCTGACAGATGATCGCCCTATTGATCACTTTCATATCAATAAGTCTGACATTATGCACTACTTCCATGCAGGTTCTCCCGTTCTCTATCTAGTTCTTGATCCCAACGGAACCTTGCAAAAGTTCAAACTCGGCATGGATCTGGCAAAAGGAGAAACACCCCAGATTCTTCCAGTGGTTACTGGAAAGCTGCGGTCTTAGAAGAAGGAGAGTTTGGACTCCTGGGGGAAGCCGTTGCACCTGGCTTTGAATTCCGTGACATGGAGATTGCTCAACCTGAAACATTCCGTCAGCAATTTCCTAACCTGTGGGATCAGCTAGCCCCATATGTTAAACAGTAATTGATAACTTCCAATCTTCATCCTAAGACCTTAAATTCTTTAACCTATAGTACAATTGCGTACATGGGAATAAAAAAAGCACCAGGGTCTGAAAAACCCATCAAACAATCTCTGAATTGGAAATTTAAAAAATGAATATCGAAAACCTATTAGCACAACTTCTTGTCTTTAAAGGTCTGACCGAGCCACAGCATCAAAGGATATTAGAAATTAGTGAAATTAAGCAATATCAATATGGTGAGCATATTTTTGACGAAGGAACAGACAGTCACGATCTCTATGTTGTCCTAGAAGGCCAAGTTGATATTATGATCGACCCAGCTTTGCAGGGAAATGTGGAAGAAGGAACAATTGGACTGAAAAAAATTGCGGAGAAAATTCAGGGAACATCCTTGGGAGAAATCTCTTTAATTGATAAATCTACTTCTCCTAATTCAGCAATATGTGCTTCAAAGGACACCAAATTATTACGATTTTCAAAAGACGCATTGGCCAGACTCTATCAAGATGATCCTGATATTGGTTATAAAATTACCCAAAATATTGCAACTATTCTCTCTGCTAAAGTTCGGGAACGCAATTCATTAGTTGCTCAACAAGCTCTCAGCAATTACTACCTTTATTTTTTATGTGAAGAACTTTCTGCCGAAGCCTATCAATGTGATAGTATTATTCCCTTAAACAAAAAGCTCATCATCAGAGATCAACATCACTTTATGTTGTCAGGTTTGGACTCAATTTCAGGTGTTGTTCCCAATAAAGAAGACATTGATCTGGCATTTTTTTCAACTCCCAATATACTTCAAAAAGTTTTAGAACCAGGAACTCCTTCTGGTGTAATGGTTTTAAATACCCTCTTTGATCAGATTGGAAATAATCATATAAATGAAGACCTCCCTAAAGATATATTTGAGGTGATCTGTACCCCTGGTAATTTAGGAAAATCCGGTTGCCTGGTTGTCCATAAGAAGTACGATTCACATCAGCAAACCTTTTTTATTAAATGGGAAGTCAAAGGCATACATTATGATCAAGCCTCTTCAACAATAACAGCTAATATTTTTATCTATATAAGCCAGAATGAACCGTCTGTTAGCAAACAAGTTGAAGAGTTAATATCAAGCATTAATATGCCAATTCAGCATAATGTTTATGATAATTTACCAGAAAAATTAAGTCTTCAGCGTAGTAACCCCTATCATCTCTTTGTGCTTCACCATCGGACTCATGAAGTTGTCATGACTTTACAAACCCTGGATGCCTTAGGGTTTAACATTGATGCATTTATTGGGATTCCCTATGGTGAAAGTAATTGGCCGATTATGAGGATGTTAGATCATGTTTCTGGTCAAACCTATCGATGTTTACGTATGATTCAACACCCGATCAAGCCAACGCAATACAAGTTTGACTTTAAGCAGTCCTCTTTTCTCCCAAATACTGATGAAAAGTTATTTGTTAACCTGTATGAAAAATCGGAAGTTAATCGAAACTATATGAGTGCAATGACAGCGTTAGTTGAAACGGAACTCGTTCGCTGCATTCAAACATGTATCAAACAAAATAAAAAACTGTTGATTTATGAAGATGGAGGATATGCTGTACCTTTAATTTATCAAATTTATCAAGATCCAAATCATGGTTTACATTCTCTGTTCAAGAATGCTGTCGATAAAAATATTATTATTGGTGCTGTTGAAGTAACTACTGCTGGGGAAAAAAGAGACCGAGCCGCTATAGAATATTATCAAGGAAAAGCTTTGCTTCCTGTGCTTTCTACAGCACGGGATGACATCAAGCTAATTTTCGAAACAAAAGGGGTTTCACAAGCAATTATTGACTCAACTTCAACAGCTTTAGGCCGATTAGGATTGCCGACATTTGAAACACGGAAAGTAGCGGTCATCGGAGGTAATGGTGCAATCGGAACCCGATTGGTTGAAGAACTGACAGAAATGCAAAATAGTACAAGTCATGTTTTTGCTGTAGATATTGTCGATCAAGCATTTTCTAGAGAAATTGACAGTCAAAGATTTCCCTATGCTGCCACAAAAGTTGATTATTTAAATTTGGGCAGATATATTGTTGAAGACACCTGTTTACCAGTGATTGTCGATTTACCTTTTGGTGAGCGTCACCCTCAATTGTATAGCGATAAGATTGAGAAATCGGTGCTAGAATTTTTCTCACCCTCTCCCAAGTACGAATCTTTTAATGAATTAGTTATAACTAATGCTTTCCCCAGCCCAGAATCTTCCTTGCAGACGCTATGGTATCAAACAAATACGTTGAATGGTTTATGGGAATCTATCCGTCAGCAATATGGGTATGTCCCTGAGAAAATCGAACTGTTACCCAATGGCCAAGGAATGAGTCAAATCTTTAGTAAGCAAAATTGCTTCAAAAAGGTAACCTTATTAGTTCCTGAACAAATACTATCTTTCCGAAAAGTAACGCGCCTTATTCAAAACCACATTGATACAATTATTGGTGTTACCGGCTCCCTTGTGTTGGATGAGCTGGATATCAATGGGTTTTTGACTAGAAAAAATATCGGATATCTTGTAGATGAACTGATTCTTACCAGTGGTTCATCGAAGGATTATGAATTTAGAAAGGCAATAGTTTTTCTAGACGAGTTATTAGAAATTATTTCCGAAAATACAATCGATATTCATCAACAGTTAATCTGGTACAAGAGATATTATGAGCAGAAGTTGTGTTTTATTTCAGATAGTGAGACTCAAGTCATTCATCAAGTGCTTTCTTCTTCGGAAACATCTGATTCTCTAGTAGCTAAACTAAAAGATTATCCTGAATTGATCAAGAGCATGGGTTTAAAGGATGTCGAATCTAGTACATGGGTTTCTGGTTTGGTTGAATGGATTCGGCATCAGATCAAAAAGAATATTTCAATTCACAAATCCTTTCATGATGATATTGGTACGGTCTATGATATTCAATTTAATGGTCAATCTAAAAGATTAGTACTGTTAGCAGATGGTTTTGTGATCAACTTTTTTGCTAAACATGAGAAAGGCGTAAAAACAGAATATATTGATCCAATTGTCACAATGCAACTCCTGGGTTTGGTCAAACTTGCGACGACTGAAAAAGGTATAGAACCAGGGGTTTATCGCATGGCACAACGTTTCAAGACCGATGATATTGATTTGTTTTGGAAAGCACTTGATGATAAAAGCCGTCCTATAGAATTTGGCGTTGCTGAATCAAGGAATGAATAGAAGTAGGGTGGGCATCCTGCCTGCCCGAAAATATTGATAACCGGCAAGATGCCGGTTCCACCAAGATGCCGGTTCCACCTCACTCTTAAAATCATTCCATTATTAAGCAACGCCGAACCTTCAACCTTCAACGGGCTAACCTTCAACTGCATCACCTACCCTACACCGAACGCCAAGGGCGAACAACCGCCTCACCTTCAACCCTAGATTAAAGGTCCCCTCTAAGAGCATATAGGGCGAAAATGACCACTGGACCAGCAATCACAACAGCTGCCAGCATAGTCAATTGAGCAATTAATACCCAATCGATGTTACCTATAAAATCTAAAAAAGCTAAATACATGTGTTCTCCAGAATTGACCCAACAAAGGCGATGGTGACTAATCACAATCCATCCCTTAGATATTACTGGGTAATGATCTGCTTTTTTTAAGTAAGTTTACAAAAATATACAAAACTCAACGGCAAGCCTGACCACACCTATCACGGGTGAAAACTCGCTAAGCTAGATATAGTTTAAGCTTTTAGCTCTTTTTTCAAAGTTATGGCAACTTGGAGTTGTGTAAAGCAATGTGGCGCTTGCTGTCATCTTGACCCAGCTGAGCGTCCAGGATTAGAGGAATATCTTCTCCCAGAAGAGCTAGCGCTATATTTAAGTATGGTAGGTGAGGGGGGATGGTGTATAAATTTCGACCACACCACCCGTGAATGTCGTATTTATCCCCATCGACCTCGTTTCTGTCGGGTGGAACCTGAGGTATTTCAGGATATGTATGGGGTGGAGCCAGCAGATTTAAATGATTTTGCCATTGACTGCTGTTGGGAGCATATTGAAGCACTTTATGGAGATTGCTCTCTGGAAATGCTGCGCTTTGAGCGGGAAATATGGAGGGAATAGGGAAAATTAAAATTAACGAGTAACAAGGGACAAGTAACAAGTAACAATGCGTGTAAAAATTTGTGGCATTACGAAACCAGAACAAGCAGATGCGATCGCAAAATTGGGAGCAACAGCGTTAGGGTTTATTTGTGTACCAGGCTCTCCTCGTTACGTTACACCACAGCAAATTCGAGGGGTGGTCAACCACTTGTCCGTATCAGTTGACCGCATTGGTGTGTTTGCTAATACCTCTACGGAAGAAATCAGTCAAATTGTGGATGAGTCAGGGATAAATGCCGTTCAGCTGCATAGTAATGAATCCCCAGAATTTTGCAAAAAGCTGCGCCAAGCTTTACCAGAGATTGAAATTATTAAAGCGTTAAGGATAAGAACTTCAGAATGTTTAAATCAAGCACATAGTTATTTAAGTTGTGTAGATACACTATTACTAGATGCTTACCATCGAAAAATGTTGGGGGGGACTGGTAAAACCTTAGACTGGCAAAGGCTACAAGAATTTCGTCCCAGTATCCCTTGGTTACTAGCTGGTGGCTTGACACCGGATAATGTCTTAGATGCCCTCACTTTGGTGCAACCCAGTGGAATTGATCTATCCAGTGGTGTAGAGCGAAGACCAGGTGATAAAGATTTAAAAAAGGTTGCTCGGTTATTGGAGAAATTAGGATCAAGAGTTGAAGGTTGAAGGTTGAACGGTTGAAGGTTGTCTGTCAGAAGGGTGAATGGTAAAGGCAGAAGGCAGAATGGTGAATGGTGAAGGCAGAAGGCAGAAGGCAGAATGGTGAATTCTAAATTCTAAATTCTAAATTCTAAATTCTAAATTCTAAAAAATTGAAAGTTAGGCGGTTGAAGATCAACAGTCAACACTCAACAAGGTTTGGGATGATTCCAATGGAATGGTAAAGTGGAATTGACTACCTTGATTTTTCCCCTCAGACTCAGCCCAAATTTTTCCACCCATACCTTTTATAATCTGACGACAGATAGCTAGACCAAGACCTGTGCCACCAACAGTGCGTCGGAGTGAATCTTCCTCTTGATAAAAACTCTCAAATATGGCATCTAGCTGACTGGGTTCAATACCCCTACCTGTATCCGCTACAATTACTTCTAGCATCGGATGACGGTGACGATTCTTGGTTACGAATCCTATCGACTCTGGTTGAGTTTCATTAATTTGGGCTTGGATAGTGATTTTACCCCCTGGCTCAGTAAACTTACAGGCATTATCTAGGAGTTTGGTTAAGACTTCTACCAACCCTTCACCATCTGCTAAGACTGTAGGTAAGACAGAGGGTAGTTTAACATTGATTTCTGGTAAAGTCTCTGGTGACCAAATCGATCTTAGAGCAGAAAGAGCCAAGTCTAGGACTTCGATAATCTGGATCGATTCCGGGTAACGAGAGGTCTGACCACTTTCTAACTTAGAGAGAGTCAGGAAATCTTGAATCAGTTTACGCATGCGCTCGGCATCGGTTAACGCCGTATCAAGCATAGTTTGCCGAAACTCCGTTGGCATTTCTGGTTCACTCTCTAAACTTTCTAGGCACACTCGGATAGTTGATAAGGGAGTTCGTAATTCATGACCAACGATAGCAATTAGATTATTGCGGGTTCGTTCTAGGGCTTCTAGTTGGTTATGGAGTTCAGTTAAGTCAGTATAAGCTTGGGCTTGATTCAAGGCTACCCCAGCTTGAGTTGCGATCGCTTCTACTAAATCAATGTCGTCTTCGAGCCATCGATAGGGTTCGGAACCGCCATGGTGAAGTTCCAGCATCCCCAGCAGTGTTCCTTGATAGTGTATTGGTACCAGTAACCAAGATCGAATCTGCCAACGTTGAATAGTTGTCCTGAGAGCTGGATTATTGTGTAAATTGGGGGCCTTAGTGACATCAACAACGGCAATGGCTCGTTCCTGAGCTAGAGCGACTTGAATCAGAGGATTATCTGCTAACGACCACATTTGTCCAGTTAAGGACGGTAAACCAGAAGCAACGGATTCATACTCAATTTTTGCTTGCTGGTCACTAGGACTACAGCGGTAAAGCAGGCAACGGCAAGAATTAAAGGTGTTTCCTAACTCCTTTACTGTCGCTGCTAGAACATCTTGGGGATTGAGGGAGCGACGGATGGTGGCGGTGATGGCATTAATCAGACGCTCCTTGCTTTCTTTGGTGGTGAGGACTCGATAAGCTTTAAGGAGTTTATATTGACTAGCTTGCAGATAAGTTACCAGCCGCTGGGCAAAAATACTAATATCAATCCCTGCACTCGTCAGCAACAATGTTTGCTCTGGTACTTCTGTGGTCAAACCATAGCGCTGCCATACCTGCTCCACTTTTGGGGCTAGTTCTGGGCGATAACTAGCAATCCGTCCGAGTAAAAGTCGAGCAGCATGAATGGTAACTCGGGGGTCAAAGGACCAAAATCCCTCAAACCTGCGCCCCTGATCCATGGAAATTGCTGGTGTCAGTTGTTCTCGACAAATTAGGCAAGCTGTATACTTCTGGGCCAAAATCACCAGGTGCCACTCTTGGGCAAGACCATCATTTGGGTGTAAGGGGATAGTTTCTAAGGATTGTTCAACCACAGCAAAGCCAGACTCGGATTCTGGTGCCGCCAGCACATAAACTTGGTTTGTACGTTGGGCAATTCGCTGATAGCGGTGGACTTCCTGACGATAAAACTTCTCATGCTGGAAATTGGCAATCACCAAAGGAGAGTCATCCACTGCTAGCACGAGGTCTTCCATGGCATGAGAAAGAGCTGTCAAGGAAGATTTGAAGTACATTTGGCAGCGCAGATTTGGTAACTCTTGCCGTAAATCCCCCAGTAACGAATTCGGATTATTCACCTAGAAATCCCTCCTTAATTAGTCCCACTCCACCCATGAGGGGGATAGTTTTACCTCAACAAACCTTTGTGATCAAACCAACCCTTGTGATCAAACCAACCCTTTTGATCAAGGGATTATTTATTAGTTGTTAGCTGTTAGCTTTTGGAATTTTGAATATTCACTAGTCAGTTGATCTGGTACCGTTGCCCCAGAAAGCTCAGCTTGACCCAAATCTACATTTGAGAGAGTAACCCGTCTCAAATCTACCTGACTCAAAATTGCTCCACTCAAGTTTGCTTGAGAAAGGTCAGCATCACACAGATTTGCCCTAGTCAAGTCTACCTGGTGCAAACAAGCACCAGTCAAGTTAGCCCCTCTTAAGTCAGCGTAGCGTAGGTCTGCCCTGGTTAAATTGGCTCCTCGCAAATCGGTATCCTGAAGAACGGTTAATCTTAAATCGGCTCGGGTTAGAATGGCTTGGCGCAGGTTTACTCTAGTGAGATTCGCCCGAATCATAAATGCCTGACTCAAGTTAGCCTCCACCAGAGAGGTTTTTTTCAAATTAGTTCGCCACAGTTTCGCTCCAGTCAGATTTGCCTGATTCAGGTTGACTTCCTGTAAAACCGCGAGACTCAGGTTGGCATCAGCTAGGTTGACTCGTCTGAAAATTACTCCAGTAAGATTGACTTCACTGAGGTTGATTTGCTGGAGATCTACTCCACGGAAATCCCTCTCACCTGCTGAATAACGCTCTAGAAGCTCATTAGTATCCATTGGGGTATCCATAGCTGGCAGCCGCGCCAACATGACATAGTGTTACTTTTAATGTAACATAATGTTAAGAATACTTTGTATATGTAAAGGATTATGTTATATTTGGAAGTTTTATCCAGAGATAAGCTATTCTTATCGGTGCCTGCAATGGATTTGTGATATAATCTCAGACTTACCTGTTCGGGTAAGTGTCGGCTTCAAGCCAACCCTAGCTATTCCTTGTCCTTTTAACGAAGGCAGAAGAAACTACCCTCGTACTTATCGCGACCGTAGGGAGCTTTGGTATAAGTCTCCTAGCCAAATCTTCGATTTGGTGACTTGCCATTGCTGGTGGGTTGAAGCCCCTAGCATCGTTCCCCCTTCTGCCCTCTGCCTCCTGCCCTCTGCCTTTTTGTCCCTCCGGTAAAATGTTTGCTGAGTTGGTGTGCGATGCCACAATAGAGATCTAACTCAGATCTAAGACCAGTTTTCACCCTTGATCGCCCAATAGCTGATTTGGGGGTAAGCTGAGAATAAGCTGTTGCTGTAATCAAGGCTGTGGTCTAACGTTCAAACCCCTTAAACCCGGGACAAAACGGGATTTAGTGTTACAAATCAGACATTGACGTTTGGCTAGCGCTAGAGTATAACTAAAATATAGGACTTAACCATTGACGATGCCCAAAGAAATAGGAGCAACCAAGAAAATATCGACTCAGATTGTCCCCGTAGTGGGGATGACTAAGTCAATTGAACTTGAGTTGTTCTCTATTATGAAAAAGCTA
>NZ_JAAHHC010000057.1:0-37598 GCF_010672265.1 Moorena sp. SIO3A2
TTCAACCTTCAACCTTCAACCTTCAACCTTCAACCTTCAACCTTCAACCTTCAACCTTCAACCTTCAACCTTCAACCTTCAACCTTCAACCTTCAACCTTCAACCTTCAACCTTCAACCTTCAACCTTTAGTTACAATTGTTCCAGGTAACTCAACAGGTCTGCCATATCTCTAGTTTGAGGTTGAAACTTAGGCATTGGTGGTGTTCTACCACTAATCACTTGCTGAATCAGACTCACGTCAGACTTTCTCTTAGAGATACTCACTAGACTTGGTCCTACATGACCATCCCCTTTGGCTCCATGACACCCGGCACAGTTGATTTGAAAAATGGCATCACCTCGGACTGGATCACCGTTGAGGGACAAAACCTTTTGTACATAAGGATCCCAATCCTGCATCATGGGAATTCCGATCAGGCTAAGACTTATAGCAAGCAAAGCGACTAGTACTATCAAGGTGACTCGCCGCACTAGAACTCTAGGTTGGACAAGCTGGTTTTCCAATGGGTCTCCTGTCAAGTTGACTATCAATAAAGCGCTTGTAATCTCGATAAAACTGAACCATTGATTAAGTTGTGTTAAGCAATGATAAGTAAATACTTAGACTAAGTATTATTTTTGTTTATAAACATAGCTTAAAATTTATGGAGTCATTAATCAAGATCTTGTCGTGTATTTGTATTATATGCTACACTATGTCTTAACCATATACCTGATACTAGCGGAATAGATCGATGGTATACATTTTGGTATATAAGCTGGGATATAGGTAAAAGTATTCAACCCAAGTCAGGGCTTAGGTCATGAGGTCAGAACCTCCTGAGTGTGACTGAGCAATCTCAACCCATGGAACTCAGGATGGTTGATAAATAACTGTTTCACCACCAGCAGCACCCTAAGGTTGATCAGAGCTAGTAATATGAGAAACAGGTAAAAAAACTTAATTAGGAGACTTAGTGTGGTAGAACCGTTGCTTGTTGGGATTGTCCTTGGCTTAATACCTGTTACTCTATTGGGACTGTTTTTTGCTGCCTATATGCAATACCAACGGGGTAATCAACTTGGGGGTTAGTTTTTCCTTCCCAGAGCTGATCAACCACTGACCATTACCAAACCCCTGACCTAAACCAATGGGCAATAGAAGGTCAAGGCAGTATTGCCATAGACCTTCTGGCGACAAATTTCTAAATTGGGGATTGGTTTTGGTTGCCAGTAGTTAGAGCTATGCTCAACAGCTAACTCACCATGGGTGTCGAGGAGCTGGTATTGAGCGATCGCATCTAACACTGGCTGGTACAAATCACTAGCGTAGGGGGGGTCAAAATAAATGTGGTCAAACTGCTGAGGAGCCAAGGTTTTCAATCGCCTGACCACATCCCCTTGCAACACCCGAAATTCTTGCTGCGGCTGAGCCATCTGTTGCCAGTTCTGACGAATAATTGAACAAGCTTTTGCCCATTTGTCAATCCCTACCACCAAAGCAGCTCCCCGACACAGAGCCTCAGCCCCCATTGAACCACTACCAGCACATAAATCCAGCCATCGGCAATTCCCTACACTGCCTTGCCAAATATTAAATACTGCCTCCCGCACCCGTGCTGGTGTCGGGCGGGTAATTTGTCCTGGCAAAGTTTTCAGTTGGCGATTGCCGTAAATTCTCATCCAAACACAGGACAGTGGGGAGCGTGCTGATTACATCAGTAGTAGTAGCATAATTTTAGAATAAGAATAATTTTCAGGCTTTGGTGACAAGTGTACGATCATGGCAGTAACTCTTGACCTGAGCCACGAAATTAGACAAAATTTGCAGTCCTGTAGTAGAAGACTTTTCCGGGTGAAACTGTACTGCTACGACATTATTGTAAGCGATCGCAGCCGTCACGGTTTGACTCCCATGAGTAGTAGTTGCGGCTCGAATCATAGGGTCAACTGGGTCAACATAATAAGAATGGACAAAATAGACTCGCGGATTGCCTGATAAATGCTGCCAAAGGGTACAATCCGGTTGAGTAAACTCTAGCTGGTTCCAACCCATATGGGGAATCGTAATACTTGGTTCTCGACGAAAGCGCCGCACTGTCCCAGGCACAATCCCTAATCCAGGTTCTGTGCCTTCTTCACTTGCCTCAAACAGAATTTGTAAACCTAGACAAATACCTAAAAAGGGTTTACCGCTGGCAATGGCTTGTTTAATCGGTTGCTCCAGGTTACGCGATCGCAAATGTTGTATCGCTGGGTCAAACGCCCCCACTCCCGGTAGTACCACCGCATCCGCCTGTTCTATATCTGCTGCTAAATCTGTCACTTTGGTAGTTGCACCAGCTTTCTGTAACCCTTTACAGGCAGAGTGCAGGTTCCCCATGTCGTAGTCTACAACCGCAATTACTGGCATTAACCTGCTTTCCCTTACATTGAACTATTGAAGCTCTTTTTATTCTAATTGGTTCTGTTGGATGAACAAAAAAATCCTCTTGACATCCTTTCAAACCTGGTTACCCGATCAGGTATCTAACTCCTCTGATGATTTATTAGGGAAAATTGCTCAAACCAATGATTTATCTGCTTCCCTGACTTTTCTAAGACAGTTGCCCGTCGATATTGCCGAAGCTAGTGCTCAGGTAATTGCCACAATTGATCAAATACAACCCGATGGGATTATTTGTTGTGGAATGGCGAGTAAGCGGCACAAATTAACTGTGGAATCCTGTGCTACTCGTGAAGATGCCTGCCTTCAAACCCCAGTGAACTTAGAGCAACTAATAGCTGCCTTGAGTGGATGTGAGATTAGCCATGATGCTGGTAAATTTGTCTGCGAAGGACTCTATTACGAAGTGTTGAAGTATCTTGGAGAGCATCACCTCAATACTTCTTGTATCTTTGTTCATGTCCCTGTGCTGAATCCAGAGAATTTGCCTGGTATCTTGGCTGATTTTAGGATAATTTTGGAACAAATGGCACAATAGACTTTGCCGCATTTGTCGGTAACTTCAGATCCGGGAACTTCCGATCAGCACAGAATAATTGAGAAAAACACTATCACGAAAGCAATGCAGCGCCTTAATGAGAGGGTTTCCCCCACTCGCGCTTTGCATCAAGACAATACATTGACAAGAAGCCTAATCAAGACAACCTTCAACCTTCAACCTTCAACCTTCAACCTTCAACCTTCAACCTTCAACCTTCAACCTTCAACCTTCAACCTGCCAACCTTCAACCTGCCAACCTTCAAATTTAAACAAATACAAACTCTTGTTAAGAAATATTGATGCTTATAGCAGTATATATTAATACAGGTAAACAGAGCTTACGCAATTCAGCCATCGACACACTACCTGTATGGGTTAAAGGGTAACTGTTAACACCACCTGTAGAGTTCTTGCGTAAGCCCTGCATCAGCTGTTTCGGTGCTCAATATTGATTATAGGACTGATTGAAAAACTTTTCCCTCGGCAATATTACTGAAGTTGGTTACGCTAATTAGCTCAAGTCATCTGTCTTAAGTTAGGGTTAGCTCCTCAAGTCCCTTCCTGGCTTAAGTTCTGATCTTGATTTTTCAATAAATATTGACAATATTGGTTCAATCAGACTATAATTATCAGATTTATAGAAAAAGATATCCACAGGGAACTTAGGCTCGCGCTCTACGACTCCCGCTGTGCTACTCGCTCTGTGCGACGCTCACTAGCTAGTACTCACTAGTAGAATCGCGCTTGTAATTGTACTTGTGTAGATGCTGTAGATGCTAAGCAATTACATTGGTGGTACTTAGGGTAGTACTTCTGGTGGTACTTCCAATGCAATTGCTCCGAGTAAACCCTTACGAAAATCCCCCAATAGTTGCCGCGCTGTACGTTCGATGTTTCCCTGATAGCGATAGTCGGCTAAACCATGTAAGTAATCTTCAGCGGTCAATGGGTTTGGGTCTAGTTGGTACCGCTTTTCTAAAGAAGACTTTAATAAAAGAGTGTACTCCTTCATCTTATCTAAATCTTTCAGGAATGCAACCAGTGCTGTTGCTACCCGTTGGTTGTCGTAAGATGCTTCACCAATGTCATCACAGATAGCTAACTTGAGCGCCTGCTGCTGATTGTTTAACTTGGCAGGAATAACACCAGGAGCATCAAGTAGTTCAAGTTGGTCAGAAATACGTATCCAACGCAATTGGCGTGTCACACCGGGACGACGAGCACTCTCTACCACACGACGTCCCAAAAGTCGATTAATTAAAGCAGATTTACCGACATTGGGAAATCCAATTACCACAGCTCGGACAGGACGAGGTCGCATTCCCCGTGAGCGCCTACGTCGATTGATTTCCTCCCCAGCTGTCTGGGCTGCTTTAGCCACAGCGCGGATACCCTTACCCTGTTGAGCATTAGTGAAATAGGGGATATCCCCTTGCTTTTGAAACCACGATTCCCAAAGTTGGCGCATCCTTGGGTCAATCATATCCACCCGGTTGATCACTAACACCCGAGTTTTATTACCCACCCACTGGTCGGTTTGAGGATGATTGGTCGAGAGGGGAATCCGAGCATCCCGCACCTCTAATACCACATCCACTCGCTTCAACTGTTCCTTGAGTTCTCGCTCGGCTTTGGCAATGTGTCCGGGATACCACTGGATTGTCATTAGTCATTAGCCATTAGTCATTAGTCATTAGCCATTAGTCATTGGTCATTAGTCATTGGTCATTCGTTAATTGAAAATTGACCATTGACAATTGACAATTAACGGGCAAGCAATTTTAGTGAACCAATGACTAAGCACAACTTATGGGACAATCAATACTGGGCAAGGGGACAAATTAATCACTCGATCGGCCACGCTATTAGGTATACCTTCCTCTGTCAAGCCTGGCCCCCGAGAGCCCATCACAATTAAATTTGCCCCAATTTCGTCAGCCACATCGCAGATCACGAAGGCAGGCTTTCCTTCCCGCTCCACGGTTTTGGCTTCAATGCCTTCCTGAGCAAATAATGCTTTGGCACCGTTAAGCAGTTCTTTTACTGCCTCAGGGGATGTCATTGCCTCGGGAGCAGCTGCTGTAGCCTGGCCAGGGTCAGGTTTTTCAACCACTGACAGCAGATATAGATTGCTGCTGTACTTTTTCACTATGTTCCCAACAACCTCAGCAGCTTCACGGCTTTCTCGACTTGAGTCAATTGGAAATACAACGGTATTGAACATATCACAGATTTCCTCCAGGATCCGGACTCCGGTAAAATGTGAACGGTCTTAACAAAAGAATACCTTTTGTCCTGGTCATTCAGCTGGTGACTTACCAGTTAATGTACAGCGAACTCTCTGAGGTCAAATCATCCGGCAACACGGCTGATAGTCAGGGATTAGCAGGCAATAGCAATTAGGAGATTAATACTGTGTCCAAGAAAAGTGTAGCCAATTTAAGTGAATCAGATTTAGCCGGAAAAACGGTATTGGTCAGAGCAGACCTGAATGTACCCCTGGATGACAATGGCACCATCACCGATGATACTCGCATTCGTGCTGCTTTACCCACTGTTCAAGATTTACTTAAGAAAGGGGCAAAGGTAATCCTGTGTAGCCACTTGGGACGACCCAAGGGACAAGTGAAGGAAAGCTTGCGTCTAACCCCCGTTGCTGAGCGTCTTTCAGAACTGCTGGGTCAACCAGTGACCATGTGTAAAGACTGTGTTGGAGACGAGGTGGCTGCCCAAGTTGGTGCTTTGGAAAATGGTCAGGTGGCTTTACTGGAAAATCTCCGCTTCCACGCTGGAGAGGAAAAGAATGACCCAGAATTCACCAAACAGTTGGCATCCCTTGCTGATTTGTATGTCAATGATGCTTTTGGCACAGCCCACCGGGCTCATGCCTCTACTGAGGGAGTCACCCATTACCTGAGTCCTTCTGTAGCTGGGTACTTGATTGAGAAGGAACTGCAGTATTTACAAAACGCTGTAGAAAATCCTGAAAAGCCTCTAGCTGCAATTATTGGTGGCTCTAAGGTGTCCAGTAAGATTGGGGTGATTGACACTCTACTCGAAAAGGTCGATAAACTGCTAATTGGCGGTGGGATGATTTTTACCTTCTACAAGGCCCGTGGTATGAGTGTGGGTAAGTCCCTGGTGGAAGACGATAAGCTGGATTTGGCGAAATCTCTAGAAGCTAAGGCAAAAGAGCGCGGTGTAGAATTGCTGTTGCCCACCGATGTGGTCATCGCAGATAATTTTGCCCCTGATGCTAATTCCCAGACTGTCAGTATTGAAGCTATTCCTGATGGCTGGATGGGTTTGGATATTGGTCCAGATTCTGTGAAGGTGTTTCAGGAGGCTTTGGCAGATTGCAAAACTGTAATCTGGAATGGTCCGATGGGAGTGTTTGAGTTTGATCAGTTCGCTAAGGGGACAGAAGCGATCGCAAACTCTATGGCTGAGCTGACCAAGACAGGTGCATCTACCATCATTGGTGGTGGTGACTCAGTAGCTGCCGTCGAAAAAGTTGGTGTTGCTGACCAAATGAGCCACATTTCCACCGGTGGTGGTGCCAGCCTTGAGTTACTCGAAGGCAAGGTTTTACCTGGAATTGCTGCTTTAAATGATGCCTAACTAGAGTTTTTTAAAGCATTGTTTTAAATCCTAGTTTTACATAGGGAGATAGCATTGCTGTCTCCCTATTTAGCATTGTCTTGATGGGAAGATTGTTTGGTTTACGATCAATCAGCATTGGTTTTTATGATCTATTTGGAAATGCAAGATTGGGACTAAAGCTGATAGCTGATAGCTGATAGCTGATAGCTGATAGCTGATAGCTGATAGCTGATAGCTGATAGCTTCAATTAAACCTATTCCCAACTTTGGAATTGATTCATCCAAGCTGTAATCTGATCACGGCGAGTTTCAAAGGTAGCGGCAATCCAGATAAACCCAATTCCCACAAACAGCGCTACCACCCATTTAGAAAATGGATAATCAAAGCTAAAAATCAGTAGTTGGTAGATCGCATTAATTAAAAATGTTCCAGTCCCAACATAAATAAATGCTCTTACTTTCATCGCTAATCCAGCAAAAATTAGCACTACACTAATTCCCCCAGTTAATAACCCAAGCCATTGAGCAGTCCAAAAGGAAACTAAACAAATAATACTAGTCCCGATTAACCGGAGATTGTGACGTATTTGTTTTTGGGGGGGTTCACTTAGATAGGGATCGACTTGGGCAATATAGAGTAAGGATAAACTCAAGGGGAGAACATACCAAAGAGCAGCAGTTAAGTGTAGTTGTCCAAACCAACGGAGCAACATCCAGTCAATTACTACTACACTGATAAAGGTAAACCGAATTTGCTGATTAACAATAGCGAGAATAATATAGAAAGCTGCGATAATCACCAAACTAGCTAAATTACCGCTATAGGGATTTTCTGCAATGGCAATCAAGGGGATTAAGAAAGCAGCGATTTGCCAAGGACGTTTTGACCAACCCCAATTTTCCCAAGGTAGGAAATACAGAAAGTAAGCGACTAAGGATGCGATCGCACCTTTCCAAGGCACTAATGGTCCGGATAACAGACGCGCCACAGGGGTATTTATCCAATACAGCCGCATCCCCCATGCTTCAGCAAAACCTAAATAAACCCAGATTTCTCCAAGCTGGCGATTAAACCGATTCCGTCCTTGAGAAATAGCATAGATAACTAAAAACGCGCCAGTACTAAATCCCAGCATCATGGCGGATTCAATGGGTTCAGTTGTTGCTGCTATCAACAAACAACTACTCCATACCCAATGGAGATCGGAAATAACCTTTAGTTCTTTGGGGGTAAAATGTAGATATCCTTTCAGCCAAGGAGACAATACCCGATAGGCGTACATGATACTAGTGCCAAGCACGGCCATTATAATCAATCCATCCCCTTTTGCTCCTCCTCCTAATTGGGATAATTGATATAACAACAGTTGATAGGCAGAAACCGATACTCCAAATAGCGCAAGGTAAATTAGAGGTTTAAATTCTGCACGGCGACGCCCTACCCCAATGGCAATTATTGCTAGGGCAAAAGACAATAAACCTGTCCAATTGGTAAAGGTTCCCCAACTTAAGACCGGTCCTAAGCTACCGTATAGTAGTGGAATAATATGCCAGCTACTAGGTATTTTGTCGAGATTAGATCGGCGTCGCCACCAATCTCCTAAAAGTTGAGCAATTAGTCCTAATACTGTATTGGCAACGGCTAAATTGATCAGTGGATGGTCTAATAAGCCCAGGGCTTCTGTAGTTAACAGTTCTACACTCCAACCAATCCCATAAATAGCCCAGTTGGATGGATAAGGAAAACTGCGATACGCGATCGCTCCTAAGGTCACTGCATTTACGATGAGCATAAACCATGTTGGTGACCCAAACCCAATGTAGACTATCAGAGAATAACAAGTCAGCAGAATTAGCTGAAAAATAAACAGTGCGATCGCCCACCCATCCATTGCTTGTGCATACAGTTTTGGGAGGTTAGTTTGTTGAAGGTTAGTTTGTTGAAGGTTAGTTTGTTGAAGGTTAGTTTGTTGAAGGTTAGTTTGTTGAAGGTTGGCTTTTTGAAGGTTGGTTTGTTGATTTGAAGTTTTAAATTGTGATTGGTTATCCTGTATCTTGCTAACACGAAGTAACCAGCTTCGCGATAACCATAAGGTTAAAATAGCGATCGCTCCAACAACCCACCAATCTTGTCCGGACGGTTGGGGAAAGCTAGGGATGCCATCCCAAAGCAAGAATCCGATTAAGCTGATGCCGCATCCTACGGTAATTGCTGCTGATGTTAATTGCTTTAAATAGCGGGTGTTAACCAACATCAGTGCTGTAGCGGACGCTAAACTGATTAACCGCATTCCTGGTATTCCTAGGATCAGCAATTGGGATAAGATGACAGCAACTACACTCAACTGGATTACAAACTTGTCTTGAGGGGGTTGCCAACTGCGATAACCACGTGCTAATCCAGTCAGAGATAATGGAGTGATTAGCCACAACAGACCCCATGCTCTCAGGTAACTATCTGGGTTAATGTCGTAGGCACTATAGTTGACACACAATAATAGATAACTCAGACCAGCTAAACTTAAACCTAAGTGCCAAGCACTCTCTCGCCAGATCTTGACATAGTCAGAAGTAGCGGGCATCTTTAAACTCAAGCTCCATTCTGCTACCATCAGGGCTAATAAAATTGCTGAAAAGCCCCCTAGATGTAGGTTGGGAAAAAGATAGTTAATGGCACTGATAACGGTTGCGATCGCAGTACTGTGGGTTAGGTAGACCCTTAAGCGCAGATGAGGCTTAATCCCTAACCTATCCCGTCGCTGAGTCACAATCCCTAAAGTTATAGCAGAATTAATACCATTAATCGTGAGTAATAGGGGATTGGAAAAACACAGAGTAGTCAGATTAACTCCTATTCCTAGAGCAATGACTTCTGCAAATTCTGCCAGATCATGTTTTTTGCGCTGATATAACCAATCTGCTAACCCAACAATTAAAACCAGATAGGGAAACAGTACTAAACTCAACAATACATAGGGAGTTTCTTGGGAATGGGTTAACGTAGTTGCTGTTTCCAGTAGCCAGGTTTGTATTGATGGGGGAATCAATCGCCATGAAAGCCAAACCATCTGTAAACCAATGGCTAACATGGCGGCTAAATCGGAACGTCGCCAAAATTTTAGTAAACGATTGACAAATAACCAGACCCCCAGCCCACTGACAATCATGGCTTGCCAAGGAAACTCAGCTGCTACACAAACTAACCAACCCACCACCAGCAAGCTACCCCCTAACCAAATCATAGGGAGACGGGGAGACGGGGAGACCGGGAGAGATGGTGCCTGAGGCTTTTGGTATAGCCAGTAGAGAAACCAACCACACATCCCAATCGCTAACCCCAGTTGTTCAATATCGACACCTATGACAAAAATTGCTCTAAATAGCAGGATGCCGATGCCATAAACTAAGATGCGGAAGCCAGCAACATCAAAAATAATCGCTGAATTTTTCTTTCTGGATTCTATATATAAGGTAGCGATGGTGCTACCGATGCCCAAATAAACTGCTCCTATGGGAAATCCAGGGATACCCCAACCCCAGTTTAGGTAACTCAGACCTAAATAATTAATAATCGGTAAGGGGAATGATTGTTGTTGTCGTAATCGTAAAAATCCGTTCCCGTAGCCGCGACCTAAGAGTATCGAACTTAGTACTATCGCACTTAGTGCTACTGTCGCCACTGCTACCACTAGCCAATTTAAGGGATGACGCCACAAGCCAAAGCCATCCATTGCCCAAAAATTGACTGGGATCAGCAACAGACTGACAACTCGCAAGGTTTGGGCTGTTAACGGTAAATTCCCTTGTTTCGTTGTCCAAGCACTAATCCCCCAAAAGCTCAAGGTATAGGCCAGCAATACTCCATACTGTCCAGCAGCTGGGAAATTGTCCCATTGACTAGCAGCCAGTACCCCAGAGGATACCACCACCATAAACATACCCAGAAACAGCAACCAGCGGACACTGAATTCTGCTTGAAGGGATTGCCACATTTGAGCAATCCAGTTGGGTTTCTTAGGTTTGGGTGTCTCCGGTGCAAAGTCATTACTAGCTAAAGGTGACACTAGTTGAGGCGCTGGTTTCGCGACTGATAAAGCAGAAACCTTTGGAGTTACACTAGGTTCTGGTAAAGCACAGGTAAGATGTTCTCGACACAACCGTTTAACAAAGGTTTCCTGAAGCAAACCCAAACGTAACCAAGCATCTAATCCCTCTAAAAGAGCGGGATGGGATGCTTTAGTTTTAAATATGATGTCGATGCTAGTCTCAGAAAGTAAACCTAACTCTTGCCATAGGGCTAAAGCTTCTAACAGTTTAGACTGAGAAGTATTGGTCTTGAGGGCAATAGTGATAGAACCCTCCCGTGGCGATGACATAAGCAATATTCCTAGTTAAATAGGAATGCAAGGGGGGCTGATTTAGGATACAGGTAGTTACTATTGTCCACTAAAGAGCCGGAACCTTGCTAGATACCACATTCCACCCTGTCAACTGTCACAATAGAATCTTAAGGTTGGCAGTTATGACCCTATTAAGCCTTGATTATCAGCACTATTGCACGTCTTGATCAATAGTCGTTAACATAATGCTTCCTGATTAATTATTGCGATTACCCTATACTATTTACTTAGATGTAAAGAATTGTAAATGCTGCTCAATGGCTCAACCCCTCAACCTTTTAACCTTACCGAAATTGCTCAATAAATTATTATCTTTGCTCCCAGCATTAAGGCAGGAGATTTGGATTCTGGCAACCGGTCGATTGTTATTGCACATCGGTCAAGGGTTTACTTTAGTTTATGCCTCGATTTTTTTTGTTAATCAGATTGGTTTATCCGCCACCCAAGTTGGGATGGCTCTAGGGAGTTCTTCAATTTCTGGAGTATTAGGACGCTTGATTTCAGGGACTTTGGCTGATTCCAAGTTTTGGGGACGCAAGAAAACTTTGCTACTCTCGGCAGCTGTTTCTGCTCTAGCAAGTCTTTGTTTAGCGTTTACCTATAATTTCCCAACTCTGGTTATTGCTAACTTACTGATGGGTTTAGGGATTGGTCTATATTGGCCGCCTACTGAGGCAGTTGTCACCGATCTAACCACTCCTGTTCAGCGTAATGAAGCCTTTTCAGTTACTCGTTTAGCTGATAGCTTAGGACTAGGATTGGGAGTTATTGGGGCAGGGCAGTTAATTGCTGCTTCTGGCAGTTACCGTACTTTATTTGTGCTCAAAAGTATTTTTTATGTGATTTTCTTCGTTGTCATTTATTTAGCGATCGCAGAAACAAATAACGTTCAAGAGGTGCCTCAATCCCCTACCCAATCCTGGAAACAAGCACTAAGCGATCGCTTTTTGATGATTTGGTTACTAGGGAATACTCTCTTCACTACCTATGATGCTCAACTCAATAGCATTATGCCCCTCTATTTTGCCAATTTTGTTCCAGGAGGAGGAACAGAAACCGGATTAGCTCCAGAAACGATTAGTCTTATTTTCTTCTGGCATGTCGCCTTTGGTGCCATTTTTCAACTACCTGTTGCCCGCTTTCTAAACCAGTTTCAACGCACCAATGTTCTGATGGTTTCTTTACTACTGTGGTGTGGAGGATTTGTGTTAGTTTGGCTCACAGGAGTTGTTTCTAAGTTGGCAGTTATTCCAGCACTTTGTGCTTTGTTACTATTAGCTTTTGCTAAGGTAATTTATCTCCCTTCTGCCTCTTCTTTGGTGGGGGATTTAGCTCCACAATCGTTGCGAGGAGTTTACTTTTCCCTTGAATCTCAGTGTTGGGCAGTAGGTTACTTTATTGGACCGTCTTTAGGAGGTTGGGCATTGGATCAATCTCCAGAATTTACCAGTGGTTTTTGGTTAGTGACTGCTAGCAGTGTGGGCTTAGGTCTTGGGATTTTGTCCTATCTGGGCAAGAAGAGTCATGAGGTGATAGGTGTTAGGCATCAGGCTTGAGGCAAATGGTGTTATAGCAGAAGTCAGAAGTCAGAAGTCAGAAGTCAGAAGTAAAACTATTGCTATACTTAGCTTTGAGACTTTTGTCATGTCCTAACTGCCCTGGCGACTGCTATAAGTGTAATATTGCCAACTAATTGAGTATTAAAGCAGCATAATTAAGTGTTTATGCATCAAAATAATTAAATTATGCTTTATTAATGAAGTTTAAAACTTTAATAGTGAAGCATTAAGCATCATATTGCTTGGGTTAGGATTAGGCTTGATGTCCTAAAACCCGACACCTATGACCTATGACCTAACACCTAACACCTATCATCTGTAAGCATTCAGCAGTCAGGCGTCAGCCGTCAGCTTATTTTATTCAAAGGTGCGCTCTTACCATTAAGAATTAAATTCGCCACGGGTCGCACCTAAAAGTACCGATTGCGCTACGCGCACGCTGCGTGAACAGTAGCGTGGCACAGGCTTATAACCTGTGACTTTCCTCATAAACTGTTCGCTTAGGGTGGCCTAAGGACAATGGCTGATAGCTGATAGCTGATAGCTGATAGCTGATAGCTTACTATCATCTTTATTTTCCCATCAAGAGGTCAGGTTTTCTGGCCTTATAATTGGAGGATAGCCAAAAGTAGATACTTTGCCAAAATCAAAGCATCTACCTTTGGAAAGAGTGTTGTTGTCTTCCCTGTTGAGAGAGTTGAACTGACCTTGCTAGCTTTGCTAAAAACCCTTATCGACATTATCAGGCATTGGTGGTCGGAGTTTACCCTCCAGACCAAGCTAATGGCAGCAGCCACTCTGGTTGTCTCATTGCTCATGAGTGGCTTGACCTTCTGGGCGGTGAATACGATTCAGCAGGATGCTAGGATGAACGACACTCGCTTTGGTCGTGATCTCGGTCTCTTGCTGGCTGCCAACGTTGAACCTCATGTTGCGGCAAATAATTTCGACGAACTAGCTCGCTTTTCCAGCCGCTTCTACACTAGCACCTCCAGTGTGCGTTACATTATCTATGCTGACGAGGATGGGGAAATAATCTTTGGTATTCCTTTCTCCGCAGCAGAAGTAAAGAATTCTTTAACCATTAAGCGTCGGATTGAGCTACCCGAGGGCTACGCCAAAAACTCTGATCAGCCCATGGCACGGCAGCACCTGACTCCTGATGGTCAAGTCACTGATGTGTTTGTTCCCTTAATTGACGAAAACAAATACTTAGGGGTTTTGGCTGTGGGCATTAACCCTAACCCTACGGTGGTGGTTTCTTCCAATTTAACAAGAAATGTTACCATTGCTGTGTTTATCTCGATCTGGGTGATGGTGATTTTAGGTGCAGTGGGGAACGCCTTGACTATCACTAAGCCCATTAAAGAACTACTAGTAGGGGTGAGAAATATTGCTGCTGGTAATTTCAAGCAGCGGATTGAGATGCCTTTGGGAGTAGAACTGAGGGAATTGGTGTCTAGCTTCAATGACATGGCAGAGCGTTTAGAACGCTATGAGGAGCAAAATATTGAAGAACTTACCGCAGAAAAAGCTAAGTTAGAGACTCTAGTTTCCACAATTGCCGATGGTGCTGTACTGATTGATACCAATTTTCAGGTAATGTTAGTCAACCCGACAGCACGGCGGATTTTTGGTTGGGAGGAGCAAGACATTGTCGGTAAAAATGTCCTATACCATCTCCCTGATGTGGTCACAATGGAACTAACACGACCGCTGTATCAAATGGCTACAGCGGAGAAACAGACAGAAACAGAACGGGAATCCCGCGAAGGTGAAGAGTTTCGTATTACTCTGAGCAAACCGGTCTCTCGCACCGTTCGCATTCTCCTAAGTAAGGTACTCAACCAATACCGGGAAAATATTAAGGGAATTGCTATCACTGTTCAGGATATCACCCGTGAGGTGGAACTTAATCAGGCAAAAAGCAATTTCATCAGCAATGTTTCCCACGAACTCAGAACACCTCTATTTAACATTAAATCATTTATCGAAACCCTCCACGACTACGACGAAAAACTTAGCGAAGCTAAGCGCAAGGAGTTTCTTGACACGGCTAATCGGGAAACTGACCGACTCACCCGTCTAGTTAACGATGTCCTAGATTTATCACGGCTGGAATCTTGTCGAATTTATCAACTTGAACCCTTTGACATTGTTCGACCTATAGAGCAAACCCTGCGCACTTATCAGCTCAACGCTCGTGACCAAACTATTGAACTGGCTCAGGAGATTGAACCAGATTTACCACCAGTTATGGGTCACTACGATTTGTTGCTCCAAGTCTTGGCTAATTTAGTGGGCAACTCTTTGAAATTCACTGAGTCTGGTGGACGAGTGGTAATTCGTGCTTATCAATTAGAACCCGAACTCAATACCAAAGAAGGAAAAGACAGGGTGCGAATTGAAATCTCGGATACGGGAATTGGCATTGCTCCAGAAGACCAACAGGCGATTTTTGACCGATTTTTCCGGGTAGAAAACCGAGTTCATACCCTGGAAGGGACGGGATTGGGGCTTTCAATTGTCAGAAACATTATCGAAAGACATCATAGCCGAGTAAACTTAGTCAGTGAAGTGGGAGTTGGGACAACATTCTGGTTTGATTTAGAGGTGTGTGAAGAACAAAAAATTACGGTTAAAGAACATTTGCAAGTAGACACCTCACAGACCATACCAACCGACTCACCCGCTACTAGTAATCTGTCAATTTCGTAGCGCTTAGTACTATCATGTCTAGTGAATTCAATTTTGACGGAGTACTAGCTTGTAGGGTGGGCAAAAACAGTTTGTTTCTTTTGATTATTCTAAATAATATTACTTTGCCCACCCTACTTTAATTGGTATTTTTTTTACACGCAAGTCCCTTACCTCTTTTATTCAAAAGCACCTCAAGTAGCGTGCCCATAGCCCATAAGCTGATACGCGACACGCTGATAGCTGAATGCTTACGTCAATTCAATTTTGACGGAGTACTAGTTGACTTTAACTAGTGGCCATCAGGGCTAGCAAAAAGCTAGCAGCGATTAATACCAATAGACCTAGTAAGGCTGGGTTCCTTTGACCCCAAAGCCTGACGGATTCAAGTAAGCCACGCTGGGGATTATAAATCTGCTCAGGCTCTGAGGTACTTTCGGAACTATCCTCGTAAAGGGTACACTGCTTAGCATAGGGACGTTGGGGAAAGGTGCAGGTATCATCAGCATGATAGGTACAGGTTTCACACAAGGGGGTATCTCCTGTGGTTTGGTGTAAGGTAATCCCCGGATGACCATAGGCTTTCAGGATTGCTCCACAATGGGGACAGGTAATCACCTTCCTATTGATAGGTTGATGGCATTTGGGACAATTGATCATTAGTCAATAGTCATTTCTCAATAGTCATTTCTTCATCTTAACTGTCTTGCACATCCAGCTGATTTCCCTTCTTTGCCTCTTTAGCGTTTAACAAAACTCGCGGAATTCCCCACCCTCTTCCAGGGTGTTGAAGTTACCGTAAGTAGAGTGGAGCCTTTATGGTTGGTCGGCTATGGGAAAAAGGGTTAAAACTGTTTGATTAAGGCTCCACTCTACTAAGGCGCGCGTCTCTAGGATGGATAGCGAGACAGAAAATTTATTTTATCCCTTGACACCTTACTGTGAAATACATATAATATTAAGCATGGTCGAGTTTGAAGTTACCGTAAGAATAAAGAAGCCTTAATCACAAAGATTTAACCCTTTTATGCATAGCCGACTAACCATAAAGGCTTCTTTATTCTAAGGTTTCATCTCCAACAAGTTTGAGTGCAATGAAACATAAAGCCGTCAAAGTTAGAATTTATCCCACACAAGAGCAAATTCAAGTGTTAGCTCAGCATTTTGGATGCGCTCGTTGGTGGTGGAACTATGCTTTGAATCAGTGCATAGAAACCTACAAAGAAACTGGCAAGGGGCTAAAACAATCTGCACTCAACTCTATGTTGCCAAAGCTCAAAAAACAAAAAGAGACTGAATGGCTAAAAGATTGTTACTCTCAGGTTTTGCAATCCGTGAGTCTCAATCTTAGTCGTGCATATCAAAATTTCTTTGAGGGTAGGGCTGAATATCCTAGGTTCAAATCATATCATCATCGCCAATCAATTCAGTATCCCCAGAACGTAAAACAAGTTGGCAACTACTTGAAGTTCCCTGGAAGATTAGGCATTATCAAAGCAATAATCCATCGACCACTAGATGGAGAAATGAAAACTGTAACCGTTAGCAAGACTCCATCTGGAAAATATTATGCTTCTGTGTTAATGGAATATGATCCGGATGATTTGCAGCCTTCCACAAAAGGAAATGTGATCGGAATTGATTTGGGTATTAAGGATTTTGCTATTACCTACGATGGCGAAAAAACTTCCAAGTTTGGGAATCCAAAGCACTTAGCCAAGTCCGAAAAGAAACTGACTAAAAAACAGCGTATCGCTGCCCGAAAGAAAAAAGGCAGCAATGGACGCAAAAAGGCCAGAAAGATTGTAGCCAAGGTATACGAACGGATTGGAAATGTCCGCCAAGACTACCTGCATAAACTATCTAGAAAGATAGTTGACAACAACCAAGTGGTGGTAGTCGAGAACCTAAATGTCAAGGGCATGGTATGCGCTACGCGCACGCTACGCGAACGTAACCATAAATTAGCTAAAGCAATATCTGATCTGGGTTGGGGAACCTTTGTAAACTTCCTGTCTTATAAGTGCGAAAAAGAAGGAAAGGTATTAGTTGAAATAAACCGATGGTTTCCTAGTTCCAAAACCTGCTCTAATTGTCATTACCGAATCAAGGAGTTGCCACTGGATGTCAGGGCTTGGACTTGTCCAAGTTGTGGAACTCACCACGACAGAGATGGTAATGCGGCAAAGAATATTAGAGCAGAAGGGATCAGAATGCTATCCTCCTCTGGGACGGGGGAGGTCAACGCCAGTGGAGAAGAAGTAAGACCAAGACGTGGACGCCCGTCCAAGTTAAGGCATTCTTCCGTGAAGCTGGAAGCCCCGACTTCAACGAAGTAAGTCGGGGTAGTTCACTCATGTCCCCCTACTTAATTATTTGCCCCGGTATCCATGAGCCCCAACTGACCCAGGATTTTTTAGCAAGTTTGGATCTATCAAGTTCCTGGACTGAGAAAGTGTTAGTTTTTCCAGCTCAGGACTACCCAGCTTACTCCGCTATTCATATTTTAGAGTTCTTGCAACGTCACATTGGTTTGGTCAAGACTCCCATAGTCTTGATCGGTTTCAGTGCTGGGGTAGTGGGTGCGATCGCAGCAGCTTGGGGTTGGCAGCTACTGGGAGGTTCCATCCAAGCATTGATCGCTATTGATGGCTGGGGTGTGCCTCTGTATGGCAATTTTCCCATCCACCGGATTAGTCACGATTACTTTACCCACTGGAGTTCAGCGCTATTGGGGGCAGGGGAAGACAGTTTCTATGCAACACCCGCAATAGGCCATTTGGACTTGTGGCGTAGCCCTTGTCAGTGCCAAGGCTGGTGGGTTCAGGTGCCATTAGGTGAGCAACCCCCACATCGAACTTATCTAACTGCGGCTGAGTTTATTATCGAGTTATTAGCTAGATAGTAAAATTTGCTTCAGTATCACCAGGTTGAACTATTGTGGAAGATCACGAAAGAGTAACAATTGCTGAGTATCAAGCAACAGCAGAATCTTTCCGGGAAGGCACCTGGAATCATGATGTGTCTCAAAATCGCAACGCCTTGGTGGATGCTATGCCCCGCAATCCAGGCAAGATTCTGGATTAGGAGGTGGTCCTGGTAGAGACTTGGTTGTTTTTAAAGACCAAGGTCATCAAGTGATTGGTCTCGATGCTACACCAGCATTTGTGAAGATGGCGCAACAGGTTTCAGGATGCGAGGTTTGGCAGCAATCGTTTCTGAACCTCAAGCTGCCACCAAAGAGCTTTGATGGGATCTTTGCCAATGCATCCCTGATTCATATTCCCCGTGCTGCGATGGTTAGGGTACTTAAGGATTTAAAGCGATCGCTTGTTAGCAATGGTGCCATAGTTATGTCAATGATTCGTGGTGATCATGAGGGTTATAGTGCAGGACTTACGCATAACCACCACATATATGAGTATAAAATAACACTATACCTCTACTGATAGCGTATTTAGATGAATTTGCGTAATTCCTGTGTATATAACAATTCAATATGGTATATAACAATTGATGATCGATTTAAGGAAATTGTCACAATGAGGTATGTATTAAGAATATTGCTCGCTATTCTGATTATGAGTGCTCTGATACAGCAGCCGTCATATGCAAAGAGTAGTGACTTATACAAGTATCTATCCGTTCCAGGCGCCCGTGCCACGCTTCCTGTAGAAGCAGCCAAAGAGCCGTTTTCCAAGAAATTCGTGGATCATGCCCGTGAGAGGTTTAATAACTTCCACCTTCAGATGGGAGGAGACCACGCACTCTATTACCTGATGAACCTCCCCGAGTTCATGCCGACTGCAATGTCTATGCCAGCTGTGAAATTCAAGCGCTTGAAGCGGGATATTCAGGAAGATTTAGATAAAATAGAAGTAAAGACGGACAGTGAAGGAGTGCTCACACTCTCAGATTACTCAGTACACCCGACCTTTCGCCACCAGGGCATAATGATGGTTCACCAAGGCAAGGTCGTTTTTGAAGCCTTCCCAGGAATGACCAAAACCGATATGCATGTCTGGATGTCGTCGGCCAAGACGACTGTTGGACTGGTCTCAGCAATGTTGGCTGAGGAAGGCAAGATCGACGTCTCTCAACCAATCACCCAGTATGTCCCTGAACTGGCTGGCACTGCGTGGGATAGTTTGAGTGTCCTTAACGTGCTAAACCATACTACAGCGCTTGATTCGGAGGAGACCGGCGAATCGGTCCTCGACCCAAACTCAGTCATAGTCAGTTACTTCAGTGCCATCTTTGGGACGCCTAACTCTGGCGGTTGCCAAACAGAAGACACGGTTTCCGTGTTGCGAGCCTTTTGGCCGTTATACGAAGAGGAGCCGGGAGCAGTTTTTCGCTACTCCTCTCCAAACACCGATGTATTGACGATGATGATTGAGCATATAGAGGAGAAGCCGTGGGCTGCGGTATTTGAAGAGCGCGTATGGGGGAAACTCAACGCACGGATGCCAGCTATGTTCAACATGAGACCAGAAGGTGTTGCTTTGCCTCTGGGTCTGATGTCCACGACGCTGGAAGACATGGCTCGTTATGGTGTGTTGTTTACGCCGAGTTGGCAGGCGGTGGCGCAGGAGGATGTGGTGAGTGACGCCGTTCTGACACGTATACAGACAGGAGGAGACCCAGAAGCCTTTAAGGACAGCGCGAAGGATGAATCAGGCTTCAAGAGTTTTGGGGGCGAACGTGCCGAGTCCAACAGCTACCAGTGGGATTGGATTTTCGAGGACGGAGCTATGGCCAAAAGTGGCAATCTTAATCAACTAATCTATGTCGATCCAGAACGAGATTTTGTTGGGGTTGTCGTATCGACTACGCCCTACGTAGCACCTTATGGTGAGACAAAAGCACCTGCCTTTATGCGGGCTGCTGCCAAGTTTCTTCACGGAAAGTGACATTTGTTTTAGTAGAGCAATCTTACTTAACTGGAGTTTAGACTATTTCTTGATTTTCAAATAAATTTCCAAGATCAATTTGAGAAATGGAATAAATGTTCAGATTTTAGTCTAAACTCCAGGGTCAATGAACCACAGTAAAAAAATGATAACCTTGTAGGAACGTTGTATGCGACGTCCCTACTGTAGTCTACTAATAAGTAAGCATTCAGCTATTAGCGGTCAGCTTTCAGCAATAAAAACGAATGAAATTAAATCTGGTAAGTATAGAAACGGGTTTGTATTAGATACTTACCATGTAGATATTTGTGCTACATTTAAAGACAATAGTAATATGCTGGGGGGGCGACATGAGAGCTAAAAAGTAGACTGTATAAGCTTCATAGCTCTCATACCTCGTAAATAATTATCGAGCTTATGGCGACTTAAACGCATCAAATTTTCAACTAATTCCCAACATTTATCCATAAAATTAATCCACTTTTGGCCATAATTACCAATATAAAAACTGGACGGTGCGCTTTCCAATGGGCAGGTAAACTGCCCTTGGGTCGCACCGCTATGTCTTTTAGTTAATCGCCCATATTCTTTAACTCTAGCTACATAGTTTTGAACTCCTTTTTTATTGATTTTTTCTACTTTAACTGTGGCAAAAAGATAAGCAAAAGATATTAAAATAACTAAATAAATAAAACGTTGATCGACCACATTGCTGCCTTCCATATTATATCCACCGCTCTTATAGTCTCGGAACATCTCTTCAATATCAAACCGTTGTCTTGATGCAGTGGCTCATGGGGGAAACCACGGCAGTCGCTCATGGGGGGAACCACGGCAGTCGCTCATGGGGGGGACCCCCAAGACCGCGCTGCCTCCCCAAGACCGCGCTGCCTCCCCAAGACCGCGCTGCCTCGCTTTTTATAAGCTCCGATTGCCTCAGATATACTACTCATATTTGTTAGAATAAACCAACCTTCTTTGGTCACAGATTTTCGATAACGGTGCGCGTTCCCTAGCGCTTTGAAAAAGCGCGGGGTCGCACCGCAACTTTTATTCCATTTACAGGCTACACTAAATCCTTTTATTTTTTTAGTTTTTGTAACTTTGACCTTTTCAAAAAATAACGATTTTCCCGGTTTTAATCCACAACTTTTCAATGAAACCCATCCGGTATTTGCTAGTTCAATCACGATTATTTTAGTCTTAAACAAAATTGAAAACCTTGTGTATTTAGCCATTGAGCAAATTTAACCGAACAAAACTCTCGATCTACCAAAATCACTATCTGATAGTTATCAAATAGCCCTATAATATTTTAAATTAATTTTGTTTGCTCTTGAAGTTACCGTAGAACAGTGGAGCCTTTATGGGTAATCGGTTATGCATAAAAGGGTTAACTCTTTTGTAATAAGGCTCCACTGTTCAAGGTTTCGTCTCTGATAAATTGCTTGAACCTAACTTTGATAGAAGTTCAAAATAAACAGGAGACGAAACCTTAGAGAGTGGAGCATTATTTCATATAACCTAAAAGTATTACCCATAACCTGTCGCTATAAAGGATCCACTCTCTTAGGGTAACTTCAAAGAATTGCTCGGTTTTTATAAATAATACTAATCATGAATAAATTGTATTTTTTACAATTAGTTCTATCGATAGCTAAATAGATTTTTTCATCTTTAGTAAATGTTTGATTTATCCATTCTCGAATAATTGGAAACCACAAAGATTTGACCTGGAATATTGGTAACGACAAAAATCTCTGTATTTTTTTACGCCGTGAGTTAAATTGAATAGGTAAAGGGAGTGACTCTGCGATTTTTTCAAATTTGACATTTTTGGTGTCTTGTATAATTATTATAATAAGGTAAAAAAAAAAAAATTGAGATTCAGAAAGTAGATTTTTGAGATGCTTTTGATATAATTATGGTATCATTTTAAATTGATAGGTCGTATTGACAAGTTATGACCTATCTTTTTTTACCATAATTCGCTCAATTTAATATATATCAAGGGTTACAGGCCGCTTGTCGCCCCCCCAGGCAAAATACTCTCCATATAGTACAGGGTAATCGCATTTTAATCGAGCTCTGAAATTGTTGTAACCTGGGTTAATTTTTGAGTGCATAATTGAGACTCGATGGTAAAGAATTGAGTCTGTATGTTCTACTGCCGTGCTGATGATTTTTTCCTAATTGGCTGCAGTCAGAGCATCCCCTCCTTAAACTGGCTTTGGCTCACTTTGGGATTACTGTGGTGGGCAAAGGGGCTGACTCAGGGGCACTGGCTGCCAGGATTTTGATCACAAAATCATTGTCCATTCCAGCCTGATAGCGCTTCATCTTCAGACAAGGCGCGGGAGGGTTCGCGATCCACGTAAATTAATACTCAAGCGACGCAATAAACCCAGATTTTGAGCGGAATACCAGTACCGATGCGACTAGCATCTTCGTATTTTGTGACATCGAGCACCCAATGCAAACTGTTTTCAATACTCCAATGGCAGCGAATCACCTGGTTGTGCCGTTGCGCTTCTGCTCCTTTGAGTACTGATGTAGAATCGAACCTCTGTGGTCGTTTTATTCCATAATTGGCGTTGAGTGCGAACCATCACCACAGTCGTTAAGCCCAGCCACTGGCCTTGCCGATGCAAAGGGAGAAGTTGACTGACCGATACCGCCCAGACTTGGCGAGTTTCGAACCGGTGATGCCCAAAAAGCGAGGGTCTGGTGATAGCTGTAGTTAATTCCCTGCCAGTTCATTGCTTGAGCTTGCGCGGGACCAATCTTCCACCTGCGCCGCTTTGCTTCCCCTGGTTGCCTTTGAGAGCTAAGACATAGTCGTATTGAGCAACTGATTCAACTTGCAGGCTGTCAATTGTTATATTTACCTCCCTATTCTCCAGACCTTAACAAGATTGAGCGATGCTGGTCTTGGATCATATGTCGTATTCGTAAACAACAAAACCCGTATGATTGTCTACGGTAGCTAAGGAGTATGTCTTGCACAAGGCGTCCTAACCGTTGTGGCGGTTGCTATAACTGCTTGCACTTTTGAGAGACAACCTTGACAGCAGAAACACTTTTGAACTTTATAAGCCGCTCTTTGTCAAGTGCAATTTATACCAAACTCAATGGGATTACCCTGGTCTAAACTCTAGGTTGTAATACTCAGGAAGTTTTATTATAATTTCAGTGTTCTTATGGGATATTAAATATGAGAAGATTCAAAACAATTACTTGAAAACCGATGGTTGTGCCGAAGACAGGCTATGCAGAGACATTCCCGGATAATGTCTGTCGTTCAAGCCACTTCGTCTGAAAATTTTTCCAAAAAAATTATTGATGCATCCGATTTTCCTTGTAAAGGGAAGTTGGTACATACCTTACTGCATATTCTAAGGTATCTTGTTGTATTAGCTGGATTTTTATGACAATCACATCTTCAGTTCATAATTCCGAGAACTTTGTCTTTCGCTTTTTACGCCTAAGCTTAATTAGTACTCTAGCTAATATGACTGTTCCGCTAGCGGGTCTTATTGATGCTATCTTTCTAGGACATATTGACAACATCAAAATGTTAGCAGGGGTGACTTTGGCTACGATTATATTTGATTATCTCTACAGGATTTTACAATCTTTGAGAGATAGTACGAGCGCTATAACAGCCCACGCTTTAGGCAGTTCAAGGCAGCAAGAAGAAATACTTTTAGCTATTTTGCAGGGTGGGTTTGTTGCTCTAGTTGTTGGTCTAGTTATTTTGCTACTACAGTATCCCCTACAGATTCTCGGATTTGCTATCCTCAATGGCACGCCAGATATTGAAACTCAAGGCATGATTTATTTTCAGGCTCGGATCTGGGGTGCTCCTGCTGTCTTATTAATCTATGTATTGACGGGTTGGTATCTTGGGCAGAAGCAACAAAGAACAGTTCTGATCATGTCTTTAGTCGGTGTTGCAAGCAACGCCATGCTTGACTATGGGATGATTGTAAGGTTAGGGTGGGGTGCCTTTGGAGCAGGTATAGCAACCGCACTAAGCCAATATATTGCTCTCAGTGTTGCCCTTGTCGGAGTCTGTCTTCAAATTAAATGGTCAAAACTACAGCAAGTCTCAAGTCTAGTTTTGCGATGGAAAGCATTGAAAAAAATTCTCGCATTAAGTGGTAATATTACGGTTCGATTTTTAGTCTTAATTTCGGCTTATGCTATTTTTACAAATTTTAGTGCAACCCAAGGCAATCTAACTCTAAGTAGTAATGGTTTACTGTTGCAATGGATTTTAGTTGGTGCTTTTGCTATCCATGGAATCCGACTGACAAGTCAAACTTTCATAGGGAGTTTTGCCAGTAAAGGAGCAGATGAGTTGGTTTTAAAGAGCTTATATTTATCAATGCTAACAAGTATACCAATCGTTTTTGGGTTTGCAGTATTACCACTCTTCTTCCCAGTTAAGATGTTTAGGTTACTGACTAATCATACAGAACTCTACCCGATTATGCAGGAAACCCTAATCTGGCTGTTTCCTTTTCTTCTCGCCCTTGCCAGCGCATCAATGTTAGAAGGATACTTTATTGGTTTAAAACGGGGTGTAACATTGCGAAATGCAGCTTTAGCTGCATTTATAGTCATGTATCTACCAATATCTATTACGGCAAGATATCTTGAGAATGTTAATCTGCTTTGGGCTTCATTGGTTGTTTACATGGCAGGAACAGCAATCTACCTAGCTAGGTGCGTTCTGGCAGAGCGAGTATTTGAACAAACCGTTGACACTCCCCCGGATGAATCACGGAGTATTCTAACCAAGGTTTAGCCTGCCGTCAGGCATAATTGCTACAACGTAGATTGAAGTTGAAGAAAAAAGGTTCTGCCAACTAAACGGGCAAGGGGTCTCCCGTTAAATCAAAGATTATAACGGGAGACCTTGCTCTCATGGAGTCAATTGATGCCTTTAATGACTTGGCAGTTGTGGTTAGCCCACAAATAAATCACAGATAATCCTTTACTTTGGCAAAAACATCAAACTCAATTATCCCCCGGAAGAACCGCAGCAGCTTGGAGCGAAGTAATGTTTGCGATTGAAGTAATGTTTGCGATTGGTACACCTACTCGTTCACCCAAACTGCGTGGAAAATCCCCAGGCTGGCAAAAAGGCAAAAAGAGGAATAAGAAACTAAGGTGTCCTATTGTAAAAAAAGGCCAAGGTACCTTTGAAAGCAAAAATAAAACGAATAAATTTAAAAAATTACCCTGATTTTTATAGAAATTTCGCAACGATTTCAGTTTTAATTTACCCCAGAGATTGATTCATTATTCAAGCTTTAGAGCTAATTTGTAAAGTAAATATTAAGAAGCCTGAAAACCTTGCTATGATTGTCTTTTTGGTATTAAATAGTTCAATTGTTCTAGTTTAGCGCAAGCCTTATCCTACAAGGATTACAGCGAGTTTACAAATCAGCTCTTAGTCTAAACTCCAGTGGACTAGTGGAAGCAATGCCAGAAAGTGGAGGAGGTCGGGAAGTCATTGACAAAATTGCCAGGACTTTCCAAGCAATTAATCGGCTATCTCCCGAAGAAGTGGCTGCCATGCTAGCTCAGATGAAGGAAAACTCGTAAAAGTCTATGACGTTTCAAGTTGTTTATAAATCCATAAAGTTTATGAAACTTACAACAAAACAAATAGACCAATATAACAACCAGGGTTTTCTGTTAATTCCCGATTTATTTTCTCAAGAGGAAGTCTCGCTGATGCAAGCACAGCTACCCGGTTTAATGGCTGAAGATGTACCAGGGCGAGTGCTAGAAAAAGATCGTAAGACGGTTCGCGCTTTACACGGTTGCTATCTGTTTAACAAGGTTTTCCACAACTTAATCCGAGAACCGCGCTTGCTCGAACCTGCCCATCAGCTTCTTGGCAGTCAGGTGTATCTTTACCAATTTAAGATCAATTTAAAAGCAGCTTTTGGTGGAGATGTATGGCCTTGGCATCAAGATTTTATCTACTGGCACAAGGAAGATGGAATGCCACTACCCAAGGTGATTAGCCTAGCAATTTTATTGGATGATCTCAATGAATTTAACGGACCGATGATTTTTATTCCAGGTTCCCACAAACAGGGGATTCTCGATCTAGAAGCATCGGTATAAAAAACTGAAGCTAATCCTGAAACAGCAGATTATAAAGTGAATGTTAGCGCAAATCTTAAGTATTGTATTCCCCCACAAACTGTTACACAATTAGTTAAAAAAATTGGAATTTTAGCCCCGAAAGGTACGGCTGGGTCTATACTGTTGTTCGAGAGTAACGTGGTTCATGGCTCGGTTACCAACATTTCTCCTTTTCTCCGCCGACTTCTGATTATTACTTACAACAGTGTAGAGAATCTTCCCGTTTCTGTCGATCGGCCCAGACCAGAATTTTTGGTCGGTCGCGATTATAAGCCACTGAAACCTCTAGCTGATTCTGAAAGCCTCTTGTCTGCTAAATAAAAACGATAAAAATTAGGAATGGTTTCAAAAAAATGGATAAGTCTTCGTCAGATTGTTTTTTAACCACAGACAAACAAGAACTCCTCAAACTCCTGCTCCATAAAAAAGGCTTGCGTCAAGGGTCGGCCAAAACGATAACTCGCCGAACCGATCCTGGACCAATACCGTTTTCCTATTTTCAGGAACAACTGTGGTTGCTCGCACAACTTAATCCGAAGGTTCCTTTCTATAACGAGCCCGCAACAGTTCATATTCGGGGTCAATTAGATGCGATCGCACTCTCAGAAAGCCTGAAGGAGATTATCCGCCGTCACGAAGCTTTACGAACTAACTTTATGATTGTGAGCGGAGAACCCGTTCAAATTATTGCTCCACCACCTGACTTTAAGTTGACAAGGATCGACCTGCGGGAATTTCCGAAAAACAAACGGGAAACTGAAGCGCGACAACAGGCAACTAATGAAGCTCAAAAACTATTCGATCTGAATGCTTCTGGGCTACTAATGCGAGCCATCTTGATACAGCTAACAGACCAAGAGTATCGGTTATTTCTAACCTTCCATCATATTGCCATTGACGGGGTTTCCCTGTATGGTATTTTTCTGAAAGAATTGGCAACCCTCTACCAAGCCTTTTCCTCAGGTCAGCGATCGCCCCTTCCCGAACTCCCCCTACAATATGCAGACTTTGCCGTGTGGCAGGGACAGTGGATGCAGGGCGAAGTGTTGTCCCAGCAACTTGACTATTGGAAACAAAAACTCAGTGGCGAACTGCCCATACTTCAGTTACCCTGCGATCGTCCCCGACCTCCAGTACAGAGTTTTCGAGGTGCGAAGCAAAAGTTAACCTTGTCTAAAAGTCTGAGTGAGGCACTCAAAGCCTTCAGTCAGCAGGAAGGAGTAACGCTATTTATGACATTGTTAACAGCCTTCAAAACCTTGCTCTATCGATACACAGGGCAGGAAGATTTGATGGTTGGTACGGCGAGTTCAGGTCGCCATTCCCCAGAAATTGAAAACCTGATTGGCTACTTTGTGAATATGCTGGTGTTGCGGACAGATTGTTCGGGCAATCCCAGTTTTCGACAGTTGCTCGATCAGGTGCGAAAAGTCCTGTTAGAAGCCTATGCTCATCAAGATATCCCCTTTCAAAAACTTGTGGAGACACTCCATCCCTTACGCGACCTAAGTAAAAATGCTCTGTTCCAGGTGATTTGTACGATGGAACCACCACCACCAGCCTTTGATTTAGACTGGACTGTCAGCTTGCAAGATGTGGATAACGCTACGTCAAAGTTTGATTTATTTCTAAATCTAGAAGACAGACCGGAAGGAATTATTGGTTACCTTGAGTATAGCACAGATTTGTTTGATGCTGACAGGATACACCGGATGGTGGCTCATTTTCAGACCTTGCTAGAGGGAATCGTTACCAATCCCAACCAAAGCATTTCTGAATTACCTCTGTTAACCGACAAAGAGCGTCATCAACTGTTAGTGGAGTGGAATAATACCCAGCTTGACTATCCCAAAGATAAGTGCATTCATCAGTTGTTTGAGGATCAGGTGGAAAAAACACCCGATGCAGTGGCGGTGGTGTTTGATAGGGAGCAATTAACTTATCGGGAGTTGAATTGTCGGGCGAATCAATTAGCACATTATTTACAATCTATAGGAGTTGGCCCCGATGTTTTGGTGGGGATTTGTGTACAGCGTTCTCTTGAGATGGTGGTGGGATTGTTGGGCATTATCAAAGCCGGTGGGGCTTATGTTCCCCTAGACCCAGGTTATCCGATTGAGCGCATCTCCTATATGCTGGAAAATTCTCAAGCTTCAGTACTATTAACTCAAAAAAACTTGGGAGCTGGATTACCGGAAAATAAAGTGCAAATCATTTGTTTAGATGCTGACTGGAATCTAGTTAGTCAAGAAACTGACTTAAATCCCAACTGTACTGCTGATCAGGAAAACTTGGCTTATGTAATCTACACTTCTGGTTCTACAGGTAAGCCTAAAGGTGTAGCAATGAAGCACCTTGCCTTGAGCAATTTGATTTTGTGGCAACGGTCAAACACAACAGTTTCACCAAAAGCAAAAACCCTGCAATTTGCACCAATTAGCTTTGATGTCTCCTTTCAGGAAATATTTTCAACCTGGTGTGGGGGTGAAACTTTAGTCTTAATCCCAGAAGAAGTGCGACGAGACCCTGTTGCTTTGCTACATTTGTTAAGAGCAAAACAAATAGAAAGACTGTTTCTTCCTTTTGTTGCCTTACAGCAGTTAGCAGAGACCGCTCAAACTTTGGGATTGATTCCCACCAGTCTGCAGGAAGTAATAACAGCAGGGGAGCAGTTGCAAATTACTCCAGCGATCGCTAGCTTTTTCTCCCAGCTAAAAGATTGTTCCCTTCATAATCATTATGGACCATCAGAAAGTCATGTAGTCACAGCATTCACCTTAACCGGTTCTACTGACAATTGGTCAGCACTACCACCTATTGGTCGTCCCATTGCTAACACTCAGATTTACCTATTAGATCAATTCGCACAACCTGTACCTGTGGGAATTCCTGGTGAGTTGTACATCGGGGGAGTTTGCCTAGCCCGAGGTTATCTCAACCGCCCTGACTTGACCGCAGAACGATTTATTGCCAATCCCTTTAGTCAAGAACAGGGGTCGAGCCTTTACAAAACTGGGGATTTAGCCCGTTATTTACCCGATGGCAATATCGAATATCTGGGTCGCATTGATAATCAGGTCAAGGTGCGGGGTTTCCGGATCGAACTTGGAGAAATTGAAGCAATACTTGCCCAACACCCCAACCTGCGGCAGACTGCAGTGATTGTCCGAGAAGACCAACCTGGGAATAAGCGCTTAGTCGCTTATGTTTGTCCAAATCAGGGGCAAATCCCGACTTCAGGTCAACTGCGTCGCTTTCTTGAGGAAAAGTTACCAGACTACATGGTGCCTGGGACTTTTGTGACGTTAGAAGCTTTACCCTTAACACCCAGTGGCAAAGTCGATCGCCGGGCTTTACCTGCCCCTGATGCTTCCACTCTCGCCAATGAAACCAGTTTTGTTGCCCCCCGGGATTCGGTAGAACTGCAACTAGCGCAAATCTGGTCAGAGATTCTTGGTGTTTCTCCTATCGGAGTTCACGACAACTTTATTGAATTAGGTGGTCATTCCCTATTAGCCACCAAAATTATCGGGCTAGTGCGCGATCGCTTCCAGGTAGAATTAGCCCTGAATTGCTTGTTTGAGTGTCCCACAGTTGCTGAGTTAGCCAAGGAGGTTCTTCAGGAAGAGGCATTAACTATTGTACCACCCCTACAACCCATTTCACGAGAGCAAACCATTGCTTTATCTTTTGCGCAAGAACAACTGTGGTTTCTCAACCAGTTAACCCCAGAAAAACCAGTCTACAACGAAACCTTGAGCATTCATCTAGGTGGAGATATAAATATTCCTGCCTTGGAAGAAAGTCTGACGGAACTCATCCGCCGTCACGAAATTCTGCGAACGACCTATCGAGTCCTTAATGGTCAACCTTGCCAGGAAATTCATCCACCATCTGTATTTACTTTACCAATAGTCGATTTGCGGGAATGGTCAGAAACCGCAAGAGAAAGAGAAGCACTGCGTATTGCCACCGAACAGCTTCGCCAAGGATTTGACCTCACCCGAGGACCCTTGCTGCGAGCTACTCTGATTCAGCTTGCTTCAGACAACTATCGGCTCTACTTCGCTATTCATCACAGTGCTATAGATGCCGAATCATTTGTGCATATTATCCAGGAATTAGAAATTATTTATACGGCATTTTCTCAAGGTTTACCCTCACCTCTGCCAGAATTACCCATACAATATGCCGATTTTGCGGTTTGGCAACGCCAGCGGTTACAGGGAAAAGTTCTGTCCCATCAGCTTGCCTACTGGGAGAAAAAACTAGAAAATTTACCCCAGTTACAACTTCCCACTGACCGTCCTCGCACTCCCCAAACCACTTTTACCGGTTCATTTCTTCGTCACCGACTGCCCTTTGACCTAATCGAAAAGCTCATTTCTCTTAGCCGCAAAGAAAGTGTTACCTTATTTGTGACCTTCGCCACAGCAATCAAAGTTTTGCTTTATCGCTATTCGACCCAGGAAGATATTGTTCTAGGTACTGTTATTTCCCAACGGGATCGACCGGAGTTAGAAGGAATCATTGGAAACTTTCTCAATGCTTTAGTCTTGCGTAGTGACCTCAGCGGCAACCCTAGTTTCTGCGAACTGTTAAAGCGAGTCCGGAATGTTTGTTTATCAGCTTACTCCCATCAAGATCTGCCGTTCCAGAAGGTGGTAGAAGCCCTTCATCCCGATTACCAAGTCAACCAAAATCCCATCTTTCAGGTGGCTTTTACCATCGATCCACCTCTAGTAACGGAAGACAAGTTAGGATGGAAAGCGTTTTACTTTGACGTAGATCCTGAGATTTCTAAGTTTGACATCACTTTCTATCTCTTAGAGGAAGAATCGGAGGGAATGGTTCTTCTGACTGAATACAACACTGATTTGTTTGATGCCACTACAATTAAGCGGATGAGCGGCCATTTGAGTACAATGCTCGTGGGAATCGTTACCAATCCCAACCAAAGCATTTCTGAATTACCTTTGTTGACTGAAAGTGAGCGTCATCAGTTGTTGGTAGAATGGAATAATACTCAAGCTGAATATCCCAAGGATAAGTGCATTCATCAGTTGTTTGAGGAACAAGTAGAAAGAACACCGGATGCAGTGGCGGTGGTATTTGAAGAGCAAAAATTAACTTATCACGAGTTAAATTGTCAAGCCAATCAACTGGCGCATTATTTGGAAAATATGAGGGTAAGACCAGAGGTATTAGTGGGCATCTGTGTCGAACGTTCTCTGGAGATGCTGGTGGGATTATTGGGGATTCTTAAAGCAGGTGGGGCTTATGTGCCATTAGACCCTAATTATCCTACCGAACGCATTGCCTATATGCTGGAAGATTCCTCGGTGCCAGTTTTGTTAACACAATCTAAGTTGCGTGATCGACTTCCAGAAACACAGGCTCAGGTGGTATTGTTGGATGCAGATTGGAATGGGATTAACTCAAAATCCCAACAGAACCCTGTTCATCAAACAATACCTAACAACTTGGCTTATGTGATGTATACATCTGGTTCAACGGGCAAACCGAAAGGAGTTATGGTTGCTCATCAAGGATTGTGCAATTTAGCTTTCGCTCACAATAGACTTTTTGATGTCGAGCAAAACAGTCGCATTCTCCAGTTTGCGTCTTTTAGTTTTGATGTTTCAATCTGGGAAATTGTGATGAGCATTTGTTCTGGGGCGCGACTATTTATGGGAACGACTGAATCATTGCGACCCGGAGCAGAGTTAATAGAGTTATTACAAAAGCAAGCCATTACTCATGTCACTTTGTCACCATCAGCGTTCTTCACTTTGACCAATCAAACTCTGCCAACCTTAGAGAATATTATTGTGGGCGGAGAAGCTTGTCCCAAAGAGTTGGTAGAGCAATGGTCAGTGGGTCGGCGCTTTTTCAATGGCTACGGACCGACAGAATCTACTGTTTTTGCAACTGTAGCCGAATGTACCAACATCAATCACAAACCACCGATCGGTCGTCCGATTGCCAACACCGTTATCTATATCCTGGACAAACATCTCCAACCCGTACCCATTGGTGTACCCGGAGAACTCCATATTGGTGGCGTGGGTTTAGCCCGAGGCTATCTCAACCGTCCCGAATTAACAGAGCAAAAGTTTATCCCTAACCCGTTTAGCAATAAACCCGGTTCTCGCCTCTACAAAACTGGGGATTTAGCTCGTTATTTACCCGATGGAAATATAGAGTTTATTGGACGTATTGATCATCAAGTAAAAATTCGAGGTTTCCGCATCGAACTTGGAGAAATTGAAGCAGTACTTGCCCAACATTCCAAGGTGCGAGAAGCTGTAGTCATTGCCCGCGAGGACATTCCAGGAGACAAACGCCTGGTTGCCTATTTAACTACCAATGACGCCAAAACTACAATCAATGATTTGCGTTCCTTCCTCAAAACTAAGCTACCCCACTACATGATTCCTGCTGCTTTTGTCTTTCTCGAAGCAATGCCCCTGACTCCTAACGGTAAAGTCAATCGTCGTGGTTTACCTGTCCCCGATGCTTCAAGTTTGGTTCCAGAAAGCAGTTTTGTTGCTCCCCGGGACTCGGTGGAATTACAACTAGCTCAAATTTGGTCAGATATTCTCGGTGTTTCTCCCATCGGAGTCCGAGATAACTTCTTTGACCTCGGTGGTCATTCTCTGTTAGCAGTGCGTCTGATGGCTGACATTGAGAAAGAATTTGGCAAAAATTTATCTTTAGCCGCCCTTTTCCAAGGCGCTACCCTAGAACAATTAGCCATTCTACTGCGCCAAAAAACTGATACTCACTCTTGGTCTCCCTTAGTTGCTATTCAACCCCTTGGAAACAACTCACCTTTGTTCTGTATACCTGGTTCCGGTGGCAATGTGGTCTACTTCCACCAACTCGCCCGTCATCTGGGAAATGACCAACCTTTTTACGCCTTGCAACCCCCCAGCTTAGATGGAGTGTCGGAACCCTTTGGTAGTGTTGAAGAGGTAGCCGCTTACTACCTCCAAGCCATCCAATCCCTTCAACCCTCTGGTCCGTACTTCCTCGCAGGTCATTCCTTTGGGGTTATGGTTGCTTTTGAAATGGCACAACAGCTACAACAGTTGGGAGAAACGGTCGCCCTCCTCGCCCTATTTGACCTTCCCGCCCGACTTCCTAGTAGCGCCCCCAAACAGCTAGATTGGGATGATGCCCGATGGTTGACTAATATTGCCCATATCCTCGAAATGTTATCTGGGAAAAATCTAGAGATTTCTTATGAAACCCTCAAACCTCTAACTCCATTAGCCCAATTAAACCATCTCAAACAACAGATGGAAACCGTCAATCTGTTGCCACCTAATTCAGGAATTGAACGAGTGCGTGGGATTGTTCAAACGATTAAAGCTGATGAATTGGCTGTTATGAGTTATCTCCCACAAGCAGGTTATCAAGGTCGGATTACCCTGTTCCGCACCAGCGAAGTTTATCAGGATAAATTGGGAATGCTTGGTGAAGTTCCCACGGATCCAACTTGGGGATGGAATCAGCTTTCTAGGCAACCCGTGGAGGTTAATGTTGTTCCTGGAAACCATACTACTATGTTGAGTGAACCTTATGTTCAGGTGTTAGCTGAACTGTTGAAACTTTAGCCGATACCGTTGGGTGGTGTTGGCAAGAAGCCCGCGTTGTCCCGTTAGGGCAACGTCGGGAGTATGTCACTCAAAACACTTCTTTGTTTGGGACTAGAGTTGACTATTCATGCTGATGCTGCTTGGAGTGCTTACTTTGCTGTCATGATTCGGGAAATGGTTCAAGACTCGAACCAGACAATGTACATCAATTTCACAAGGTTATACCGCTGCGATCGCGAGGCCAGTAGATTATGAATGCTTTACCAATAATGTTCTCTCTGGGAACAACCCCCCAATGGCGGCTATCGTAGCTGTTTTCCCGGTTATCACCTAGTACCAGATAGGAGTTAGGTGGCAGTGTCACCGGTTTACACAAATAGGGTTGCGGTACAGATTTACAAGCATTCATCACTGTTGGTTGACCATCAGCAATATAGTCTTCTGCTAATGGTTGATTATTAATGTAGACCTTTCCATCTTTAAGTTCTACTTTGTCACCTGGTAAACCAACTACACGTTTAATAAATGCCTGCGTTAAGTTTTGCTTTTTGAGAGTATCAGTAGGGTTAAATACTATGATATCTCCTCTCTCTGGATCTTTGAAGCGATAACTTAACTTTTCAATAATCAGGCGGTCATTAATTTGGAGCGTAGGTAACATCCCACCAGCAGGTATGTAGCGAGCTTCTGCAACATATGCTTTCCAACAAAACTGCAAACCAAACTCACAAATACCAAAAATCATTAGGAGTAAAGAAATGGTTACTATAAAATTTTTCGTTCTTTCTCTACGAACTGGTGAAGCCGAGTAAGCATGATAAGCAACAAAACCGGAAAAAATCAGTGGCGCTAAGGGAAAAAATCCTAAAACTATAACAATAATAAAGAATAAAATACCCAGCCCAAATTTCTTAATGTATAAATGCCCCAAACCAGGCCAACCAGGTATTACTCCTGATAAAAATACAGCCAGCCAGGGGTCTTTGTCTCTTTTTCTCAATTCTTCAAAGCTTGCACTATTCGCTTTTATGGCACATTGATGAGCATCAAAGAGATTCCATAACCAGAGCAGCATCATAGCTAACCAGCAGAGGAAGCCGATTACCAATTCAACTTTAGGAGTTAAGATTAGAATTAATCCCAAGTAAAACAGTACATTTATAATAGATATTATCCACAATCCTCTAATAATTTCACCGGAGTATATCTGCCCAAGCCCAGGCAAAAACTTTGATAAAATTACAGCTAACCAAGGTTCTTTTCCAGATAATGACTCGTCATTAATCAGATTTTTTCGACTTTTATTAGCATTATTATACTTATAACTTTTAGCATTGACAGCACTCTTGGGCTGTTGAACTATGCTGTCTTCTATAGGTACATCATTTGAAGTGGTATTATCCGACGACGATATCGGTACCGGGTTGAAAGCAGCAAGGCTCTCTGGTACTCCAACAATTTGATTGTGATCGTCACTTTCGTTCGTTTCGATCTGCTCTTGAGTGCCTCTGCTCAATAGCTCTCCTACTTTGGAGTCATCAAAATTTTTTTGGTGGAGTACTAACTGGATTGTTTCACGCCAATCTGGGGAGTTTTTACCCAACTGACATCCATAAACCTTGACGGTTCTAATCGATTCAACTTCCAAAGCGATGATTTTTTTACGAAGGAAAGCTACTAATTCTTCTTGATTTGGTACTTGAGTTGACTCTAGCAACACAGACAAGCAGTCATCTCTGAGTTTAACTTTAGCTCTAATGCCTTTGGATTTGAGAGAATGGTTGATTAATGCCGCGATCGCTTTTGGATTGCCTTGCTTAGCTAATCCGGTAATGTTCTGATGGCTCATTATTGTAAACTATCGCAGTGATGCTTGTAAAAATCTACTCAATTCAATTAAATTGAAATCAAAGTTTGAGATAAATTAATCTGCTAAAAGTTAGATTTATTAAAAATTTCAATTTTTTGGATACATGAATTTAAGTTAAATTCTGGCTGAAGTTCCCCCGTACACATGTACTAAATAAGTCCAAAAGTACTGCCAATCCTAGCTTTGAGGGTTGTAGAACAACAGTATTACTGGGTACAGACTGACGAGGGAAAACGGCTGAACCTATTGCTATGAATAAATTGTAGCGTACTCGTGCAATGAAGGGTGTACACTGTTGCCATTTATTTTAGCTTAACTTGCGACAGTTCAATGCAACTCCTCCGCCATGTAAAAACTTGTTTTTGGTTAGGGTATGCACTACAATGGGAGCTTAGACTAAAAACCGGTAATCCAGCCGAAACTCCCACTAAACAAGGCTTAGAGAGATTTGTACCCAGTAGTACATTAGTTCTACACTATCAAAATGTAAGCGCAGTAAAGCTTTGAGAGACAGGTAGTACGTTTGTATGGGGGAACTTCAGTTCTGGCATTTTGGTCAGTATAACTGTTAATAACCTTTTAGGTTTTGAGTATTTTTCTGTTGGTTCTATGGAGCGATTTCAGATTTGAGGGTATGGAGATCACGAATTCTAGGATTAAGCCATTGCCTGGTCATTGCCGAGAGTTCGATTTCTGCGATATTGAGCCAGGAGCTATGTTTGGGGCTGTGGTGGATTTTAAGTTTTTTAGTGCGATGCTCCTTGGCCTTGGCCAAAAGGCCACGCTACGCGAATGGGCCACGCTACGCGAAGGTCGCCGCTTCGCGAACGCATTATCTTGTCGGTTGGATTTCACGAAGCTCAACCCAACATCATCGATCTCGGGCAACAAATAGCATAAAATCAAGGCAGGAGCAACGAGCTATGATCGGCGAGTCATAGCCATTACCCCGTTGACCGTAAGTTCGGGGAGAATGCCTAAGCTTGGTAGAATTTCTTCTCCTGAACAGACTATGGGTAGGTCATCTCCCTGCCAGACCCAAATCTGCTGACGAGCGAAATCTATTAACCAGGCTAATTGTGTTCCATTACTGAGGCAATGCAGAATCTTGTTTTGCAAGTTTAAAGTGCTTTGGTCAGGGGAACGAATTTCTATCAGCCAATCGGGTGCTCCATCAAGGGGTCCGTCCTGATCAGGAAGATGATCGCAAGCAACGATAGCAATATCTGGCACTGGCGAGTAGGGAGGTATGATGCAGCGTAGCTCCTGCACCGCTTCAAATCCATTGGTACGATCATTAATGTAATTAACCAGATTGCGTTGTAGGCGCGAGTGAAATAGGGTTGGCATTGGTTTTTGGACTGCTCGCCCATCAATTAATTCCCATGCCGGAGAAGCCTCAATATTGGCTTGAGTGAGGAATTCTGCGAGGGCAATCCTTGGGATCGACTGGGTCATAGCTACTTACAAAATTTCACTGGTTCAGTTTATACCAACCACAGTACAGGCCAAATCTTGCCCAAGGTTGCCCAAGAGAAGCACGCTTCCCTTGCCCGATTACAGACTAGGGCGTGTTTTCAAAGTTTTACGCAAGATTATGATCCCCCCCAGCCCCCCTTAAAAAAGCTATGCTTTATAAACATCTTTCTTAACATAAAACTTGACAAAAAGAGTCAAGTGTGTGTTCTTGCTAGAATCGCCTCTGGCATCTATTATCACAAATATGGAACAATGGATATTGAAAGAGCTAGGAAGAACAGATTTAGGAGACAAAAGAAGAACTAAAAGGTTCATGGAAATTGTCTCTAATTTAAGC